>CAZOWW010000071.1:0-30099 GCA_964583765.1 uncultured Kineosporiaceae bacterium
GGTGGTGGGCTGGCTGCGCCGGCTGTGCATCGTGGCCACCCGGACGCTGCCCGCCTCGGGAGCCGGCGTCAACCTGATGGGCGAGGACGGGTCCCGGGGGGTCGCAGCGGCCTCCGACCCGGCCAGCGAAACCCTCGAAGAACTCCAATTCGCGCTCGGTGAGGGCCCGTGCATCGACGCCTTCACCTCACGACGTGTGGTCCTGGAACCTGACCTGGGCAACGGCGCCTACGCCCGCTGGCTCGCCTACGCCCCGGCCGCTCACGCCCAGGGCATCGGCGCGGTCTTCGCGTTCCCCCTGCAGATCGGCGCGGCCCGACTCGGCGTCCTGGACATCTACCGCCACACCCCAGGCCCACTCTCACAAGCCTCACTCACCCAGGCATTGACGTTCGCCGAGGTCGCCGTGGAGACCCTGCTCGACGCCCAAGGCAACGCGGCCATCGGTGAGGTCCCCGAGGGCCTGGACCAGGCCCTGGACTCGCACTACGTGATCTACCAGGCGCAGGGGATGACAATGCTCGACCTCGGCGTCCCCCTGGGCGACGCGTTGGCCCGGATGCGAGCCCACGCGTACACCCAGGACCGGGCCTTGCGGGAGATCGCTGGTGACATCGTCGCCGGCCGGCTGCGCCTGGCCCCGGACCAGCCATGATCCACACGATCGGCCCGGCCGACCCACGATCCACCCCCAGAGGGAGACCCTGATGACCACCGTTTCACCCGAACGCCTCGCCGAAGTGTTCGTCGAAGTAGCAGACACCCTGGTCGACGACTTCGACCTGATCGAGTTCCTGCAAATGCTCACGACCCGCACCGCCGAACTGATCGGCGTACCCGCGGTAGGCCTGCTCCTGGCCGACGCCCACGGGCACCTGCAGGTCATGGCCGCCTCCGACGAGGCGACCAGGCTGCTGGAACTGTTCCAGGTCCAGATCCGTGAAGGACCCTGCCTGGACGCCTACGCCACCCAGACACCCGTGATCAACGCAGACCTGCGGACCGCCGCGGACCGCTGGCCCACCTTCGCCCCCCAGGCCACCGCCCTCGGCTTCCGCTCGGTCCACGCCCTCCCCCTGCGCCTGCGCGCCAAGGTCATCGGAGCCCTGAACCTGTTCGGCACCCAGGCCGGAGGTCTGGAACCCGGCGACGTGAAGATCGTCCAAGCCCTTGCCGATGTCGCCACCATCGGCCTACTCCAAGAACGAGCCATCCACCAGGGCGAGATCCTCACCCAGCAACTCCAACACGCCCTGACCAGCCGCGTGATCATCGAACAGGCCAAAGGCGCCCTGGCCCGAACCCACGGCATCGACGTCGACCACGCCTTCGAACTACTCCGCAGCTACGCCCGCCACCACAACCTCAAACTCATCGACATCGCCCACACCATCGTCACCAACCCCACCAGCATCCCCGACCTGACCCGCACCTGACCCTGCCAAGCCAGGCATCCCGCCCCCAGCCTGCGCCAGCCAGACATAGCGGCCGGCGGCGGAACTGCCCCATGGAACGAGCAGTACCGGATGCTCACCAGTGTCACAGCCGCCGGATAAACGCCAGGAAAGTCTCGGAAACGCTCGACCCGCTCACCGACCACCCCGAGATCCACACGCGGGCACACCTCAGAGATCCATGTCGGAGCCCATCCCAGCACCCACGGTGCCGGACGCACATCTTGCGCACCACCCCGGCCCGCGCCCCCGACACGGCGATGCCCCCCACCACGCCAGGCCGAAGGACACTACTTCCACCGCACGCACCGCCGGGCCCGAAACCCGGACGGCACCCCCGTCCTCCCCCCACCCCCGCGCCGCAGCCCACCCGCTCAGCCGGATGCACCCACCCGAACCCGATGCCAGGATCAGACCCACGACGCCCGTGTCGGCATCCCCCGTCGCTGACCGCGTCCAGGCGCCCCGACTCCTCCCCCGTGGTCGGGGCACCGACCTTTGACGCCGACACCCGCAACGCCCGCCCATACCCTCCACGAGTGGACACCTGGTGCTGGGGCCGAACCGCCATTCCGGCGACATCGACGCCACGGGGGAAATGGACGGGACGACAATCCCGCCGGTGATCGCGGCCCGAACCCCAGCACCCCATCCTGGGCCCACCACACTCCCACCGCCTCGCGACACGACCCACCGCACGCCCTGGACCCGCCTGGCCCATGTCGCACGACGTCGCCGCCGCAAGGCAGCGGGCAAGAGACAGGGCGAGGCAACGGGGTCCGCCACCTCAGAGCCACTTACGGAGCAGCCCTGCGGGTGTTCCCCACCCCTGGCTTTCCCCGGAGCAGATCCGAAAGATCATGCTGCTGGGGGACAGCGGAGAAGGGTACGAGCGCGGGAACGGACGGATAGAGGACATCTTGCAGGATGTTCCTCGCCGACCGTGATCCTTGAGGCAACGACATGGGTGGGCGCCCGGCGCCTTCCACGATGAGGCTCACGGGACACCCTGGCGATCATGGATCGTCGTTGGACTGGTCCGCGACGGAACCCGTGTTCGCTGATCACGCCGAGGTGAGGTCCGGAGGTCAGGGTACGGGGTTCGTGTGGGCCGTGGCCCCCGCGAAGCCATCAACTCCACCGGCACCTGTCGCACAGACCAGCCCGCATCAGCCGCCGACCCGGATCGACACCGCTCAGAAAGGCGACAGCGACACGGACGCGACGTCGTCCTTGGTCGGCACAACGACGGCCTCCACCAGACGCGCCGCCAGACGCATCGAGGTACCCGAAGGCCGCTCCCCCGGAGTGAGCCCCCACAGAGGAACGCGTCGGACTGAGTGGTGTTGCTCACCGGGGGCCGTCGCGCAAGGCCATGGCTCAGGGCACGGTGTCGTAGTCCGGTCTGCCCACAGCGCGCATCCACGCCGTCTCGGGTCCGTTGTGCCGCGCCTGACCGATCCGGAGCCCGAGCCAGCCGCCGATCGCGCCGATGAGGGGCCAGCCATGCCCGACCGGAACGATCACCCATGCCGCCGCGAGCAGGAATCCCAGCCAGAACATGCGCAACACCGCGACGAGGCGACCCTTACCGGCGCCGCCCAGTCTCGAGACGACCTCGCGCGCTGCGGTGCGCCAGGTCCGCGACCAGCGACGAAGACGCCCGGCGCTACCCACCCCGAGCGGCGCCGGCTGCGGTGCCGCTCGCAGCACTTCCCGCGCCAGGACGACAAAGGTGGCCGAGGTCGCGGTGACGTCGTCGATCGAGGCCGTCAGGAGCCACTGGGCCGCGAGTGCGAGCAGCGTTGCCGTGCTCAGGAACAGGAACGCCAGGCCCAGCGAACCGCGCGTCAGCTCCTGAATCGTGGCGCGGCGAGTGCCTGACGACACGGCGCTCACGAAGCGAACGGCGGCGATCAAGGGGATCGCCATCATGAGGGACGGCAGCCAGGGAACGGACGCCCGTGCGAGCGGGGCGTCGCCCGGACAGATCAGCCAACGGCTCAGAACCGCAAGGAACAACAAGGTGGCGAGGCGGGCCATTGTCGCGCGGAGGATGTTCGTGAACTCGCCCCGGACGATCTGGTTACGGGGGTCAGCACGGGCGACGTTCGCGATGCTCTCGGCCGACTGCGCCAGCCGTGAGCCGCGGTCGTGCTTCGTCTGGTCCATGTGCAGCCAGGCGAGGGCGAAGCGGGCGCCGACGTGTGTGGGGTCCAGGGCCAGCGTGCGCTGGAAGGCATCCTCGGCACAGCCCAGAAGACCCCACTGGGCCGCGATCGTGCCGACCAGGAAATGCGTGTCGGGCTCGTCGGGGCCCAGCTCGACGGCCCGTTCGGCGGCGGCGTTGGCCTGCGCCCAGACACCCCGGCGGGCGCCTTCATGGGCAATGGCCTCTGCGAGCCGGGCATGGCTCTGCCAGCTGTTGGGGGCCAGCGCCACCGTCCGCCGCGCTGCCTCGATGGCCTCCTCGTGCCTGCCGAGTTTCGTCGCGGCGTGGCTGCGGACGTGATGAGCCCAAGCGTCAGTCGGGTCGAGTGCACACGCCCTCCGGGCGCACCGCAGGGCCTCGGCAGCCTGCTGGGCCCCGATCTGGGCCCGAGCCAGGAGACGCCAGGCGACAGCCTGACCTGGATCGTCCGCGAGGACCCTCCGCAGGAGCACGGACGCCTCGTCGTGACGCCTCAGATCGAGCAGGCTCCTGGCGCGGGCGATGCGGACCCCGAGGGCCGGTGCGTCGCTCATCGGCCGATGCCGATGCCCGGCCGTGTCTGGCGGTCGCGCCGCCCGCGCCGGCCGCCGTCCAGGATCACGCGCGCAGTATGCCTCGCCCCAACTGGCGTTGTCCTGGGTGCGGATACCCCCATCTCCGGCCAGGGTGTCCTCAGGCCAGTCCTGCCTCACAGGCGTGCCGGCGTCTCGCGCCCGGAGTTCAGACGGGCCGCCGCGGTTTTCCGGCCAAGGGGCCGAGCCAGATTCCGAGATAGAGGAGGGCCCAGGGCAGGATCTGCCACTGAGGGGTGTGCGGAAGGGCCGACAGGACCAGGCAGCTGAGGAAGCTCAACCGCAGCGACCAGGGCCCGACGGCTACCCGGTGAGCCAGGTGCCAGGCATGGCAGACGCGCGTAGCGAATCGCGTGGTGCGCCCAGATGCGTGATCCTTGGCGAATGGCGACACACGGCTGGCAGACGCACTGGCACACCCACCGCGGAGTGCGATCCGGCGATCAACTCACGCTCGGAGAACGGGCCGCCGACCGGATGCGGAACGCGATGGGTTCATGGCCCTTCGTGTTCGGCTTCTTCGCCATCATGATTGTTTGGGCGATCATCAACTCGGTCTTCTATCTGGGCGGTTCACACGGCAAGCACGGCTTCGACCCCTACCCCTACATTCTGCTCAACCTGTTCTTGTCCATGCTCGCCGGCGTGCAAGCCGCGGCACTCCTCATCGCCGCCAAGCGGGCGGACGCGATCGCTTCCGAGGTTGCCCTGCACACCGAGCACAACACCGATGACATCAAGGTCCTGTTGAGCGAGAACACCGCATTGACCCAAGCGGTGAAACAGAACACCGATCTCCTCCAAGAGATTCACCGCCACCTCTCGACACTGACTCCCGAAGCTGGCCAGTTCACGCCAGACGAAGGGCCGTCGCCGACCCTGTAGGTCCCACGCCAGATTCCTTCAACCCCAAGGTGGTGTCGGCCGTCGATGCGGTCTGCACGGAGTGCACCATCCGGCGCCGCCTGACCCCACGGACGATGTGAAGGACACGCTGGCGGGTCACCCGCGGGCGTGTTGGGCTCTTTCGTCACAGTCCGCGAAGCCACACGTGATCATCTCCATGCCACACTGACCCCCGCGCTCGGGCCTGTCGGCAACTTCGTGTGCACGGGTTGGACTACGCCCGCCGCCAAGGGAGGCTGCGTTCGCACAACCGCCACCAGGCAGGTACTTTCGACCGCATGCACACTCATTCCTCGCGAGTCTGCCGGGTTCCCGGTGCCGAATTTCGGACACAGAATCTCCCCATGGCCTCTCCGTCAGGTTCGCCAAGATCGATGGCTTGCGCCGGCCACTGACGACGCGCCCTGATGGGCGATGCCCCGGTGCTCTGGTCTGGGCGACGAGAGCGGGGGTCATCGGGTCGGCGAGGTCCGTAGGGTTGGCGCGTGGACCCGATGCCGCCAGCAGTCTTCAATCTCGTACCGGCGGTGAGGCAGGCGGCGCAGGAACGGCAGGCGACGTGGCAGTTCGTCGGGACCACGCGAGGGCATGGCACCGCCCGCCGCGGCCCGGCGACGGCCTCGGCACCGCCGAACTCGCCGCCTTGCAGGACCAGCTCACGGCCACCAAATCCCGGATCCAGGCCCTTCCCCGGTCCCTGATCGAGAGCTACGCCCTCCCGGGCCACGACCGCGACCTGACCAGCAACCAGGACAGGCTCCTCACCGGCAACCAGATCCATGTCGATGCCGGCGGCCAGGTCCTGGTGCTGCGGATCGAGAACCAGGGTTGCGCCGAGTGGGGCATCCACCTCGAGGATCTCGATCAGGACGACCGCCGACGCTCATGCAGCTCTCCCACGAACCCGGCCGCTGGCGGCCGTATACCGACGCCTGCCGATCCCCGAACTGCCCCACTGGACCGTGCCGAGCGTGCACTGGTACGCCGGACCCGACCTGCTCATCCGCGACGAGGCCCAGACCTGGCTCTGGGCCCGCGGCCGCACACCACAGGCACTCCTCCCCCTCCAGCGCCTGCTGGCCTCGCTCCCGCAGGCGTCCCGAAGGCGCCACGTCACGCCCAGACCATCCCCAGGTCCGCCTGACCGCGCGAACCCCCTGAGGAAAGGCTCTCACCGCGTTCCAGGGCTACGGCCCGTTCTCGAGCCACCCCTCACTCCCCCCGCCGGGTACGCCCGGCGGTGCGCCCGCGGATCGGGCGCCTTGACCCAAGGATGCAACGCGCGGTCACGGTCCAGGGACCACACCGCCCGCTACAGATCATGTCCACCTTGCGGGTCGGCTGGGGACGATGGGGCGAAGTCATTCGCTGCGGCCCACCCGCTGCAGCTCGGCGATGTCGATCCTGCGCATCGCCATGAGGGCCTGCACCGCGGCCGGCCCGGCTCCCAGAAGCTCGGGCAGGTTCGCCGGGACGATCTGCCAACTCACTCCGAAGGGATCCTTCAACCAGCCGCACTGGCTTTCCACGCCACCGCCACGGGTCAGGGCGTCCCAATACCGGTCGACCTCGGCCTGGTCGCGGCAGGAGACGAACAGCGAGATGGCCTCGTTGAAGGTGAAGTCGTGGCCGCGCGTGCTGTCCATGGCCAGGAGGTGGTTGTCCCCCAGATGGAAGCGCGCGTGCTTGACCAGCCCGGGGGTGTCCTGGTCACCCTCCTCGTACGGGACCAGCGCATCGATGCCGGAAGCTTCGAACAGCTCCGTGTACAGGCGCATGGCTTCCTGCGCGCGGCCGGCCGCCGGACCGGTGAACATCAGCTGCGGCGTGACCCGCGCGGGCGGCCGTCCGGCCCCGGCCAGCGTCAGCTGCCAGGTGACGCCGTACCGGTCCTGCAGCCAGCCGTATGCCGGGGACCACGGATAGGCCTGCAACGGCATCAGGACCGTTCCGCCCTCGCCGAGCTGCTGCCACGTCGCCTCGACCTTCGCCTGGTCCTCCAGGGTGCAGTAGAACGAGATCGAGGGATTGATCGTGAACAGCGGGCCGCCGTCCAGACACATGAACGACCGCCCCAGCAGCCGGAAGGACCCGGAGATGACCTTGCCGGTCATGCCGGCGAAGTGCGGGTCCAGCGACTCCTCGGGATAGCGCTCCACGTGCCCGATTCCCGAGTCGTCGAAGATCGAGGTGTAGAACCTCATCGCCGACTCAGCCTGGTCGTCGAACCACAGGCACGGGGTGATCTCGGGCATCGCGGGTCTCCATCTCAGCTCGACCGAACAACCACCAATACTCATACAGACGAGCCGAGGTCACGCGCTCATCAGCAGTCTCCGGCTTGACGGAGTCCGCCGCGACCCGGAGACGACCCGTGCGATCAGGGTCTTTGCATAGTCACGTGATCAAGCCGTGAGCTGCGGGGATGCACGCGAAGAGGTCCGCGGAGGCCGGCATGAAGCAGGTGCGACCGTCCGGAACCATGGAGTTTGACTAGAACGTCCCGACTCCAGACAAGGCCGCACCCGCAGATGGCCTCCTGCCCCATCACCGCCCTGAACCAGGCCCTGACCACCCATCCGGGGTCCCGCCCGGAAGTGACCGACCATGAGTGACCCGGGCTGATCCAGACCCTGGAACAGGTGCCCGATCCCCGTGACCGACACGGGGTGCGCTACCACCTGGCTTCGATGTTGGGTGTTGCGGTGTGCGCAGTCATCGCTGGATCGGTCGCCTACGCCGGCATCACCGACTGGCTCGAAGACCTTCCCCCGGATGCCCTGGCTACCTTGGAGCCTGCCCGCCGACCGGCGCCGACCACCGTGTGGCGCCTGCTCACCCGCATCGACCCCATCGCCCTGACCCGGGTCCTGGCGACCTGGCTCCTGGCGCGCACCCCAGCGCCGAGCTCGCCGGCCGGCCGCCGGGTGATTGCTTTCGACGGCAAGACCCTGCGCCGGGCCGTGCAGGCCGACGGCACCCGCACGCATCTGCTCCCGGCCCTGGACGTGGCCACCGGCATCACCCTGGCCCCGATCCCCCTGAAGACCAAGGGCGGGGAGATCGCCCAGGTCAAGCCCCTCATCGAGAACATCGAGGCCGTCACCGGGACCGTGTGCGGGGTGGTGTTCGTGGCCGATGCCCTGCACGCCCAGACCATCCACGCCACCGATCTGCACGAGCGCGGGGCAGCCCTGTACGTACGCGTCAAGGCAAACCAGCCCCGCCTGCTGGCCCGCCTACGATCCCTGCCTGGTCCGACGTGCCCGTCTGGGACCGCACCCGTGATCACGCCCACGGGCGCCGCGAGACACGCACCTGCAAGGTCGTCACCGTCCCGGCCGGGCTGGGATTTCCCCACGCCGCCCAGGCCGTACGGATCACCCGCACCCGCTGCTTGCGCTCACGCACCACCCGCGAGACCGCCTACCTGATCGTGACTCTGCCCCACGAGCAGGCCTCACCTGCCGAGCTGAACCTGCGGGCCCACCCTGGGGTGGAGGGCGTGGACGGAACGGACGCGGTCCCTGGGCTGGTACGCCCCAGGGACCGCGTGCTGCGTCAGTCCGCGACCAGCCGCGTGAGATGACCAGTGGCGGCGTACTCGCGTTGGCGGCGGATCAGCCACCGCCCGGGGGCGATCCCGGTCGCACCGTGCTCGGGATGGATGAGGTGTACGGGGGCGGTGTTCTCCACGAGCGCGATGGCGAGGCGTTGCGGGTCGAACACCCCGGTCGCCAGGTGGCAGGTTCCGGGATCGGCGACCAGGGTGTGGGGGTTGGTCCCGGCGATTCCACGGACGAGTTCGACGCCGTCGGACGGGACTTCCTGCCACCTGGCCCACGATTCCGCGCTCACCTCGGGGAGGAGCGCGAGGGGTGCGACAAGGAGGTCACCCTGGGCTTGGAGGCCATCGATCACCGGAACGGTGATCTGTCGTTCGAGGTGGTCCAGGACATCGAGTCCGGTCCGTTCGAGAAGATCAGCAAGCTTCATGTCATCACCTGTGGTTTGTTCGAGGGGGCTGAGGAATGCGGATCACGGCGCCGCGGACGCCCGTTCTTCCGGCGATCGATGCCGCCGAAGCCGGTGTGGGAGGCGCGGGAGGTCAGGTCCGTCGTTGTAGCTGGGCGTACTGGTGTCCGCTCAGCCCGTAGGACCAGCCAGCGGCTGCGAGAGGATCGTCGAACCAGGCCGGAACGTTCAGTCCGTAGCGGCGGTGGGTGCCGTCTCGCTCAATCGATCCGTTGACGGCGAGCAGGACCCGGCTGGGCCTACTCCAGGGCTGGATGGGCAGGTCGTACAGCAGGAGCTCGTTGCCGGCATTGCCCGGATCTCTCGCGCGTGCGACGAGGGCGAGCGCTGCCTGTTCGATGTAGGTGGGCCAGCCCAGACGTTCGATGGCGCACCGGCGGACCTCGACGTTCGGCTCCGCCCCGATGAGTTCGGCCGTGTGGGCCTCAACGGCCCAGGCGGGAACCCGCGTGCCGTGCCAGGCATGGATCGACCAACCGTCCCGATAGCCCATGGCCGGGCCGTGCTCGCTGTGCAGGCGCACTTCGTCGTTGCTGCCGGCGGGTTCTGTGCAGATGAGCGCCGGTCGTTCGGCGATGACACAGACCTCGTCCCTCGGCCACCAGCACCCGCAGGCCCTGACGATCCGGGCCCACAGATCCACCAGCATCTCGTCCGCCGGGGAGAGCCGCGGATCGCACAGCCTGCGGTGCACATCGACGGCGGCAATCCAGGCCACGTCATGCTGGCCGTACCAGACCAACCCCCTCGGCCGGGGCAGTGCCGCACGCAGGTGCGCTGCCATGGCTTCCTGCGCCGTGCGCTGGAGTGGCTGGTAGACGACTTCATCGACGATCTGCGCCACCGGCCATCCCGCTCGCAGAGCCTGCAAGGGGTCCGCCGGCGGCCGCAGAGCCCAGAACGACGGTTGACCCCCTCCGGTCGCACGGCGCGCGAGACGATGTCGCAACCCGTACACCAGAAACGCCAACTCGGCGTCCACCTGGTGAACCTGCTCTCCGGCCAGGCTGGCCGTGCCCGGAGGCGCCAACGCCGCCCCCGCCATGGGAGAAGCCACCCATGCGAACCGGGGCCGTGGATGTCCGAGCATGACGTACAACTCACCGATGGCGTCCTCAGCCACATCCCGATCGGCTGGTCGCGTGGACAACGCCTGCCCGAGCCACTCGGACCGCAGATCCACGACCCGGCGCCACAGCGCCATGGCAACATCAACAGCAGGAAGGCGACGGGAGTACCGCCGCGGGGAGGCGCTCACAGCGCCTGGGCGATCACGCCCTTTCCGCTCGTCATGACCGGCAGCATGACAGCGAGCCGGATCCTGCGGCAACCCCCAGACCTCCGCTACAGCCGAGCGGGGGACGGACCCAACTGCCCGTAGCAGCATCCTCGCGTGATCACGACCACTGCGCAGGCCGCCGTCGACGACACGGCGAGTGCGGCCCTTCTCGACCGCGGAGTAGGAGGCACTGCACCGTCCCCCAGCCACATCGGGGCGGCCGCCGATGCGGGAGAACCCATCGTCCACCGGCTCCGTGCTTGGCGCTGCGAAGCGAGTCACCTGCTCCCGGGTCCTGACGGGGGCTCGTGGCATGATCCCGGCTCGTGGATCTTCTGTGCGACTACTTCCTCGCAGCTTCGGATGAGCTGGCTGCCTCGGTCTCACCGTTGGGGCCTGGGGCGAGCGCCTCGCCGTCTACCGCCGGGGGCCGCAGAGCCGAGGTTGGTTCCGCCGAAAGGCGCAAGCGGATCAAGGCTCGGCCCGCTCCAGGAAGGACCCGATGGCCCGTGATCACGGGCCATCGGGTCCTGACCGTCAGGAGGCCGTGCAGGACAGGGTAGGTGTCGACGGCGTCCCGTTCGCCACGAACCCGAAGCTGGTCGACGCGTTCGCCTTGAGCGGTCCGTTCCAGTTGACGTTCGTGACGGTCACGGTGGTGCCGCTCGTCGTGAACGTGCCGTTCCAGCCGCTGCTGATGGTCTGACCACTCGACAGGTCCCACTTCACCGTCCAGCCCTGGATGGCCGAGGGGCCCGCGGTGACCGTGACGGTGCCGGTGAAGCCACCGAACCACGACTGGTTGGTCAGGTAGGAAGCCGTGCACGTTGCCGGGGCGAACGTGGTGGGGGTGTCGGATGTGGTGTACGCGATCTGCGTGTACGCCGGGGCGCACTGTGTCGAGCAGGCGTCCGGCAGGGAGAAGTCGTAGACCCTGCCGTTGTTGAGGAGGTTGTCGGAGGCGTCCCGGACACGGATCTCGTACTTGGTCTCGCCACTCACCATCGGTTGGATCAGATAAGCCTGCCCCATGTCACCGTCGTTGGGCGCGGACGTCCACTTGCCACCGGCGTTGTACTCCAGTGAGTGCATCCCGTTCGGTAGGTGGGAGACCGAGACTGCCGTCCACCCGACCTTGGAACCGGCCAGGAACCCGATCTTGATGTCACCGGTGTAGTTCGGCGCGGGGATGAACTGCCAGCTGATGTGGCGGTTGTTCCAGTGGGTGGGGTTCATGTCCCCGACCGGTGTGCCGTTGAGCAGGAACTTGTTCAGCGATGCCTCGGCGAGATCGAGGTGGTAGGGGTCATCGCGACACCAGGAGTTGGCGTCGCCACAACTGTCGGCCACGAGCATGTTCAGGATGGCGCCGTTGTACTTGTCGGCAACCCATGATCCGTTTCGACAGAACGGCTGGTTCGGCGCGCCGTCGTTGGTGCCGGTGCAGTAGTCACCGATGGTCACCTGCACCCAGCGGCCACAGTTGTGACCGTTGTTCCACATACCGATCTTGGACAGATCGGCGCCGGTGAGCGGGCGGGGGTAGAAGGTGTAGTCGCCCGGGGTGTTGTAGACGTTCATGGCCACGAAGTCCTGCGAGTCAAGGTTCGCCTGGGGCAGCCCACAACCCCCGTACGGGTCGCCGAGTGCCGTGAACCAGGTGGCGTTGCCGGTGACCGGCGTGGGCGTGTCCAGGACGTCCAGGGCATGAGCGGGCAGCTGGAGGCCGAACAGGAGAGCGAGAGCACCCAGGGCTCCGATCACACCCCTCCAGCCGTGCAATCCGCGGAATGGGCGGCGGTTGGGATCCATCAGGTGTCCTTCCGAAAGGCGCCGCGACGTCACGTTCTCGATCGTGAGTTGAACATCCACCGTGACCGTTTGAACCCTCACCGTGACTGAAGTCCGGGTGTCGGCCAATGCCGCAGTGACCTGTATCGGCCGTCGGCGAACTCACCCGCCACGGCGGCCGCTGGGAAGGTAACCAGTAGAGCCATACACCACAAGGGGACGGGGACCTACCACACCATCCAGACCGATCTGGGCAGCCCTTGACATCTATCGGCCCGTCCCGGTACTCGACACTTTCCTGACCAGCACGGAGCCCTCATTCGTGGCGCCGGGGTCCCCGTCCCGATGTACGTTCACGGTGGCTACCGAACTGGGCCTCCCCCGTAGCCCATACCTGACAAGTCCGGTTGAGTTCGGACCTGGACGGTATGGGCTTCGTACAAGTAGATGAGCAGCAGTCCCAGCCGCCGGTAATCCGCAGCCTTGTCCCCCGGACCGGCGCTGCGCCGGAGGCCCACGAGGTCTCCCAGCGCGATGACCAGGTACTTGACGCCGGCGGTCTGAGGATCATCTTCTGTTCGGGGGTCGGCGTGGCCTCCCCGGCTCAGGCCGCCGGTCCTTCACGGATCGTCGCTGACCTGAGCCGGGGTGTTGTTCGTCGTCTTCGGGGAGCCAGGATCGGTCGTACGGGATCGGCTAGGGGTTCAGACAGTCAGGGATCGAGTCGACCGGCCCGGTCGGGTTGCCGGTGCGTCCGGCGGTGTCGTAGATCTTCACCCAGCGCACGCTGGGGAACTGTCGAAGGGTGGGGAAGATCTCGTCGGCGATGGTGAACGTCGAACCGTGGCTGTTGCACCCGCCCACCAGTCGGACTCGGGCGATGCCGTTGACGATGGACAGTTTCGTGAAGCCGGTCGCGTCGGAACCAATGAACTCCAGTCCCGCTGCCCGCTCAGCGGGGGTGGGACCGGCGAACAGTCGCTGCAGAGCCCCGTGGGCGACGGCCGGTGGGATGACCGGGCGGGCAATCGCCCGGACGTAGGGCTCGATCCCGGTGGCGAACCGGTTCCGATCGAGGAAGTAGGCCCTGGCCGTGATGGTCGGGAACGTCGTGTCCAGGTCCACCACCACGCGGCTCGGGTTCGTCAACGTGAAGGTCCGCACCGATGTGCTTGTGGCCAGACCGACGCCGAAGCTCAGGACCGCCTCGAAGTCACCGCTGTTGGCCACCTCGATCAGGCCGGGAAGCGGGTAGGTACGTCGGATCGGGCCGTAGGTGCCGTGCCCGCTGTCATCGTGGCCGGCGGCGGGGTAGAACCGCACTGCCAGCAGCGCGTCCCCCGCGACAGGGATGGGCAGGCCCGAACCGTCCCCGATGATCTGCGGGACTCTTGTGACGCTGTAGGTGGTGGGCAGCGGGCCGGTGAACTCGAAGACCAGCCGGTCGAAGTTCGGGTGATGGGCGGCGCGGATAGCGACCAGAGTCGATGTCTGCGTCGCGGGAGCAGCTACGGAAGCCGATCCCACGGCCAGGGCGACGGCGATGAGGACCGCCGTACCGGAGAACCTACGGCTGAGCATGTCTTCCCCCTTGGGTGGTGGAGCGTTGTACGGCCTGGATCGGTCACGGGCTGGGGCCGCGGGAGCAGCCCATCCAGAGCTGTCGAAGGGAAGACGCGCGAGAGCTGCGGACAGATGACACCGACCGTCAGTCCTGGGGATCACCTCGGGGCGGTCCCGGTGGCGTAGAGGGCCGAGACGGTGTGGGTACCGACCGGGAGCCCGGTGGTGACTGCTCCGTGCGCCGGGGTGGTCAGTGCGGTTGTCGTCCCGTTTGCGGCGCGGATCGTCACCGGCATGTCGGACAGGCCCGTCGACGTCCCGGGGCGCAGGTCAGCATTCCCGACCGGCGCCCCGACACGCCCCCAGGTCAACCGGAGAAGGCTCCTGGATGGGGGCGTGTCGCTGTGGTGCTACCTCACGGGATCTGCGCGGCGACCGTCTGGGCTATGGCTTGGTAACCGGCCTTGTTGGGGTGGAACCAGTTGTCCATGACGGACTGGGACAGGGTGTTGTCGGTGAGGAGGTTGAGGTCGGGCGCGGTGGCATAGGGAGTGCCGGCGCACATGTCGTGTCCGTTGAACGCGGTCCGGACGTCGACGAGGTGGACACCCGTGTTCCTGGCTGCGAGGGCGATGACGTTGTCGATCTCGGCGACCTTGGGGGCGAGCCAGGTCAGATCCTCGTCGTTCAGCCCCGAGCAGGTGGTGCCGGCGACGACCGGCGCGGGGTAGTCGACGACGTAGACGGTGGTGGCGCTTCCGACGGCGGCGATGATCTGCCGGTAGGTGTTCTCCAGGACCGGCTCGACGCTCTGGATCCGGTTCGCCACCAGATCACCGAAGGAGTTGGTGAAGTCGTTGTCCTTGCACAACCCGGAGCCCCCTTCGAGTTTCGCTCGCAGGTAGCAGGAGGTGAGGACATCGACGAATCCGATGTCATTGCCTCCGATGCTCAGGGTGACCAGGCTGGGGCGCAGCGCCCGGAGCAGGTCGAGTTGTTGTGATTCGCCGTAGTAGGTGGAGCCGGCGTAGTCCGGATTGGGGATGAGGCAGTACGGCGGCGGACCGGCCCCGCAGTCCGTCGTGGTGGGCCCGGTCGTGGTGGTCGTGGTGGTCGTGGTGGTCGAGCCTGGGGGCACCGGCGTGGGCACAGGCGTGGGGGTAGGGGTCGGGGCGACGGTGGGAGCAGGGGCGTCGAGGGGTC
Source organism: uncultured Kineosporiaceae bacterium (assembly GCA_964583765.1). Classification (GTDB taxonomy): domain Bacteria; phylum Actinomycetota; class Actinomycetes; order Actinomycetales; family Kineosporiaceae; genus CAZOWW01. The sequence goes on from CAZOWW010000071.1 coordinate 15,016, forward strand.
GCAGTCGCCCGTCGCCGAGGAACTGGGTCTCCGCCTTGCCGGTGTCGACGACCCCCAGGAAGTAGGCATCGGACTGGCGCTCGTCGAAGGTGTAGTTGCTGTCGGGAGTGCCCAGGGTGATGTCGCCGGTGTTGGATCCCGAGCAGGCCAGGTCGATGATCCTGAGGCCCTTGGCGGCCGCGAGCACGCGGGGCCAGGACGCGGCGGAACGGTGACAGAGATTGCCGTGGCCGTCGATGCTCTCCGGCAGGTCGGTGCTCTCGTCGTAGGTGGCGTCGGTGCCGTGGGTGCCGGCCGCTCCTTCCCCGGAGGAATAGGAGTCGCCGAGGGCGACGTAGGCGCCGGGAGGGACCGGGACGAACGCGACCGCGTCCATGGCGATGTCAGCGCCTTGGTCGGGGTCATCGTTGGGCGTGTTCGTCCGCAACCTGACGTCCAGGGAGCAACTGCTGGCATTGGTCGGCTGGCTGGGTCCGCCACACAGGTAGTACCCCAGGCTCACCCACTGGTTCGAGTGGATGTTCTGGTTGATCGTGCGTTCCAGCGTGGAGTTGTCGGAGGAATCGGAAACCTCGTAGGTGGCGCGGGTCGTCGTGGCGGCGATGTCCGGGACGAACACCTTGGCCTCGTAGACCGTGCCGTAGGTGGGGTCAGCGGTCAGGGTGGCGCTCCACAGGGCTACTGCTTCAATAGCCTGCCCTGCGGGACCGGTGTGGGTGAAGAACAGGTGACCGCCGAGACCACCGCCGAGTTGGTGGACATCGATGGCTGCCGCGCTCGACGGATCGGTCAGGACATCGGCGCTGGAGGTGTCGACGATTCTGAAGCCGGGACTGGCATGTGGTTGGGGCTGGCCGGCCGGCGACAGGCGCGTGCTGTTCAGGCATCCCTGCAGGTTGGGGAACCTGCCCCCGGCGTTCTGCGGCGCCCCGACGTCCTCGTCGTCGACGATCACCGCATTCGCCCCCGGCGAGTAGGTGGTGGCGTCGCAGGGGACGGAGACCGGGGTCGCGGTGGGTTCGGCCTCACCGGGCGTGGTGTGGTACACGTGGCCGTTGGGGGCGTTCGTGACCGTGTCGGTGGTACAGGATTTCGTGCAGTCCACCCAGCTCACCGGCTGATTCCACCAACAGGCGCTGCCCGTCCCGACGCTCTCCGCGGGGCAGGGGTCCTTGCCTGCGATCAACTGGTTGAGGTCACAGCTGTTCACGGTCGCGGAGCAGAACGTCAGCGGCGTGGGCAGGCTCAGGAAGCCTCCCTTGCCGCTGTCCCAGTCGTAGGTGCCGCGGTAGGCGAGGTAGCCGTCCGGGCCGACCAGGGGCACTTCCATCCACCCGAAGACCCTCTCCTGATAGGGCCAGTCGTTCGGGTGCGAGGCATCGCCGTAGGTCTGGGTGGTGCCGCCGTGGAGGAACGGGTGCCGGGGGTAGGGGTACAACTTGTTCGCCGGGTTGTTGTGCCAGCCGAGGCCGGTACGCGTGGTCGTGTCGGTGTAGACGCCGCTGTTGTAGGCCCAGATCGCGGTGTACCAGTTCTCGAGCTTGGTCGGATCATCGTTGTTGACCGTCATCTTCGGCTTCAGGCCACGTAGCGCCACCCACTTGGACTGCAGGATGCGCACGGCTGCCGCGATGTCGGTCGCGTAGTCGGTAGCGACCCGGACCTGCACGGCGGTCGGCTGCCCCGACGAGGGCATCTTCATGCCGTCGGTGATCTGGGCGATCCCGTACCCGCAATCGGATTGTCCGTAGTCGATGGGCGGTCCGTCCTGCGTCGCGCCGTAGTAGTTCGCGATCACCGGGTTGCCGGCTCGTCCGACGGCGGCATGCCAGCTGGCCTGGTTGAAGTTCGACTCCTGGGCGAGGATCGCGTACATCACCAGCGGCGGGACGGCGGGTGCACCGGAGACGAGCGGGAAGTCGACATCGGCGTAGGCGCGTGGCAGCGCCGTCCCGGCGGCGTCGTCGAGAAGCAGCTGGCCGGCCACGGCGGCTGACGGTCGCAACCCCGGCGTGCGACCAGACCCGAAGGCGCCCTGCACGGCCTGGTTGACGGCCCACCGCACCTGGTCGGAGGTCGGCTGCCAGACCTGCTTGTTGATGTCGTTGCGCGGCACCGAGCAGGCGTAGGCCGTGGTCGCGGGCGGGGTCGTCGTGGTCGTCGCCGCGGCGGCGCTGAGCGTGGCCGCGGCGCGGAGAAGGTTCAGGGTGGGGGCGGCGGTGGCGGCCGTCCCGGCCGGGGCAGGCAGTGCGGTGAGAACGGGCGTGGCTGCCGCGCCTACTGCGAGAGCTGCCTGCGGACGGACACGGGCACCGGCGCCCAGCTGCGTGCGAGCGGCGGTGAGCACGGCGCCGCCCTCCGCCGAGGAGCCTTCGGCGTCCCCCGGAGCGTGGCCGACCCGCATCCCGTAGCGGGTGTCGGGCCTGCCGGCGCCCACCACGACGGTGTGACCGCCCGCGCCGGGGAACAGGTGGACCCGCGCCACCGGTCCGCCTCCCAGGCGCCGGGTCCCCGCCGGTGACCAGTGCCACACCTGGCTGGTACGGGCGCCTTGGGACAACAGGTCCACTCCCCCGTCCCCGCTCGCCGCGAGCTGGCCGGTGGCGTCGGGGAAATGGGCCAGGACCCGGATCCGGCCACCGGAGACATCCACGAGATCGTTGCCCCGCGCGGCCACGATCCGCCCCCCGGCCGGCACGGCCGAGGTCACCTCGTCCGACACCGTGGTGATCGCGGACACCTTCCCCGTCCCGGCGTCCACCACGGTGACTCGGCTCGGCCGCTGGGCGGCCCCGAGGAACGAGGTCAACGCCACTGTGCTGCCGCTGCCGCATCCCGGGTCGAAGTAGGCGAGGGACGCACCGGTCGCCAACGGGCGGACCGCGCCGGTGTGGGCGTCCACCGCGAAGGCGTACCCACCCACGTTCATCCCGGCCTCGGAGTTGGCCGCGGCCCACGGTGCGACCACCGCGACCACGCTGCGGCCGTCGCCGGTCAGGCACTGCTGACCTATCCACGCCTGGTCCGCATCCGCCGGGCGCAGGGTCGCCAGCCAGTGCCATGCCCAGCCGTCGGCCGAGGACGCGGCGTAGAGGTGATATCCCTCGATGTCTCCCACCCCGGTGACCACCTCATCGCCACCAGGAACGCGCGCGGCATGGGCAGGATGCGACCCGGGGACGGCATGGGCCGAGGTACCCGCGACCGGACGCGTGACCCCCAGCGCGGCCTGACGCGTGGCACCCGCTGCGTGCGGCGAGACAACGCCCGCCGCCAGGACACCCGCGGCCCCCCAGACCACGAGAAGTTTCCGATGCCGAGAACGGCTGCTCATCACGATCCGCCTTCTTCTCTCTCTGTCGTACTGCCTCGGGACGAGGTCGCGGCAGGTCCGAAGGAACCCTGAGCCATCTCTCTCCTCCTCACGAACGGCATTTCCTCGAGCACGGCATTGCACCGCGGGCGGCGCCCGACCATGACCGCGCGGCGATCCGAAGGAGAACCCTCCGAGCTGTCGGTCACGTCGGGCACCGACCCACCGAGCATTTGCGCGTCGATCAGCCCACGACGGCGTCGCAGTCGAACTGGATATCGCCTGCCGCCACCCGCACATGGCTGCTCACTGTCGGACTCGAGTCGTCCAACATGACGCCCAGGTACCCGCTCCCGTCCGCCCGGTAGGTACCCATCGTCCACTTGCCGTTGACGTAGGCCTGCTGGTTCACAGTGATATCCGTGACCTTCGTGGCATGGTCGCTCCCGGTGAGCACCTGATAGTGCGCCGCGGAATCGAATACCTCCGACTGCGGGGTCGAGAAGAATGCGGTCAGGGTGCAGGAATTGTAGGCGCCGGCGTAGTATCCCCACTTGGCGTAGTCGCCGCTGGGCGTCGGACCGTGACCGTAGGTGTAGGCGTACGTACTGGTCGGACAGCCTCCTGGCCGGGCGTAGTACCAGTCGGCGTCCGGGCTGAGCGTCGTGCCGTAGTTCGAGTTGGCGAAGCTGCCCGCGCCGCTGCATCCGGCGACAGGATTGATGTCGACATGCCCGCGGTACTCGGACGTGGGCATGCACGGTGGCGCGATCGGGTCGTCGTAACCGGTGTACACATAGGCGTCGGTGACGAACCGGTGGTTCCCGATGTCGTCCCAGATCGCCGTCCCGTTGACCACTGTCCCCTGCATGGTGCAGTAGACGTGGACCTGCGTGCCCTTGCCAAGGGAGCCGATGATCCCGTAGCTGGTTCCCGGGCCACTCCGAATGTTGACGCCGGTGGTCGTGTAACCGCCGTAGCTGTCGGCCGCAGCGGGACCGGCGATCCCGCACGAAATCCCCACGGCGGCCACGACCACCAGCACTTTCTTTCGCCAGGTTCTGTTCATCGCGTGTCCTTCGTGTTCCGGTCCACCGCGGGACGGTCACGCCCCGACGGAGGAGATTCCATCGACGACGGGAAGGGAGCGCCGGCCGAGGACCACCGCGATGCATCAGGCCAATGGACACGACTCGCTGTCATCGTCACCCCCGGGGAGTTGGACGGGACGCCTGACGACGGCCGTCCGTCGAGGCGTCACGCCGAAGGCTTCGGGGTGAGCCCGTCCCGCCCGGCCACCCCGTCACGCGCCTTGTCTACCCGCAGGCGAACGCGCTCAGGAAGGTCGTGAACGTTCATGAACATGACGTGGACACGGGCCAGGGAGGAGACCTCGACCTGTCCGGTGGTGATCAGGATCCGTGAAGGGCGAGGAGCCGGACGACGTCGCGCAGGATATCCGCGCCGTCCGGGCCAGAGCGGATCTCCCTCGCGCCGTACCGCACGGGGGCGCGATGCCCCCAGTGGCCTCGAGACGCCTCAGTGACCCGGGGACGCCGTCCGGGGCAGAGGGGAGACGGCCCGGGTCGAGGTCGGCGTGGCCGACGAGGACGGGCCGGTCCAGCACAACGTCTCCGCCATGGGCGACTGCTGGGTCACGGAGGCCACGGACACGCCAGCCATCACGCAACCAGGAGCGAGGCGGAGCATGTCCCCGATGGACGCCTCCCCGCCGAACGCCGCACTGAAGTTGAAGCTCAGGTGATCCGCGGGGCGCACCGTCCACACCGTCACGGTGATCCCGGGCCCCGGACGCCAGGCGGCGTCGGGGGTGAAACGCGGCCACGCGGTCCCGCAGGACTTCGAGTAGCGCAGTTCCAGTTTCCCGGCCAGTTGGGAGGACGGGAAGTGCACGGTGATGTACGCGGCGGTGGCGGCGTCCTGCCCGCAACCGGATCTGTTCGGGTCGGCACCGTCTCCTGCGGGCTCGGAGCCCCCGCGCCCGGGGCCCAACGGGCCAGGAGTTCCGATGCCGCGGTCGCTGCTGGCGCTGATCGCGTCACTCGGCCCAGGAACCCCGCCGTCCACCAGCATCGTCCCGACCACCCCGAGCACGACCCCCACCGCCATGCCTGCTCCGAGGCCCGCCGCCAGGACAGGACCCGGCTGCCGCGACCGCCGCCACCACCGGAGATCCGGCACCGGCCCGTCCGCCGCCAGGGCCACGTCCCTGGGGGCGCTGTTCGGTTCGGCGGAGTCGCCCTCTCTCGCAGGAGCTGTCTCGCCCGGGCACCCCTGGATGATGTGCCGCCACCGTTCCTCCCACTCCTGCGGCGCCCCTCCGCACCCGCGCACGAAGGCCAGCGCCACCGGCAGCGTGGGCAGGGATCTTCCATTGGCTGCCTGGGAGAGCGCGGACGGCGAGTAGTTCGTGCGACGCGCGAGTTCCCGGTAGCTGGGTCCCCCCGCCCGCTCACGAAGCCTGCGCAGGTCCCTGGCAAACGCCACGATCTCCCCGCCGTCCTCGGGCAAGGCCGCTTCCCTGTGGACCACCCGCACCTGCCTCCTGCCTCACCCGGGGACGCCGGACGTCGCGTCGTGCTGGCAAAGGATGGCAGGCGACCGGGGACGGCCGCCCCTGCACCGGAGGAACGGCAGGGTTGCGCGTCCCGCCATGGTCAGCGGCGCGGAGAGTGCGATTCGGGCATCCGCTTGCCGACGTGGGATCGGCTCCGAGTGGGCCGGCCGGGACCGGAAAGGTAGGTTCGCCACATGCCCAGTGACGTGGCCCTGAAGACGATGAATGCGGTCCATCGGACCATCCTGAAGATCAGTGGCGGCCGCGTGGGGTTCCGCGTCTCCGGGATGCCGGTCGTGCAACTGACGACGATCGGGCGCAAGTCCGGTCAGCCGCGCACGGTGATACTCACCTCGCCGGCACAGGTAGGGCAAGCCCTGGTCGTCGTGGCCTCACGCGGTGGCGATGACCGGCATCCGGCCTGGTTCCTCAATCTGCAGAACGACCCTCACGTCCACGTGGCCGTGCAGGGTGGCCCCAGCCTGCCGATGCTGGCTCGAGTGGCCACGACGCAGGAACGCGACGAACTGTGGCCCCGCATCACCGCCGAACACACGAACTACGCCGGGTACCAGACCAGGACAGACCGCGTGATCCCCCTGGTCCTGCTCGAACCGCAAGCAGGCACCCGGGAACCATGATCCTGCATGTTCCGCTCGCGGCACCATCGGACACCGAGTCCTTCAACACGGCGCGCCTGTCGCACACCCGCGGCCAGAAGCCCAAGGCCCCGGCATCCTCGGGAATGTCGTGCTGCACGGCAAGGGCGACCCGCCGACCGGCTCGCTGGTCGGGATGAGCCTCGCGCCGACTCGGGCCGCGTCCGAGAAGAAGTTGGTGTCCGACGAGCTGAGTTCCCTGGCCCAAGCCGACATCTGCACCGCGGCGGCCACGGTGAGGCTCCATGGAGGCAGCGGAGCGACCTTCTGATGGCGGATTCTCCGGACAAGTTCCAGGATATTCGAAGGTTGCTCCGGCCCTACGCTTGAGCTCGATCAGGTCTCGTTCCCGTACCACCAGGTCAGCGTGCCGCACGCGACTTCGAACCCACCTGTGCCCCACCACTCGGCCGACCTCGGTAGGGGAACGCCACCTCGACGTCCACGACGCCGCACCAGGAGGACCCAGTGCCCGAGAACAGCACCGCAACCGGAGGACAGGCCCACCTCGACGGACGGGGCGAGTGCCCGGTCGCCCATGCGTCTCGCCCGGGCACGGCCAACCGCGACTGGTGGCCGAACCAGCTGGACCTGAGCGTTCTCCACCGAAACCCACCCGCCGGTGACCCCATGGGCCCGGAGTTCGACTACGCCCGGGAATTCGCCACCCTCGACCTCGGCACCCTGCAGGCGGACATCAACGCCGTCATGAGGACCTCCCAGAGCTGGTGGCCCGCCGACTACGGCCACTACGGACCACTGTTCATCCGCATGGCCTGGCACAGCGCGGGCACCTACCGCATCAAGGACGGTCGCGGGGGCGCGGGTTCGGGCGAGCAGCGCTTCGCGCCGTTGAACAGCTGGCCTGACAACGTCAACCTCGACAAGGCCCGCCGGCTGCTCTGGCCGGTGAAGAAGAAGTACGGCCGGAAGATCTCCTGGGCCGACCTGATGATCTTCGCCGGTAACTGTGCTCTGGAGTCGATGGGATTCACCACGTTCGGCTTCGGTGGGGGTCGTGCGGACGTGTGGGAACCCCAGCAGATCAACTGGGGCACCGAGAGCACGTGGCTGGACGACAAGCGCCATGACGGGGAGCGCCAGCTCGACAACCCCCTCGCCGCCGTCCAGATGGGTCTGATCTACGTGAACCCCGAGGGCCCGAACGGCACGCCGGACCCCCTGGCCGCTGCTCACGACATCCGTGAGACGTTCCGCCGAATGGCCATGAACGACGAGGAGACCGTGGCCCTGATTGCCGGTGGGCACACCTTCGGCAAGTCCCACGGCGCGGCCGTGCCCGACGGGAACATCGGCCCGGTCCCGGAGGCTGCCGCACTGCAGGAGATGGGTCTGGGCTGGCGCAACGCTCACGGCACCGGCGCGGGTCCCGACACGATCTCCAGCGGCCTGGAGGGTGCCTGGACCCCCACCCCCGTGACCTGGGACAACAGCTTCCTGGAGACCCTGTTCCGGTACGAGTGGCAGCTGACCACGAGCCCCGCCGGGGCCAAGCAGTGGGTCCCCACTGATCCGGCCGCAGCCACGAGCGTGCCCGATGCCCACGACCCCTCGCGCAGACACTCGCCGGTGATGCTCACGACCGATCTCGCGCTCCGCACGGACCCGGTCTACGAGCCGATCGCGCGTCGCTTCCACAAGCACCCGCAGGAGCTCGCCGACGCGTTCGCCCGAGCCTGGTTCAAGCTCACGCACCGCGACATGGGCCCGATCGCGCGCTATCTCGGCCCGCTGGTGCCCTCCGAGCCGCAGCTGTGGCAGGACCCCGTCCCCCCTGTTGCCCACGACCTGGTGGGAACCGGGGACATCGCAGCGCTCAGGAAGTCGATCCTGGCCTCGGGCTTGTCCGTCTCCGACCTGGTCACCACCGCGTGGGCCTCGGCCTCGACGTTCCGCGGCACGGACAGGCGGGGCGGGGCGAACGGGGCACGCATCCGCCTGGCTCCCCAGAACCGGTGGGAGGTCAACGAACCCGCACGGCTGGTCGAGGTCCTGCGGACCCTTGAGGGGATCCAGGAGGAGTTCAACACCGCCCAGAGCACGGGCGGCACGCGCGTCTCACTCGCCGATCTGATCGTCCTGGGTGGGTGCGCGGGCGTCGAACAGGCCGCCGCAAGAGCGGGGGTCGACATCGTCGTTCCTTTTGCGCCCGGACGCACGGATGCGACACAGGAGCAGACCGACGAGGAGTCCTTCGCGGTGCTGGAACCGACATCCGACGGCTTCCGTAACCACCACCGGGCCGGCGAGCAGCAACCGGCCGAGCAACTGCTGGTGGACCGGGCCGAACTGCTGACCCTCACCGCTCCCGAGATGACCGTGCTGGTCGGCGGCCTGCGAGTGCTGGGCGCGAACACCGGCGGCTCCCGGTACGGCGTGCTGACCCCACGGCCCGGCACCTTGACCAACGACTTCTTCGTCAACCTGCTGGACCCCGGTACCCGGTGGGAGCCCACCTCCCCGGCCGAGGACACCTTCGCGGGACGCGATGTTCACACGGGCGATCTGCGATGGACCGCCACTCGGGTCGACCTCGTCTTCGGCTCGAACTCCCAACTGCGGGCCCTGGCCGAGGTGTACGCCGGCGACGACGCACAGGCGCACTTCGTGCGTGACTTCGTCGCCGCCTGGGTAAAGATCATGAATCTGGACCGCTTCGACCTCACCTGAGCCCGGATCCCCCGAACGGGGCTGCGATCGACAGGTGCCGGTCTGCCCGGTGCTTTCTCGGTGGGCTCCTGCCTGGAACGTGCCCACGGAGGAGGTAGCTCAGAGCCCAGCCGTCCCGACACTCCCCGACCAGGTCGTGACAGCCGGCGCCCATCACCCGCGGCAGGTGGCGCCGGCTGTCGAGAACCCGCATCACGCGCCGCCTGCTTTCCGCACCCCTGCCGGCGATTCGGGCGGGCCTGATCGACCTCCACCGATAGAGCTCCTCGTCGTCCCGGACAGGATCGGCAGGCAACTCCGGCACGCCGATCGTCTGCTCCTCGAACGGCACCCGGACGGAATCTTCGAGGTCGGACAGGCTCGTACGGTAGTTGACGTCCGGGCGCTCACCCTCTGGCTGGATCACAGCTCCCTCTCCCCCCGGATCGATGCCCCCGCCTCGCACGCAAGGACATGTCCGGCCGGACGAACCCGGCAACGGCAAGGTCAGCATGACGTTCTGTAGCCACCCCGACCAGGTCATCTTCGTCACGACAGCGGGTCGCTCCCACCATCCGACCGGGCACCGCGTCAGCCATCCGGGCGGGTACGACCGTCCAGGAATCCGACCTCCTCCGAAAGGCGCGCAATATGAGAGCGGCCATCTTCCGCGGACCGGGAATCGTCGAGATCGGCGACCGCCCGGACCCGGTCATCCAGGAGCCGACCGATGCGGTGGTGCGGGTTGTCCTGGCCTGTGTTTGCGGGTCGGACCTGTGGTACTTCCGCGGCGAGAACCCGCACGCGGTCGGCTCGATCGGGCACGAGTTCATCGGTGTCGTCGAGCAGGTCGGCTCCCGGGTCGAGGGCGCCTCGCCCGGCCAGGTACCGTTCGCCAGCACGTTCTTCCGCAACGTCGGCTGGCGCGTGGTCCCGCACCCGCCCGCCTGTACATCCCCGAACTGATGGCCGACGTCCTGAAGGGCACGATCAACCCCGGCCGTGTCTTCGGCCACGAGACCGACCTGGAGCACGTGGCCGAGGCCTACCGGGCGTTGGACGAGCGGCGCGCGATCAAGTCCGTGATCCGGGTGGGATCGCTGTGACCAGCACTCTGCCACCCGGTGGCCCGCAGTGGACCTCCGCCCAGCTCACCCAGATCGGCGAGGCCACCGAGATCCAGCTGGCATCCAGCCGCCCGGACGGCACCTCGAGCCCTTTCACGACGATGTGGATCGCCCGCGTGGACGACGGCCTGTACGTGCGCTCCGCCGGTGGCCCGGACCGGCCCTGGTACCGCCGGGCACTGGCCGCCGGCCGGGGACACCTCCGCGCGGCCGGCGCCGAGTACGAGATCGCCTTCGCCGGGGCTGACCCCGACGTGAACGACGCCATCGACGCCGTCCTGCACGCCAAGTACGACCGGTACGGCCCCGGACCGGTCGGCCACATCACCGGCCCCGCGACCCACCCACACACCCTCCGCCTGCTCAGGAGCACACCATGACCGACCTCCAGCACAACATCCCGGACGACGCCCGACGTCAGACCCGGCACGAGGTCGTCGTGGTCATCGGACCCGGTTCGATCGGACAGGCCATCGCCCGTCGCGTCAGCACCGGCCGCCACGTCCTGCTCGCCGACCTGCGCCAGGACAACGCCGACGCCGCAGCCCAGACCCTGCGCAACGCCGGCTTCGAGGTCAGGACCACCACCGTCGACGTGTCCTCCCGTGACTCCGTCCACGCTCTGGTCGAGGCCGCCACCGCCCACGGGGACATCACCCGGGTCATTCACGCGGCCGGCGTCTCCCCCAGCCAGGCTCCGATCGAGGCGATCCTGGCGGTCGACCTCTACGGCACCGCCGTCGTCCTGGAGGAGTTCGGCGAGGTCATCGCGCCCGGCGGCAGCGGCGTCGTCATCGCCTCCCAGTCCGGGCACCGTCTTCCCGCCCTGACCCCCGCCCAGGACGCGGCCCTGGCCACCACACCGGCAGAGGAGCTGCTCACGCTCCCGATGCTGCAGGCCGGGCAGGTCCACGACACCCTGCACGCCTACCAGCTCGCCAAGCGTGGCAACGCCCTGCGGGTGCAGGCCGAGGCCGTCCGCTGGGCCCGCCGCGGCGCCCGGGTCAACACCATCAGTCCCGGCATCGTCATCACGCCCCTGGCCCTGGATGAGCTGACGGGTCCGCGCGGTGCCGGCTACCGCCGCATGATCGAGCACAGCCCAGTCGGTCGCGCTGGCACGCCCGACGAGATCGCCGGCCTCGCCGCACTCCTGCTCGGCCCCGACGGCGCCTTCATCACCGGCAGCGACTTCCTCATCGACGGCGGCGTCACCGCCTCCTATTTCTACGGCGAACTCGCCCCCAGGCCTGAGAACACCGTCCCGACCGACGGTCCCCCATCTGCTGAGCACCGCCGATGACCGGGTTCGGTCGGACCGATGTTGCGCCGACCGCGCTCATCCCCCGCTCGTGGCCAGAGCCCGGAACGGCCAGATGACCGACGGGTGCCGGCCAGCGTTCTTCCCGGTCTTGATGGTCAGCTTCTTGGCGATCTCGGGAACCGGCGTGCCGGCCTCGCGCAGAGCGCGGGCGAACAGCAGGGAATCGGGGCCGATGACCGACGGCCGGCCGCCGCGGCCACCCGAATAGCCGATCTTCTATCCGGTGCTGAATGAGCGGTACGCCACGAAGATTGCCCGGGACTGGAACGTGCCGGCCAGCGGCGTCGGCCACGTCACCCGCTTCCGCGTAGCACGGACCTTCCTGGACGCCTACGAGGTCCATCACGCCGGTGGAAGGGACATCGTGGAGTTACTGGATCCCTGCCGAGGACCTCGACCAGCTCAACGCCCACATCATCGGCCTGATCGAAGTTATCGCCGAGCACCGAAGCAGCTCCGACACGCCTGCCCCTGATGACGACACCCCGAGAAACGCCTGGCCTCGTGGACCCCGGCGCGCCATGCGGGTGCCGGGGAATCGGTAGCAGAGGGCGTCCGGTGAGAGCGTGAATGCCAGGGCACGAGCACGCGCCGAGGCGCCGCGCCCGATCAGGACCCGGCGTCGTCCAGGGTGAAACCGGTGATCTCCGTCCCTGGAGGCAGGTCACGGATCTGACGGTGGATCTGTCCGGCCAGGCTCAGGGCCACGACGAAGTCGATGACCTCGACGTTGTCCACGTCCAGGGCTCCCCCGAGCTTGGGCGGGACGGTGAATCCGTAGACCTGGTCGGGGCCAGGGCCCAGACCGGCTTCCTCCGCGGCCAGTCCCAGCCCGGCCAGGAGGTACTCGTCCTGGCCCTCGGTGGTCGACAACGCGCCCGCGAACTCCTCGCGTGTTGCCCAGGGTCGGGTCAGGACGCCTTCCAGGGTGTCCAGCCACCACACGCCCTGGTCGTCCTCGAGGAAGACGTCCCCGAACGGGGAGGCGCACAACGCTGCCTTGCCGTCCAGGTCCAACCAGTGCCAGGGCTCCAGGGCCCGCCCGTACTGCTCGGCGCTGAACTGCCGGATCGCCTCCACCGCGCAACGATCGCATACCGGCGCAGGCGCACCGACGACTGGACCGCCGGGAACCCTGAAACGTACCCGGGGCGGACGGCGTGCGGACCAGGTGAACACCACGCCGTTGCCCGTCTGTCGCAACCGGTCCACGGCGGGGAGCGAGCCCGGCTTCGCGACCACCGCCGCCAACAGACTCATCACCGTGACCACCAGCTTCTCCCCCGCGCTGTTCGCCGTCCCGATGATCGAGACCTCCCAGGCGATGTGCGGCGCCAGGCACGATCGGCTGGCGAGCGGGCACCGACCTGCAGCTTCTGAGCCTGGTCGAGATGTTGCAAGGAGTCTGGACGGCGCTTGTGACCTGTGGAGACCCAGGTCGGAAAGGACTCCGTGATCGGGTGGCGCTGGCGGTACCAGGCCAAGGGCTTGGCCCGTCTGGACGACGAGCACCGCTCGGGTCGACCGCGTACGATCGACCGGATGAAGGCGGTCGCGGCGACGTTGAAGCCGCCACCGAAGAAGTACGGGGTGATGCACTGGGTGGCCCGGCATCTGGCGGGGCGTCTGGGGATCTCGAACAACCCGGTCGTGCGGATCTGGCGCGAGTACGACATCCAGCCCCGGCGTTCGGTCAGCTTCCGGTTCTCCACCAACCCGGACCTTGGGGCCACGGTCGTCGAGGGTGCCTCCACCCCGACCCCCACCTTCTGGATGGACCTCGTCGAAAGCAGGCTCTCCAGCGCCGAACGACAAGCCATCCTCCGCGGCACCTACAGCTCGGTCAAAGACCTCAACGCCGAGTTCCGAACCTACGTCGACGGCTGGAACGACCGTGCCCATCCATTCATCCGGACCAAGACAGCAGACGACATCCTGAAGAAGGCCAACCGTAAGAAGATCTCAAGCATGGAGCACCGGCCGACGACAACTCGAATACGACCAGCAGGATCACGAGACACGAGAGAAGGTGGTATCCAATGAAAATTCGAGACCTCCACAACGAATTCACCGCGGACCGCGCCTCCGCCGAGCGCACCTACTATGGTAAATTCCTCACTCTCGAGGGAATCTCAATCCGAACGGGCGAAAGCCAATATGGTACGCCGGTGGTGGAGGTGTCAGATCTCCCCGGAGGCACCCGTCTCGCCATCTTCGTGCTGCCGTTTGACCACCGAATCAAGGAATCATTCCGACTTGTGCGGAGCGTCCCCCTGGGCGCCACCGTCACCGTCAAAGGAGAATGTCGGGTCTTCAGCGAGGACGGAACAGTGCTGGTCATCAAGCAGTGCGAACTCCTCACCCCATGAGTCCCTGCGGGCCGTCTCCCGGAGCAGCAGACGACCGGCACACGTGAGGTCAATCCATTCTTGATCTTCAGCCTGCGAGGCATGCACCGTTTCGAAGCGGGCTCGACTGCGAGAGCCGGATCGGGGAGCCCGGGAGTTGCGGCTGGAGCGTGAGTTTCCAGGACAAGCGGAGGCCCGCTTCGCGAGGGAGTCTCGGTGATGGCTCGGTATGAGTACATCGACGCGAAGAAGGCCGTGCGCAATGCGGACGAGACCTCTCGATACACGGTTCGGGCGATGTGCCGGTGGCTGGAGGTGTCGGTTTCGGGGTTCTACGAGTGGGCCTCGCGGCCGACTTCGGCCACGGCGCGCCGGCAGGAGCGGATCAAGGTGTTGATCCTCAAAGCGTTCACACACAACCAGGGCTGCTAAGGGTACCAGCGCGTACACGTTCAGTTGTCACGTTGGGGTGCGGTCTGCTCGGTGGCCCGGAATCTCAAGGTTCCGGGCCACCGCAGGTGCCGATCATGTTGCCGCTCAGCGCTGCTGAACGCTCAGTGTCAGCAGCCGTTCATCATGAGGCGGTGCAGGTCAGGGTTGGCACACTGTTCGTGCCGCTCCAGGTGCCGGTGAATCCGAAGGATGTCGCGGTACCCGCGGCAAGGGCGCCGTTCCATGCGGTGTTGGTGACCGTGGCGGTCGCACCACTTGTGGTGAGTGTGCCGCTCCACAACTGGCCGATGGTCTGTCCGTTGGCGAAGGTCCACGCCACCTTCCAGCCGCTGATGGCCGAGGTTCCGGAATTGGTCACATTGACGTTCGCCTGGAAACCGGTCGGCCAGGAACTGACGACGGTGTAGGCCGCCGTACAGGTCTTGCCCGTACCACCGCTGGTCGTGGTGGTCGTGGTGACCGGCCGGGTCGTGGTCGTGGTGACCGGCCGGGTCGTGGTCGTGGTGGTCGTGGTGACCGGCCGAGTGGTGGTTGTGGTGACCGGCCGAGTGGTGGTCGTGGTGACCGGCCGAGTGGTGGTCGTGGTGACCGGCCGAGTGGTGGTCGTGGTGA
>CAZOWW010000072.1:0-30040 GCA_964583765.1 uncultured Kineosporiaceae bacterium
CATGTTCGACAACATCAAGCCGCCCTGCGAAGCCTTCGCCGTCCTCGGCCCGCACCTCTGGCGTTCACCTCCCGCCGTCCTCACTATGAGTAGTTCACGGCTACCCATAGCGATCGCACGGGGACTCGGCATGCTGTTCGAGGCAGTGACGCGGGAGGTTCGGTGAGACGGAAGACGAAGGCCACCGTCATGGTGTGCGCCCTGGTCCTGGGACTCGCCGCGGCGGGCCTCAGCTGGCCCGCAGGCGCCTCGGCGCACGCGGGCAGGACCCCGCACGCCACGAAGACCACGCACGGCACGAGGACGGCGCACCACGCGACGACCACACCGACCCGATCCGCTCGGCACACCCCGACCGCCACCCGGCCTGTTCACCGGCCCACCCCCACGACGCAGCACGCCCAGCCGGCCGCCCCCGGTGCCCGCGAACGTGCCCGGCAGCGTGCCCTCGTGCTGGTCCGTCTCGCCCGGTTGATCGCGGACGGGACGATCACCGTGGACCAGGCCTGGGCCGTGGCGCTGGCCCTCGTCCCCGAGCCTCGCCCGCACCCCTGCGACCACCATGGCTACGGCCAGGCGCTGGGGCACCGGTGGCACCCGTGTCCGGTACCGACCACGACCACCACGGAGTCGCCGGACCCGACGACCACGACCGACACCGAGGACCCGACGGACACGACCACGGAGTCGCCCGACCCCACCGACACCCAGGACCCGACCGACACCCAGGACCCGACCGACTCGCCCACGGACACCCCGGAGCCGACCGTCACGGACGCACCCGACTACTGGGGCGGGTACTGACCGGGTGAACCTCCCGGTCGGGTCGCGAACCCGCCGGGGGCTCCAGGCGGACGGCGGGCACCAGGAACCGGTGCCCGCCCGAGGAGAGGAGGTGTGAGGACAGCGGAGTGCACAGCAGTACCTCGTGCAACGGTGACCCCACCCGGTGCCACGGGGACCACGCCCGGTACCCGAAGAAAGGACAGGGACCCTCCGCAGTGACAGCCGAAGGGCCGGAGCCAGCTGGCTCCGGCCCTTCGGTCGGTTCGGGGGACAGCGACGACCCCGAGGGTGCCGTCATGGTACCGGCACCGGGTCGGGATCCCGGTGCGCGTGCCTCAGCGCGAGACCTTGCCCGCCTTCAGGCACGAGGTGCACACGTTGAGCCGCTTCGGCGTCACACCCACCGTGGTACGGACCCGCTGGATGTTCGGGTTCCAGCGACGCTTGGTGCGCCGGTGGGAGTGCGAGATGTTGTGACCGAAGCCCGGCCCCTTGCCGCACACGTCGCAGTTGGCAGCCACGGGAAGTACTCCTGACGGATCGGTTGGGTCTGACGACCGGGCGCACGTCCCGAACGCATACGCGCAGGAGGACATCGCTCCGGGCCCGGTGTCGGGCAACTGCGGAAGGATATCGGAACCGCTGCCGCGCACCCAAACCGGCGTACCTCGCTGGCCGGGCGCGTCCCGCGGGCCCGGGACGGCTAGCCTTCGGCAGGAGGTGAGGTGAGGGTGCTGGAGGTCCTCGACGCCCAGGCCGCGCGACGGTGGGCGATGAGCGCACTGTCCGCGTTGGGCGAGCGCAGGGCGGAGATCGACGCCCTCAACGTGTTCCCGGTGCCCGACGGTGACACGGGCACCAACCTCTACCTCACCCTGGAGGCCGCGGTCCACGCCGTGCGGGCCCTGCCGCCCGACGCCGCTGCGGAGCAACTCGTCGACGCCTTCGCGCACGGGGCCCTGCTGGGCGCCCGGGGTAACTCCGGCGTGATCCTCGCCCAGATGGTGCGCGGCTGGGGCTCGGTGTTCGCCCGTCGGGGCCTGCTCGACGCCGAGGGTGCCCGCGAGGGGGCCGCCCGGGCGGACGAGCAGGCCTGGCAGGCGGTGGCGGATCCGGTCGAGGGCACCGTGCTGTCCGTGAGCCGGGCCATGGTCGAGGCCGCGGAACAGGCCGGTGGAGGCCTCGCCGAGGTGGTCCAGGCGATGGCGGCGGCCGCGGACAAGGCGCTCGCCCGCACCCCTGACCAGTTGGAGGACCTGCGCAATGCCGGCGTCGTCGACGCGGGCGGCCGTGGTCTCGTCGTCCTGCTCGGTGCGCTGGAGGACGTCGTGCTGGAACGCTCGTCCGTGCGCTCCCGTCGCGGCGCCACCCAGCCGGCCCTGCCGAGCGCCGACCTCACCCCCCGGGGGGAGTTGGCCCACCGGGGAGAACTGCCGGGGCCGGCCGGGCCCGCCTACGAGGTGATGTTCCTGCTGGACGCCGATCGCGAGGCGGTGACCGCACTGCGCGGCACGCTGGGCGCCCTGGGGGAGAGCCTGGTCGTGGTCGGCGGCGAGCGGCTGTGGCACGTCCACCTGCACGGCAACGAGCCCGGCGCGGTCGTCGAGGCGGCGCTGGAGGCAGGCCGTCCGCACCGGATCCGGATCACCCACTTCGCCGACCACCGTGCCTGGCGACGCAGTCATGCGAGCGGACACGCCGCGGCCCGGCTGGTCGCCTGCGCGGCCGGACCCGGTCTGGCCTCCCTCTTCCGCCAGGCGGGAGCAGTCGTCGTGCACCCCGAGCAGGGACGGCGCCCGTCCACCGCGGAGATCCTCCAGGCGGTCGCCCAGGCGGGGTCCGAGGCCGTGGCGGTGCTGCCCAACGACCCGCAGACCCTGGCCGTGGCCGAGGTGGCCGCGGCGGTCGCCCGCGAGCAGGGGGTGCGGGTCACCGTGCTGCCCACCCGGGCGCAGGTGCAGGGGCTGGCCGCCGCCGCGGTGCACGACCCCGTCCGGGAGGTGGACGACGACGCGGTCCGCATGTCCGCCGCGGCCGGCGCCACCCGCGACGGCGCGGTCACCGTGGCCGTGCGCGAGGCCGTGACCAGTGCCGGCCCCTGCCGCGTCGGTGACGTCCTCGGCGTCGTGCAGGGGGACTTCGCCGTGGTCGGGCAGGACCTCGGCACGGTGGCCTGCGAGGTGATGGACCGGCTGCTCTCCGGGGGCGGGGAACTGGTCACCGTGGTCACCGGCCGCCAGGTCCCGCCGGGACTCGTCGACCGGCTACGGGCCCATCTGCGACGCTGCCACCTGGACGTGGAGGTGCAGGTGCTGGACGGGGGGCAGGACCGTTATCCGCTGCTGATCGGGGTCGAGTAGGCGTGGGGGAGGCCGCGGCGTCCGGGATCCGGCTCGACGAGCCGCTGGCCAAGGTGGTCGGCGGCCGTACCGCGACCGCGCTGCGCACGGGCCTCGGCCTGGAGACGGTCGGGGACCTGCTGCGTCACTACCCCCGGCGCTACGAGCGGCTCGGGGAGCTCACCCCGCTCGCGGACCTGCCGCTCGGCGAGGAGGTCACCGTCCTGGCCGAGGTGGTCTCGGCCCAGCACCGCCAGATGACCTCCCGCAAGGGCTCGCTGCTGAACCTGGTGGTCACGGACGGCACCGACACCCTCGACCTGGCGTTCTTCCACGCCCAGCGACTGCGCGGGCTGCTGCGCCCCGGGCGTCGGGCGCTGTTCTCGGGCACCGTCACCCGGTACAAGGGCACCCGGCAGCTCACGCACCCCCGCTACCGGCTCGTGGACGGCGAGGACGCCGAGCGGGACGCCCTCGCCCGGGTCGACCACCCGATCCCCGTGTACCCGGCCGCCCGGGGGGTGGACTCCTGGGCGATCGAGGCCGCCGTGGCCGTGGTCCTGAGCACGCTCGGCGAGGTTCCGGATCCGCTGCCGGTGCCGGTGCGGGCCCGCACCGGCCTGGTCTCGCTCACCCGGGCCCTGCACGCCGTCCACCGGCCGGAGCGCGACGAGGACCACCGCGAGGCCCGGCGCCGGTTGCGCTTCGAGGAGGCCTTCGTGCTGCAGGCCGCCCTCGCCCGCCGCCGCCTGGAGGCCCGGTCGCAGCCGGCCACCCCGCGCGTGGCCCGCGAGGACGGACTGCTCGCCGCCTTCGACGCCCGCCTGCCGTTCACCCTGACCGCGGGCCAGCGCCTGGTCGGGGAGCAGATCGCCGAGGAGTTGGCCACCACGGTGCCCATGCACCGCCTGCTCCAGGGCGAGGTCGGTTCGGGCAAGACCGTCGTGGCCCTGCGCGCGATGCTCTCGGTGGTCGACGCCGGTGGCCAGGCGGCCCTGCTCGCCCCCACCGAGGTGCTCGCCGCCCAGCACCACCGCACGATGAGCGCGATGCTGGGCGACCTGGCCCGTGCCGGGGAACTCGGTGGGGACGAGCGCGGGACCCGGGTGGCCCTGCTCACGGGTTCCCTGCCGGCCGCCGCCCGGCGGCGGACGCTCCTGGACGTCGCCTCCGGGGACGCTGGCATCGTGGTGGGCACGCACGCCCTGCTCGCGGAACGGGTGGAGTTCTTCGACCTGGGCCTGGTGGTCGTCGACGAACAGCACCGGTTCGGGGTCGAGCAGCGCGACACCCTGCGCGGCAAGGCCCGCACCAGCCCGCACCTGCTCGTGATGACCGCGACCCCCATCCCGCGCACCGTGGCGATGACCGTCTTCGGTGACCTGGAGGTCTCGACCCTGCGTGAGCTGCCCGCCGGCCGTGCCCCGATCCGCACCCACGTGGTGCCGCTGGCCGAGCGACCGGGTTGGGCGGAGCGGATCTGGGCGCGGGTGCGGGAGGAGGTCGAGGCGGGCCGGCAGGCCTACGTGGTCTGCCCCCGGATCGGCGGCGAGGAGCAGGCGGCCGAGGCGCCGTCGGCATCGGCGTCCGGGCCGGGAGCCGGGGACCAGCGTCCCCCGCGCTCGGTGCTGGAGGTGCTGGAGGAACTCGCGGGCGTGCCGGCCCTGCGCGGGCTGCGCGTGGCCGGACTGCACGGGCGGATGGGCGTGGAGGAACGGGACACGACCATGCGGGCCTTCGCGGACGGCGAGGTGGACGTGCTCGTCGCCACGACGGTGATCGAGGTGGGCGTGGACGTGCCGAGAGCCAGTGCGATGGTCGTCCTGGACGCCGACCGGTTCGGCGTGTCCCAGCTGCACCAGCTGCGTGGGCGGGTCGGGCGGGGCCGGGAGCCCGGGGTCTGCCTGCTGGTCACCCAGGCGCCCGCCGACACCCCGGCCCGGACCCGGCTGGATGCGGTGGCCGCCACCGTGGACGGGTTCGAGCTGGCCCGGGTCGACCTCGAACAACGCCGGGAGGGCGACGTCCTGGGCGCGGCGCAGTCCGGCCGGGCCTCGTCCCTGCGCCTGCTGCGCGTGGTGCGCGACGAGCAGGTGATCGAGGCGGCCCGGCACGAGGCGACCGCGCTGGTGGCGCAGGACCCGGAGCTGACCGGTCATCCCGCCCTGGCGGCGGCGATCGCCGAACTGCTGGACGCCGAGCGCGCCGCCTACCTCGAACGGGGCTGAGCACCTCGGGTGGGCCGGGCGCACGGCAGGATCGAGGGCTCAGCAGGATCGGGCACGTTGCGGGGCGAGCCCGGGCAGCGGGCATCATGGCCGAGGAGGTGGGGCAGTGACCCGGATCATCGGCGGAACGGCGGGCGGGCGCACCCTGGTGGTCCCGCCGGGCGGGCGAACCCGCCCGACGAGCGACCGGGTACGCGAGGCGCTGTTCAGCGCGCTGAACTCCCGAGGGCTGCCCGACGGTGCCCGGGTGCTCGACCTCTACGCGGGATCGGGTGCCCTGGGCCTGGAGGCCGCCAGCCGCGGTGCGGTCGAGGTGGTGCTGGTGGACTCCTGGCGGGCCGCGGTGGAGGCGGCACGGCGCAATGTGGCCGCCCTGGGCCTGCCCGGGGTACGCGTCGTCCCGGCGTCCTGCGAACGGTTCGTGGCCGTTCCCGCCCCGCAGGCGATGGACCTGGTGTTCCTCGACCCGCCCTACGCGCTGGCCGAGCCCGATCTCGCCCGGGTGCTGGGCGCGCTCGTCGACGGCGGCTGGGTGGCCGAGGGCGGCGTCGTGGTGGTCGAACGTTCGGCCCGCGGCCCGGAACCGGGCTGGCCTGAAGCGCTGAGCCACGAGCCGGTCCGCCGGTACGGGGAGACCGCGGTATGGACGGCGGCGCGCTGCTAGGTTCGCGACGTGCATCGATGCGTCTGCCCCGGCAGCTTCGATCCGGTCACGCTCGGCCACCTCGACGTGATCGCACGGGCTGCGGAGCTCTTCGACGAGGTGATCGTGACCATCCTGGTCAATCCCGCCAAGTCGGGGCTGTTCCCGCCCGCCGAGCGTGCCGCGCTCCTGCACCGGGCCCTGGCGGAGGCGGCGGGCTCCGCCCTGCCGGCGGCCCCAGCCCCGGAGACGGTGGGCTCTGCCCTGGAGGCGACCCCTGCCCGGGAAACGGCGGCGGATCCGGGCTGGACCGCCCGGGTGCGGGTGGAGGTCGTCACCGGCGGCCTGCTCGTGGACCACTGCCGTCGGGTGGGGGCGCGGGCCGTGGTCAAGGGGCTGCGGGGCGGCGTCGACCTCGGGTACGAGCAGCCCATGGCGGTGATGAACCGGCACCTGGCCGGGGTCGAGACCGTGTTCCTGCTGGCCGACCCGCGCTGGGCCCACCTGTCGAGCAGCCTCGTCAAGGAGGTCGCCGGGCACGGCGCGGACGTGCGGGGCTTGGTCCCGGAGGCGGTGGCCCAGGCCCTGGCCGGGGCCCTCGGAGGCGCCGCCCCGCCGCCCGGTCGGTTTGGGTGACGTGGCCGGGGTGCAGTAACGTTCGTCCTTGGCCTCGTCGTTGTGCTGTCGTGGCCGAGATCCAGGACGTCCGTACCGTGCGACGCGCGGTGCGCAAGCGAGGAGCTGGCCATCCGTCTCGACCCCCGGTCGCCCACCGTGCTCGACACCCGCGAGTTGGGGCGGCGTCCCGGGACGATGCGAGAGGTGCACCGGGTCATCGCGGCGCCCCCTGATCTCGGAACGGACGTGATCGGCGTTCCGGCTGGTGAGGATCTCGAACTGGACCTTCGGCTCGAGTCCGTCTCCGAGGGTGTGCTCGTGTCGGGAACGGCACGGGGACGCGCGGAAGGGGAGTGCATGCGCTGCCTCTCCGCGATCGACCAGGTGGTCGAGGTGGAACTGCTGGATCTCTACCTCTTCCCGGGTCGGGCCGTAGCCGGCGAGGACGATGACGTACGGTTCCTCGAGGACGATCTGATCGACCTGGAACCCGCACTGCGGGACGCGGTGGTACTCGCACTGCCGTTCCGCCCGGTGTGCCGGGAGGACTGCCCGGGGCTGTGCCAGCAGTGCGGCGCGGCTCTGGCGGACGACCCGTCCCACCACCACGAGGACGCCGACCCCCGGTGGGCGGCCTTGCGGGAGTTGGCCGTCGACCCGGCGGCCGGCCCCCTGGATCCGGAACACGACACGAAGGAGAACTGACCGTGGCCGTCCCGAAGCGGAAGATGTCGCGCAGCAACACGCGGTCCCGCCGCTCCCAGTGGAAGGCGACGCCCACGACGCTGACCACGGTGACCTCCTTCGGCGAGGTCCAGTACGCGCGTCCGCATCACGCACGCGTGGTCACCGACTCGTCCGGCACCCCGCTGTACCTGGAGTACAAGGGCCGCAAGGTCAAGGACCTCTGAGCCGGGCAAGACGACCGGTCGCCGTGAAGAGGACGTCAGCCGCAGCGGAGGGAAGCGCGCCGGCCCGGAGTGATCTGCAACGCCGTCTCGGCGTCACTCTGAGTCGCGCGATGCTGGAGCGTGCCCTGACGCATCGGTCCTACGCGTACGAGAACGGTGGGCTGCCCACCAACGAGCGGCTCGAGTTCCTCGGTGACGCCGTACTCGGGCTCATCATCACCGACGCGCTCTACCGGCGGAATCCCGATCTCCCCGAGGGTCAGCTCGCGAAGCTGCGGGCTGCGGTGGTCAACATGCGTGCGCTGGCCGAGGTCGCCCGTGGGCTGGAGCTCGGCCAGCACCTGTTGCTCGGTCGTGGTGAGGAGACCAGCGGGGGTCGGGACAAGTCCTCGATCCTCGCCGACACCCTCGAAGCACTGTTCGGTGCGGTGTACCTGGAACACGGCATCGACGTGGCCCGGGGAACGGTGCACCGGTTGATCGACCCGCTGATGGAGTCCTCGGCGACCCTCGGCGCCGGGCTCGACTGGAAGACCAGCCTGCAGGAGCTGACCGCCTCGGCCTCCCTCGGCGTGCCCGAGTACCTGATCACCGAGGAAGGGCCGGACCACGCCAAGCTCTTCCACGCGGTGGCCGTCGTCCACGGCCTGCACCGCGGTGCGGGCAGCGGCCGCAGCAAGAAGGAGGCCGAGCAGCGCGCGGCCTCCACCGCCTTCGAGGCCATCACCGCGGAGCTCTCGGCGGACTCCGCAGCGGAGACTGCGTCGGCGGAGATCCGTCCCGCGATCGTCGCGGACGGTACCGCCGGCTGAACCACCCGCTCGTCGCCGGGGTCCACCGCTGACCCCACCCGCTCGGGAGGAGGCCCGCCGTGCCCGAGTTGCCCGAGGTCGAGGTCGTCCGGCGCGGACTGGAGACCTGGACCCTCGGCGCGGTCCTGGGTGCCGTGCAGGTGCTGCATCCCCGGGCCGTGCGTCGGCACGTGGGGGGTGCCGACGACCTGGTGGCCCGCCTGGGCGGCGCCCGGATCGAGAACGTCGTGCGCCGGGGCAAGTTCTGCTGGTTCCAGCTCGACTCCGGCCACGCGCTCGTGGCGCACCTGGGCATGAGCGGGCAGCTGCTGCTCGTGGCGCCCACGACGGCGGACGAGCCACATCTGCGGGTGCGCCTGCCGCTGATCGGCGGACCGGCCGCCCGCGAGGGCCGGGAGTTGCGTTTCGTGGACCTGCGCACCTTCGGGTACCTGGCCCTGGCCGAACTGGTGCCGGTGCCGGGCGGGGGGTCCGCGGGGCTCGGGGCGTCCACGGTGCCTCCACCCGACCGCCTGCCCGCCCTCGCCGCGCACATCGCCCCGGACGTGCTGGATCCCGACCTCGACGAGGACAGGGCGATCGACCGCATCCGCTCCCGCCGCACCGGCATCAAGCGGGTGCTGCTCGACCAGCGCGTCGTCTCCGGGATCGGCAACATCTACGCCGACGAGTCGCTGTGGCGGGCCGGGCTGCACCCCGAGTGCCTCGCGGGCGGTCTGGCCAGGGCACGCGTGGCCGAACTGCTCGCCGCGGCCCGGGCGGTCACCGGCGAGGCCCTGGCGGCGGGCGGCACCTCCTTCGACAGCCTGTACGTGGACGTCAACGGGCGCAGCGGGTACTTCTCGCGGGACCTCGCGGTCTACGGGCGCGCCGGACGGGCCTGCCGGCGCTGCGGGACGCCGATCGTGCGGGAACCCTTCATGAACCGATCCTCGTACCGGTGCCCTCGCTGCCAGCGCCGCTGACCACTCTCTCCAGGCCAGGGGGTCCCCGGCGAGGGGTTCTCCGGTCCGGGGGGTCACCGGGCGAGGGGCTCTCGGGCGCGAGGTGTTCCGGTCCGGGTGCCCTTCGGGGGAAGCGGTCGGCGATCGGCGGGGTCCCGTCGGAGGATTCGCGGGGTCCCGTCGGAGGATTCCAGGTACCTGTGAACGGTCCCATGTCACGCTCGGGCCCAGGTGTGGGTAGCCTGACCGCGTGGCCGAACAGGTGCGGGTACTGGTCGTGGACGACCACGAGATCGTTCGTCGTGGGGTCGTCGATGTCGTGGACGCCGACCCCCTCCTCACTGTCGTCGCCGAGGCGGGGACGGTTCTCGACGCGATCCGTCGGGCGGCGGCGGTGCGCCCCGATGTCGCGGTGGTCGACCTGAAACTCCCGGACGGCACCGGCATCGATCTGGTGCGTCGGCTGCAGGAGGACCTCCCGGACATCCGGTGCGTGGTGCTCACCTCGTTCGACGACGACGAGGCCGTGGCTGCGGCGCTGGACGCGGGTGCCGCGGCATTCGTCCTCAAGACGGTGCGAGGCACCGAGATCGCGGACGTGGTGCGTGCGGTGGCGTCCGGGCGCAACCTGCTCGACGAGCGTTCCGTGGCGCGACGCAAGGCTGCCCACGCCGATCCCACCGAGGCGTTGACCCCGACCGAGCGCAAGGTGCTCGAGCTGATCGGGGAGGGCCTGTCCAACCGGGAGATCGGTGAGGAGCTCGGCCTGGCGGAGAAGACCGTGAAGAACCACGTCACCGGTCTGCTCGCGAAGATGGGGTTCCGTCGCCGCACCCAGGCCGCGGCCTGGGTCGCCGCGCACCACTCCGGCGGGGGCTGGAACCAGAACTGACGGCCGGCCTCAACCGCCGAGGGGCACCTGCCAGCGCAGGGCGGTGCCGCCGTGTTCCCGGGTGGCCGCGGTGCAGGTGCCGCCGTGCCGACGGGCCCGCTCGTCCAGGTTGTCGAGCCCGCTGCGCCGGGTGGCCGAGGGCGCCACACCCTGACCGTCGTCCTTGACCTCCACGCTGACCACGTTCTGCGAGACCGCCACCCGCACCTGGACGTGTCCGGCTCGCGCGTGCCGTGCGGCATTGGACAGCCCCTCACGGACGACGGCGATCATGTCGTCGGCGATGTCCGCGGGCACGAACTCGTCCGGCTCGCCGTCGCAGGCCACGTCCAGCTCGGGCTCGAACCCGAGGGCGCTGCGCGACCGGGCGGTCTCGCCGCGGAGCCGGTCCAGCAGGGCGGTCGGCTCGTGCGGATCCCGCAGCGCCCGGATGGTCGCCCGGATCTGCCGTACGACACGGTCCAGGGACTCCAGGGAACGATCGATCGCACTCGCGGTGGCGGGGCGCACGCCCGACCGCAGGCGGGTCAGGCGCATGCCCATCGCGAACAGTTCCTGGACGACCAGGTCGTGCAGATCTCGGGCGATCCGCTGACGGTCCTCCAGCAGCTCGGCGTCCTCGGCCCGTCGGCGGCTCTCGGCCAGTTGCAGGGCCAGTGCGGCCTGGGTGGCGAAGGCCTGCGCGGGGATCAGGTCCTCGTCGGTGAACGGCTCGTCCCCCCGGTTGCGGAAGAGGAGGAGCACGCCGCCGCGGTCCTCCCCGGCCACCAGGGGCGCGTAGAGCGCGGGCCCGAACCGGCGCAGCGCGGGCACGAGCAGCGTCGGTTCGTTGCCGATGTCCGAGATCCGGATTCCCTCGCCGCTGGCGATCACCGACACGGCGTGGCCCGCGGAGGGCATCACGGTGCCGATCAGGTCCTCGATGAGCTGTCCGTCCGCGACCTCCAGCACCCACTGGTCGTCCCAGCCGGGCAGCACCAGGGCGGCGGCGCAGGCCCGGGCGATCTCGCGGGCCCGGCGGGCGACCAGCTGCAGGGCCTCCTCCTCCTCGGCGCCCTGGAGCATGGCCGTGGTGACCTCCTGCGCGGCCCCCACCCAGGCCTCCCGTTGCCGGGCGGCCTCGTAGAGCTGGGCGTTGTCGACGGCGACCGCGGCGGCCGCGGCGAGGGCGACCACGACGTCCTCGTCCTCGGCGGTGAACCCTCCGGGCTTGTCGGCCAGGTAGAGGTTGCCGACGACGCGGTCGCCGATGCCGACGGGGACGCCGAGGAACGTGCGCATCATCGGGTGGTGGCTCGGGAATCCGACGGACGCCGGATGTTCGGCCAGGTCCTGCACCCGCACCGCGCGCCCCACGCGGGTGATGTGCCCGAGGACGCCGTGCCCGGCCGGGAGCTGGCCGATCCTCGCGGCGGTCTCCGGGTCGATGCCGGTGTGCACGAAGGCGCGGTGCAGGCCGTCCTCGCCGAGCACGCCGAGCGCGGCGTACGGGGCCGAGGTCAGATCGGCCGCGGCCCGGACGATGCGCCGCAGGGTCGACTCGAGCTCGAGGCCGTCCGCCACGCTGACGACGGCGTCGAGCAGACGCCGGTCGATGGGACCGGCCGCGGCGGGGTCGCCCTGGGGCGCGGGTGCCGGGAACAGGGGTTGCCCGGGTCGGTCCTCGGCGGTCCCGGGTCGGACATCCCCTGTGCTCATCTGCGCCTCCGTCTCCGTGACCGGCTCGCGCCTGCCGGGCGGGTCACCGCGTCGGCACAGCGCGGGTGGTGGCCCCGCTTTCGGCCGCCCAGGACTGGGCGTAACCGGGGTGGTGCCGCAGCAGGTCCTCATGACTGCCCCGGACGCTCACCCGCCCCCCTTCCAGGATCAGGACTTCGTCGGCTCGGGCAAGCGGAGCCAGCCGATGCGTGACCACGACCACGCTGCGGTGCGGGCCCGCGGCGGCGAAGAGGTCCGCCAGCAGGGTATCGGCGGTGTCGGGGTCGAGGTGCTCGGCGGGCTCGTCGAGCAGCAGGACGGGTGCGTCCACGAGCAGGGCCCGGGCCAGGAGCACGCGGCGTCGCTCGCCTCCGGAGACGTCGCTGCCTCCCGAGCCGAGCAGGGTGTCCAGGCCGTCCGGCAGGCCGTCCAACCAGGCGCCCAGCCCGGCCCGGTCCAGGGCCTGTCGCAGGGCGTCGTCCGTGGCCCCGGGATCGGCCACGCGCAGGTTCTCGCGCAGCGTGGTGGTGAACACGTGGGCGTCCTCGGCCGTGAACTGCACGAGACGGCGCAGGTGCGGGACCGGCAGGTCGTGCAGGTTCCGCACCTGACCGGACTCCTCGATCTCCAGCTGTCCTGCTTGCTCCGGGAGCAGCCCGGCAAGGGTGAGCAGCAGGGTCGACTTGCCGCCGCCGCTGGCCCCGACCACGGCCACTCGGCGCCCCGGGGTGAGGTCCAGGTCGAGATCCCGGACGACGGGAGGACGTGAGGGCCAGCCACAGGCCAGTCCTCGGGCACGCAGGCGGACCGGTCCCCGATCCGGTCGGGGCACTGCCCGGTCGGGGGGCACGGCGGGGTCGGGGGGCACAGGGGGGTCAGTGAGCACAGCGGGTCCGGCAGGGTCCGTGGCGCCTTCGGGGTCCTGCGGCTCCGGGAGCGACCGTGGCGCGGGCGGGACGTCGAGCAGCTCGAGGACGCGAGCGGCCGCGGTCCTCGCCCGCACCAGTCCGGTGGCCGCGGCGGGCAGTCCCGCCAGCGCCTCGGCCGCCGCGAGCGGGGTGAGGGTGACGACGGCGAGGAGCACGGGGTCGAGGCCGCCGGCCGCCACCGCCTGTACCCCGATCAACAGCGCGGCCAGGGTCGCCGCGCCCGTGAGCAGCGTGCCCAGGGCGGCGGCCAGGGCTGCGGGCCGGGCGGCGCGGTCGGACTCCCGGTACCACGCGGCGTCGGCCTCGGCGACCTGCGCCAGCTGCGCCGGGACCGCTCCGGCCACGGTCAGCTCGCCGAGTCCGTCGAGCAGGGCCAGGGTGGCCGCGCTCGCGCGGGTGCGGGCCGCGGCCGCGGCTCCCTCCGCCCTGCGCGCGGCCAAGGCGGCCAACCAGGGGCCGCCCGCTCCGGCGAACAGGAAGGAGACCCCGATCACCGCCCCGGCCGAGGGCAACAGCGCTCCGACCACCAGCACCGTGGCCAGGGCCGTGGTCGCCGCCACGGCGAACGGCAGCAGCGCTCGCACCACGAGATCGGCGAGCGTGTCGACGTCGGCGCCCACCCGGGCCAGGAGATCTCCCCGGCGCAGCCCCGCCACGGTGGCCGGTTCCGCCGCGGCGAGCCGCCGGTACAACCGCTCGCGGAGCTCGGCCACCCCGCGCAGCGCGACGTCGTGGCTGATCAGGCGTTCGAGGTAGCGGAGCACGCCCCGGCCGATGCCGAAGGTCCGGGTCGCGACGACCGCGACCTCCAGGTACACCACGTTGGGGCGTTGGGCCGCACGCGAGATCAACCAACCGGAGGTGGCCATGAGCCCCACCGCGCAGGCGACGGCGGCTGAGCCGGTGAGCACCGCGAGCAGGGTGCGCCACGGGTCGGGGCGCAGGGCGGCGAGCGCGCGCCAGAGCGGGTCCTCGCGCAGCCGGCGTCCGCGCCTGCGCCGCGCACTCCCTGCGCTCATCGGGGTACCGCGGCTCATCGGGGCCTCTGGGCTCACCGGGACACCCCGGCCTCGGCGAGGGCCACCGGCGACGGGGGCGGGCCGTCCTGGGCCACCACGACCCGGTCCGCGATCGCGAGCAGCGAGGGGCGGTGCGCCACGAGCAGCACGGCGCTGCCGCGGGCCCGCAGCGCCGCGACCGTGTCGAGCACCCGGGCCTCCGCCCCGGCGTCCAGGTGGGCGGTGGGCTCGTCGAGCACCACGACGGCGGCCGGCCGCAGCAGCGCGCGGGTGAGGGCGACCCGCTGGCGTTGCCCGGCGGACAGCCCCAGTCCCCCCGAACCGATCACGGTGTCCCAGCCCTGCGGGAGCGTGGCGAGCACCTCGTCCAGCCCGCTCGCCCGGGCCGCGGCGGCCAGCGTGGGCGAGTACGCGGTCAGGGGATCGCCGTCACGACCGAGGAGCACATTGGTCAGGACGCTCCCGGGCACGAGCACCGGCCGCTGGGGCACCCACGTGAACTGGGCACGCCACCCGGCCGGATCGACGTCCGCGAGATCCACGGTGCCGGCCGGATCCCCGTCGTCGGGGGCGCCGTCCGGCCCCTGCCCGGGGTCGGGGATCCAGAGCACCGCGCCCGCGTCCGGGCGGCGCAGGCCCAGGAGCACGGAGACCGCGCTCGACTTGCCCGTTCCGCTTGCCCCGGCCAGGGCCACCACCTCGCCCGGCCGGACGGCCAGGGTGAGCTCGTGAGGCGTGCTCCGGCCCCGCCCCGGATGGCAGACGGTCACCTCGTGCAGGAGGACCGTGCCGGTGGACAGGTCCGGTGCCGGCGCGCTGCCCGCGGGCACCAGGGGACGGTCGAGGACGGCGAAGGCCTCGGACGCCGCGGCCAGCCCGTCCACGCTCGCGTGGTAGTGCACGCCGACCAGGCGCAGGGGCAGGAAGACCTCCGGCGCCAGGATGAGCACGGCGAGTCCGGTCCGCAGGTCGAGGTCCCCGGCGAGGAGCCGCAGCCCGATGCCCACCGCGACCAGCGCCACGGAGAGCGTGGTCAGCGACTCCAGCACCAGGGCGGACAGGAACGCCGAGCGCAGGGTGCGCATGGTGGCCGCCCGGTAGGCCTCCCCGACCTCCCGCACCCGCCGGGCCTGGCCCTGTTCGCGGCCCAACGCCCGCAGGGTGGGCAGCCCGGCCAACAGGTCGAGGACCTGGCCGCCGAGCCGGCGCATGGTGCGCAGCCGCCGGGCGGCGAACTGCTGCGTGGACAGCCCGACCAGGGCCATGAAGACGGGCACGAGCGGGAGCGTGACGGCCATGGTCGCCGCGCTGCGCCAGTCCTGCGCCAGCACCACGACCAGCACGCCGGGGGTGACCGTGGCCGCAAGGAGCAGCTGCGGCAGGTACCGCGTGAGGTAGCCCTGCAGGGCGTCCAGGCCCACCGTGACCAGCGTGGTCAGGCCGGGTCCGGCCCCGCTCGCCAGCGCCTGCGGGCCCTCCTGGGCGAGCCGGTCCAGCACCCGCGCCCGTAGCTGGGCGATCACCGCACCGGCCGCGCGCAGGCCGTAGCGCTCCTGCGCCCAGGAGACCCCGGTGCGGGCCAGGAGCACTGCGCCCAGCCCCAGCGCCTCCGGGACCGCCTCGGCGAGGGTTCCGTGCTGCATGGCGGTGAGGGGCTGCATGGCGGTGAGGGGCTGCATGGCGGTGCGCGCGATGACGTCGGCGAGCAGTTCGGCCTGCACGACGATCAGGGCCGCGGTGGTGATGCCCAGGGCCGCGGTGAGGCCCACGTAACCGCGGGCCGCGCGGGCGTGGCGCAGCAGGCGGGGATCCAGAGGGCGTACCCGGGTGGGGCTGTCCGTCACGGTGCTCACTCTCGTCGATCGGGATCCCCTCGGCGATCGCGGGCGTCCCGTCGTCGGGTGCGGGTCCCCGCGGTCGGGTTCCTCGGGGGTGACGCGCGGACGGCGCGGACCCGTGGGCCCGCGCCGTCCGTCCCGACCGTCAGCCGGCGGCAGGGATCTTGGGCAGGCCGCCCCCGGCCGGGATGTCGCTGGTGCTGATGCGCTTGCGGAAGACCCAGTAGGTCCAGCTCTGGTAGAGCAGGACGAACGGGGTGAGCACCACGGCGACCCAGGTCATGACGGTCAGTGTGTAGTGGGTCGAGGCCGCGCCGAAGGGGTGCGCCGCCGACTCGGTGTACACCGTGAGCGAGTACGCCTTGTCCGTCGTGGAGGGCATCACGTTCGGGAACAGGCTGCCGAAGATGAGCACCACGGCCGCGGCCAGGACGACGCTGGTGAGCAGGAACGCCCACCCCTCGCGGTCCGCCCGCACCGCCAGGGCCGCACCGACCAGGGCGAGCGCGGCAATGGCCACGGCCGCCCAGGTCCACCCCTTGTCGCTGTAGGACAGCTGCAGCCACAGCGCGAAGGATCCGGCCACCACGATCGCGGGCACCGCGAGTTTCCGGGCCAGCCCGAGGGCGCGTCCACGCAGTTCCCCGCTGGTCTTGAGCGCCAGGAAGATCGCCCCGTGCAGGGTGAACAGCGTGAGGGTGGTGAGTCCGCCGAGCAGCCCGAACGGGTTGAGCAGGGTGAACAGGGTGCCGGTGAACTCCTTGTGCGCATTGATCGGCACGCCGCGCACGATGTTGGCGAAGGCCACGCCCCAGAGCAGGGCGGGCAGGGCCGAGCCCCCGATGATCGCCCAGTCCCAGCGACGGCGCCAGGTGTCGTCGTCGATCTTTCCCCGGTACTCGAAGGCGACGCCGCGCAGGATCAGGGCGACGAGGATCAGCAGCAGGGGCAGGTAGAAGCCGGAGAACAGGGTGGCGTACCACTCGGGGAAGGCGGCGAACGTCGCGCCGCCGGCGACGAGCAGCCAGACCTCGTTGCCGTCCCAGACCGGGCCGATCGTGTTGATGAGTACCCGGCGCTCGGTGTCGTTGCGCGTGAGCACGGGCAGCAGGATGCCGACGCCGAAGTCGAAGCCCTCCAGGACGAGGTAGCCGACCCAGAGCACGGCGATCAGCGCGAACCAGATGGTGGTCAGTTCCACGGGTGACTCCTTCTCGTGTTCCTGCGCGATCGCATCAGTAGGCGAAGACCAGGGGGGCGTCCTCGGCGGCGTCCGCCTCGGCGGTGACCTCGGGCGCTCCGGCGGCGGTGTAGCGGCGGATCAGGCCGAACCAGACCGCCGCGAGGACGCCGTACAGCAGCGTGAACACGACGAGCGACACAGCGACGTTCCAGGCGCTCAGCCCGGACACGCCGTCCGCCGTGAGAAGCCGGAGCGAGGGGTCACCGGTGGGATTGGGCGCGACGATCCACGGCTGCCGGCCCATCTCGGTGAAGATCCAGCCGGTGACGTTGGCCAGGAACGGCGTCGGGATCACCCACAGGGCGAACCGGCCGAAGCGGACGTCCGACGGGGTGCGCTTCTTGCGCGTCAGCCACAGGCCGAGCAGGGCGAGGAGCCCGCTGAAGACCCCGAACCCGATCATCATGCGGAAGTTCCAGTAGGTCACGGCGAGGATCGGCTTGTAGTCCACCGGGGTGCCGTCCGCGCTGGGGTACTTCTCCGCGTAGTCGGCCTGCAGGTCCTTGACGCCCGAGACCTGGCCATCGAAGTCACCGGTCGCGAGCCAGGAGGTGAGTTTGGGCACGGACACGTTGGTGAGATCGCACTTGTTCGAGAGCGGTCCGACCGCGAAGAGGCTGAACTCGGCGCCCTTGCCGCTGCCGCACAGGGCCTCGGCGGCGGCCATCTTCATCGGCTGCTGCTTGAACATGAGCTTGGCCTGGGCATCCCCGGAGATCGCGACGCCGAGCCCGGAGATGAGGATGACCACCAGGGCCAGGCGCAGGGCGGGCCGGTAGGTGGCCGCCTCCGCGGGGGTGGCGCCCCGGTTCGCCTTCACGACCCACCAGCCGGCGATGCCCGCCATGAAGGTGCCGGCGGTCAGGAAGGACGCGGTCACCGTGTGCGGGAAGGCCGCCAGGGTGGTCGGGTTCGTCAGCACGCGGGCGATGCTGTGCAGTTCCGCGCGATGCGTGCTGGGGTTGATGCTCGCACCGACCGGGTGCTGCATGAAGGAGTTCGCCGCGATGATGAAGTAGGCGGAGAGGTTCACGCCGAATGCGGCGAGCCAGATCGTGGCCAGGTGGACGCCCTTCGGCAGCCGGTCCCAGCCGAAGATCCACAGGCCCAGGAACGTGGACTCGATGAAGAAGGCCGCGAGGCCCTCCATCGCCAGGGGCGCTCCGAAGATGTCACCGACGAACCGGGAATAGGCGCTCCAGTTCATGCCGAACTGGAACTCCTGCACGATGCCGGTGACGACCCCGATCGCGAAGTTGATCAGGAAGAGTTTCCCGAAGAACTTGGTCAGCCGCAGCCACCGCTCCTCGCCGGTCCGATACCAGCAGGTCTGGAGGATCGCGACGAGCGGCGCGAGACCGATCGTCAGCGGCACGAAGAAGAAGTGGTAGACGGTGGTGATACCGAACTGCCACCTCGACAGATCGAGTGCGTTCACGAGCGCTCCCGGGTGTCCACACTGGCCGACGCCCGTCGACCTGGGTCGCACGGTAGGAGCGGGCCCAGGAAATGCCTCAGGACCTCGGTCCCTCGACAACGACGGAATGTCGCCGAACGTAGTCGTTCATGCGCCGAACGGCGGGGAGGGTCGTTGGACGGCGGGGGAGTGTCGCCCGCCTCGCCGCAGCGTGTCGGGCCGATCGCTGCGTGGACGAGCCCGGCGGCGGGTGCGGGATGAGGCCGGCGACGGTTGCCTGCGGGGGCGGCGTGAGGACGCCGGTGGCTTCCTGCGGGGGCGGGATCCGGCCTGGGTTAGCCTGCGCGAATGAGCGAGACCCCGATGATGCCGGGACCCGGTGCCGAGGAGCCCGTGCGCATCACCTGCTGGGTGCGGGGCCATGTGCAGGGTGTCGGGTTCCGGTGGTGGGTGCGTTCCCGGGCGCTGGAGCTGCGCCTGGTCGGCAGCGCGCGGAACTGCCCGGACGGGCGGGTCGAGGTGGTGGCCGAGGGCTCGCGGGGCGCCTGCGAGCTCCTGCTGGACCTGCTGGAGGAGGACGTGTCCACGGCGGACCGGCCGGGCTGGGTGCGTGGCGTCGTCCACCGGTGGTCGCCGGCTCGCGGCACCTGCACGGGTTTCGCCGAGCGCTGACGGCCGTGGTGTCGGAGCGCTGGATTCACCCTCATGGTGCGGCCCCGGGTACCGGCAACGGCCCGGCGTGTGTGATAGACGGCGCGCGCTAGGCTGGTGAAGCTCTCCCCGGCCGCCGGAGTGCCGACGGGCCCTCGCGCCGGACGGTGCGGTCCGGTGGGCCTTCGCCGCGGTCGAGCGATCCCGATTCCCGCCGAGGAGCCCGCCCTGTGCACCTGAAGACCCTGACCCTCCGGGGGTTCAAGTCGTTCGCCTCGGCGACGACATTGCGCCTGGAGCCCGGGATCACCTGTGTCGTCGGCCCCAACGGCTCGGGCAAGTCGAACGTGGTGGACGGTCTCGCCTGGGTCATGGGGGAGCAGGGGGCCAAGACCCTGCGGGGCGGACGCATGGAGGACGTCATCTTCGCCGGCACCGCGGGCCGCGCCCCGCTGGGTCGCGCCGAGGTGAGTCTGACCATCGACAACACCGACGGCGCGCTGCCGATCGACTTCACCGAGGTCACCATCTCGCGGACCATGTTCCGCTCGGGAGGGTCCGACTACGCCATCAACGGGACGCCCTGCCGGCTGCTGGATGTGCAGGAGCTGCTCAGCGACTCCGGCATCGGCCGTGAGATGCACGTCATCGTGGGCCAGGGGCAGCTCGACGCCGTGCTGCACGCCTCGCCGGAGGACCGTCGCGGGTTCATCGAGGAAGCCGCGGGGGTCCTCAAGCACCGCAAGCGCAAGGAGAAAGCCCTCCGCAAGCTCGACTCCATGCAGGTCAACCTCACCCGCCTCGCCGACCTGACCACCGAGATCCGGCGCCAGCTCAAGCCCCTGGGGCGCCAGGCGGAGGTGGCCCGGCGGGCCGCGGTCGTGCAGGCGGACCTGCGGGACGCGCGGGCCCTGCTGCTCGCGGACGACCTCGTGCAGTTGAGCACCACGCTCGCCGCGGACATCGCCGACGAGAAGGCCATGCGGGAGCGCCGCGAGGAGGTCGAGGCCGCCCTCGTCGCCGCCCGCGAGCAGGTCGCGAGCCTGGAACTGCTCGCCGCCGACGCCGCCCCGCGACTGGCCCGGGCACAGGACACCTGGTACCGCCTCTCGGGGCTGCGCGAGCGGATGCGTGGCACGGCGTCCCTGGCCGCCGACCGCGAGCGGTTGCTGGGCGACGCCGAGCCGGAGCGGCGCCCCGGTCCCGACCCGGAGGACCTGCTCCTGCAGGCGGCGACCGCCCGGGCCCAGGAGGACGCCCTGCGCGAGCAGGTGGAGGCCGTGCGCGAGGTGCTCGAGACCGCGGTCGAGCGAAGGCACGAGGCGGAGGCGGCCGAGGGCGCGGAGGAACGCCGGCTGCAGGCACGGTTGCGGGCCGCGGCGGACCGCCGGGAAGGGCTCGCGCGCCTGGCCGGGCAGGTCGCCGCCCGGCGCAGCCGGGTCGAGGCCGGTGAGGAGGAGGTCGAGCGCCTCGCCGAGGCCATCGCCGAGGCCCAGGAACGGGCGGAGGACGCCCAGCGCGACTTCTCCGCGGTGGAGCTGGAGGTGGCCGGCGACGACGTCGGGGAGGAGGACCTCGGCACCGCGCACGAGGCGGCCTCCTCAGCCCTGGCCGCCGCGGAGGCGGAGGTCGAGCGGCTTCGCGCGACCGAGCGTGAGGCGGAGCGCGACCGGGCCACCTGGACCGCGCGCCGCGAGACGCTCGAGCTGAGCCTGCGCCGCAAGGACGGGGCCGCGGTCCTGCTGACCGCCACCGACCGCCCGGCGGGGGTGCTGGGGTCGGTCGCCGAGCTGGTGCAGGTCGACGAGTCGGCTCGGGCCGGCGTGGCGGCCGCGTTGGGCCCGCTCGCTGAGGCCGTCGCCGTGACCACCGCGGAACTGGCCCGCCGGGCGGTGGCGCAACTGCGCGCGCAGGACGCCGGCCAGGTGACGGTGGTCGTGGCGGACATGCCGGCCTCGACGGCGCCGGCCGCCGCCGGACGCCCGCCCCTGCCTCCGGGGGCACGCTGGGCCGGGGACCTCGTCCAGGTGCCGCAGGAACTGGGCCCGGTGCTGCGCCGTGCCGTGGACGCCGTCGTGCTCGTGCCGGACGAACGGACCGGGTGCGAGCTGGTCCGCTCGCACCCCGACCTGGTGGCGGTGGACCCCTCCGGGATGGTCGTGCGGGCGGGAGTGGTGCAGGGCGGCAGCGCCGGGACGCCCTCCCTGCTGGAGGTGCAGGCCGCGGTCGCCGAGGCCGCCGATCGTGCCCGGGCCGCCGCGGAGCGCGCCGCCACGGTGCTGGAATCGCTCCAGGGAGCCAAGGCCCGGCGCGAGTGGGCCGTGATCGCCGTGGAGGAGGCACTCACGCGCCTGCGGGAGCGCGATGCGCGCGGCGCGGCCGTGGCCCAGCGGCTCGGCCAGTTCGGGGCCACCGCCAAGGCCGCCCGGGCCGAGGTCGCCCGGCTGGCCGGATCGCTCGCCGGCAAGCAGGCCGCCCTCGTCGAGGAACGTGTCCAGCTCACCGCCCTGGAGGAGCGGTGGGCTGAGGCGAGTGAGGTCTGTGCCGAGGACGCCGAGGACGGCGACGAGCCCTCGACCGCGGAGCGTGACCGGCTCGCCGCGGCCGCCTCCGCTGCTCGCGCGCACGAGATGGAGGCGCGCCTGGCCCTGCGCACCGCCGAGGAACGTACCCGCGCCATGGCCGGGCGGGCCGATCAGCTGGAGCGCGCCGCGACCACGGAGCAGGAGGAACGCGAGCGTTCCGCCGTGCGCAGCCGCCGCCGCGAGCGCGAGCGTGCCGTGGCGCGGTCCGTGCTGGCCGGCGCGCGCTGGACGTTGGGCGTCCTCGAGACCGTGCTCGCACGGGCCGAGCAGGAGCGTGAGTCGGCCGAGTCCGAGCGCAGCCGCCGGGACACCGAGCTGTCCACGGCCCGCACCGCCCTGTCGCGTCTGGCCGAGGAGTACGCCACGATCACCGACTCGGCGCACCGGGACGAGGTCGCCCGGGCCCAGCAGCGGATCCGGATCGAGGCCATGCGTCAGCGCAGTATCGACGAGCTCGGCATGGACCCGGACATCCTCGTCGAGGAGTACGGCCCCCATCAGCTCGTGCCGCCCAGCCCGAGCGCGCCGGGGGACAAGGAGCCGGCCGAGCCCCCGCGCCCGATGCCGTTCGTGCGGGCCCAGCAGGAGAAGCGACTGCGCTCGGCGGAACGGGCCCTGGCCCTGCTGGGCACGGTGAACCCCCTGGCCCTGGAGGAGTTCGCGGCCCTGGAGGAGCGGCACAAGTTCCTCACCGAACAGCTGGAGGACCTCAAGACGACCCGCAAGGACCTCCTGGAGATCGTCCGGGAGGTCGACGAGCGGGTCGAGCAGGTGTTCACCGAGGCCTACCGGGACACCGCCGAGCAGTTCGTCCGGGTGTTCTCGCGACTGTTCCCGGGCGGTGAGGGGCGCCTGGTGCTCACCGACCCGTCCAACATGCTCACCACGGGGGTCGAGGTCGAGGCCCGGCCCCCGGGCAAGAAGGTCAAGCGCCTGTCCCTGCTCTCCGGCGGGGAGCGCTCGCTGACCGCGGTCGCCCTGCTCGTGGCCATCTTCAAGGCGCGGCCGAGCCCCTTCTACGTGCTCGACGAGGTCGAGGCGGCCCTGGACGACACCAACCTGGGACGGCTGATCACCATCCTCGAGGAACTGAGGGAGTCCTCGCAGCTGATCGTGATCACCCACCAGAAGCGGACCATGGAGGTCGCGGACGCCCTGTACGGGGTGACCATGCGCGGGGACGGCGTCACCACGGTGGTCAGCCAGCGCCTGCGCGGGGAACAACCGGCCTGAACACGTCCCGCCCGCCTCGCGGTGCACGTCCACGGTGCCGCGGCGCCCGCCTCGCCGAGCTCACCGGCCGCGCCGATGAGCTGGACGACCCCGATGGGTCGGACGACGCGGACATCCTCGTCGAGCTGAAGACGGTCCGCTTCCTTCAAGCGCTCGGGTTGCCGGTGCCGGACGCCCTCACCTGGTGAGCGCACGAGTGGATCGCCACCCGACCGGGGTGTCGAAGTGGGGATTCCCGGGGTAACGGTTTCCCCGAAAGCCTGGACACTCAGAGTATGCGAATGAGTACTCTGGGCATTCAGGGAGAGGCTGGACGCCTGTGCCCCGGTCCGGAGGACTTTGTTGTGCGCCCCGAGTACGGCACCGTAGACGCTGTGACTCCCGTCCTCATGATCAGCGTGATCGCGGCGGTGGGCGTGGTTCTCGCGGTGGCCGTGCCCCGGCTGCAGGAGGGCGCGCACATCCTGACCCCTGCGGGACGACGACTGGTCCGGCGGGTGACACATGCGATGGCCGACCGCACCCGGGCAGTGCTGCACCTGCCGCCCGCGGTGCGAGGCCGGGACGCGAGCGAGCACCGTCCCTCCACCCGCGGTCGACGGGTCCCGCCCGTTCCCCCCGCGGCCTACCCCTCGTCCGCTCCGCCCGGAGGCTGGACCGGTCCGACCACCACCGCGCAACCCGCGGACTCCTGGAGCCCGGAAGGCCACGGCGCGCTGCTGGACCCCTACGTCGACCCGGGGGCGGACCCCTCGTCGTCCCCTCGGCCGTACCCCGGAACAGCCGATCCCCGAGACGCGCAGGGATATCCGAGCGGCGACGGCCACCTGTCGGACCAGGGGCGTCGTCCTCCCACCCGTACGGACGGGGGTGGCGGGCAGCCGTACCTGGCTCCCGGTCAGACTCCCGGGTACCCCCAGTTCGAGTACCCCGCGGCTGAGCCTGCCGGACCGGGGAGGGTGTCGTCCCCGGAGCCGTACCCCGGCACCGGGTACCCCCGAGCCGAGTACTCCTCGGCTGAGTACCGCCAACCCGACTACCGCCCGCCCGAGTACTCCCCGGCTGAGTACCGACCGGCTGAGTACCCCCCAGCTGAGTACCGACCGGCTGAGTACCCCTCGGCGGGGCATCCCGGATCCGAGTACTCCGGGTACGCGGATCGCTCCGCCACCGAGCATCGAGGTCCTGACCGCTCCGCTCCCGGTGCACAGGGGAGCCTGCCGCCCGGTGGCGCGGAGCAGCGCCGATGGGACGCGGCGGACGGGTCGCTTCCGGCCACGGGCGGACGGGCCTGGGACGAGCCGTTCCCGTTCGAGCCGGAGGGCCCGAGGACGGCGAGCGGCGCGGTCGACTTCGAGCGCACCGTGCGTCGGGACCAGTGGGGGAGCGCGTATTCCTCGGCCCCAGGGCAGCCGGACGAGCGACGCCCCGACACGGTCGGGGAGACCACCCGTCCTCGTCGGGAAGCGGACCGGACTCCTGTGGCCGGCGGTCTGGCCCCGGGTCCTGGGGGGACCGGGCGGTCCGACGACCCGTGGTCGGTCTCCGTGGCCGAGGCCGCGCAACGTCCGTGGCAGGTGGACGCACCGTCGCTGCCCGAGTTCACCGCACCGGAACGGACGCCCGGACCGTACGGCGGCCACGACCCCGGGGGACAGCGCCGTCTGGAGACGGGCGGAGTTGCGTATCCCTACGCCCGCCCGTCCGGTGGGGGACCCGACGTGGTGGACCTGCGGCGGTCGGCACCGCCGGTCGAGGACCGTGGAGCCACCGTGGACGAGGTCGCCGACCGGTTCGATCCGCAGGTGGAGCGCACCCGCCCGCGACACGGCACCCCCTGAGCCGGGCTGGCGACGGATCGCCGGGCGAGGCCACCCTCCCCGTGGTGGGGTGGGGTGATACGGCAGGCTTGGGCTGTCCGGTCACGGTCGGGCCGTTCGCCCCGGTGCGAGCAGCCCCGATCGGTGGGTGGTTGACCGGGACCCGCCTCTGGGGCGGACCTGCTGAGAAAGGCGCGTGCCGGTGGACCGCACCGAACTCCTCCTGACCATCACTGCCCTCGTCCTCGTGGTGGCCGGCGGTGGCCTCGCGGGGTGGCGTCTGCGCAGTCGCCGGTCCGAGGGCCGCGCCCCGGAGACGGACGGACGCTCCCGGACCCCGGTGGAGGCACCGCCGGAGGAGGCGGTGCGGGACGGCCGCGCTGCCGAAGCGACAGCGGTGGGCGGGCCGGTCGTGGCGGAGGGCGGAACCCGGACCCTGCCGCCCACGGCGGCGGAAGGTCCGACGCTCTCCGAGGGCCCCGTGGTGTCCGAGGGCCCCCTGGTGTCCGAGAGCCCGACGCCGTCCGAGCAGCCCGTGCTCCCGGAGCTGGACCGACCCGAGCCCTCGGCCGGGCGCCTGGTACGGCTGCGGGCCCGGTTGGCTCGGTCGAACAACTCGCTCGGCAAGGGCCTGCTCGCCCTGCTCTCCCGCTCGTCCATCGACGAGGCGACCTGGGAGGAGATCGAGGAGACCCTGCTCCTGGCGGATCTCGGGGTGGAACCGACCACGCAGGTGGTCGACAACCTGCGCCGGCGCGTGTCGGTGCTCGGGGCCCGGGACGCGGACGCCGTCCGGGCGATGCTACGGGAGGAACTGGTCGCCCTGGTCGACCCTTCCCTGGACCGCTCGCTCGCCCTGCGGGGGACCTCGGGCAGGCCCGCGGTCGTGCTCCTCGTGGGCGTCAACGGCACCGGCAAGACCACCACGGCGGGCAAACTCGCCCGACTGCTGGTCGCGGACGGCCGCACGGTGGTGCTGGGCGCCGCGGACACCTTCCGGGCCGCGGCCGCGCAGCAGTTGCGGACCTGGGGCGACCGCGTCGGGGTGCCCACCGTCGCCAGCGACCGCGAGGGGGCCGACCCCGCCTCGGTGGCCTTCGACGCGGTGCGGACCGGGGTGGAGACCGGGGCCGAGGTCGTGCTCGTGGACACCGCCGGGAGGCTGCAGAACAAGATCGGGCTCATGGACGAGCTCGGCAAGGTGAAGCGGGTCGTGGAGAAGCACGGGCCGGTGGACGAGGTACTCCTGGTGCTGGACGCCACGACCGGGCAGAACGGCCTCACTCAGGCCCGGGTGTTCGCCGAGGTGGTGGAGGTCACCGGGATCGTCCTGACCAAGCTGGACGGCACGGCCAAGGGCGGCATCGTGGTCGCGGTGCAGCGGGATCTGCACGTGCCGGTCAAGCTCGTCGGCCTGGGCGAGGGACCGGACGACCTGGCTCCCTTCGACGCCGAGGGGTTCGTGGACGCCCTGCTCGCCTGACGGGCAAGCCGGACCATTCACCACCAAAGGTGGGTTCCCCGGGGTTGCCCAGCGGTGATTAACCCAGAGTTCACACTGTCTCCCGGGGCGACACATCCCGGAAACCGCCGGTGACGGCGGTCGAAACCGCGGCCCTCCACTGTGTGGATCGGCCCCCCGATGCAGCGGGGTCGTACACCTCCACCGCAGGCTCTGGGGCCCGCAGGTCCTGCCGCGGCCAGCCCCTTCACCAGGGAGTCGCCCGTGATATCTGCATCGCAGTTCTACGACATCAACGGGGGGGACACCGCCTGGGTACT
Source organism: uncultured Kineosporiaceae bacterium (assembly GCA_964583765.1). Taxonomy (GTDB): domain Bacteria; phylum Actinomycetota; class Actinomycetes; order Actinomycetales; family Kineosporiaceae; genus CAZOWW01. The sequence continues at coordinate 26,389 of CAZOWW010000072.1, forward strand.
CACCAGCGCCGCCCTCGTGTTGCTGATGACCCCCGGTCTGGCGTTCTTCTACGGCGGCATGGTCCGCGGGAAGAACGTGCTGACGATCCTCATGCAGAACTTCATCACCATCGGCATCGTCAGCGTGGTGTGGGTCCTGTTCCAGTTCACCCTCGCGTTCGGCAAGGGCAACGACTTCATCGGCGACTTCCACTACATGGGGCTGTCGCACACCGCGGCCAACCGGCCGCTGACCAACGGCGCGGTGCTGACCATCCCGATCCTCGTGTACTCGATGTTCCAGCTGATGTTCGCGGTGATCACCCCGGCGCTGTTCACCGGCTCGATCGCCGACCGCATCAAGTTCGGGCCGTTCGTCACCCTGATCGTGCTCTGGTCGCTGCTCGTCTACGCGCCCATCGCGCACTGGGTGTGGTCGCCCACCGGGTGGTTGTTCAAGCAGGGTGCCGAGGACTTCGCCGGCGGTACCGTGGTGCACGCGAACGCCGGTGCGGCCGGTCTGGCCCTGGCCCTGGCACTCGGCAAGCGCAAGGGCTGGCCGAAGGAACCGTTCAAGCCGCACAACCTGCCGTTCGTCCTGCTCGGCACCGGTCTGCTGTGGTTCGGCTGGTTCGGGTTCAACGCGGGGTCGGCCCTCGGCGCGAACGGCCTGGCCGGTGTGGCGTTCACGACGACGAACACGGCGACCGCGGCCGCCATGATCGGCTGGGTCATCACCGAGAAGATCCGTGACGGCCACCCGACCACCCTCGGTGCCGCCTCGGGCGCCGTGGCCGGTCTGGTTGCGATCACCCCGGCCTGTGCCTACGTCAGCCCGGTGGGCTCGATCATCCTCGGTGTGATCGCCGGCTCGGTCTGCTGCCTGGCGACCGGCCTGAAGTTCAAGTTCGGCTACGACGACGCCCTCGACGTGGTCGGCGTGCACCTGGTCGGCGGTGTGCTGGGCGCCCTGCTCATCGGTGTCCTGGGCACCAGCGCGTTCAACGCGGCGAGCATCAAGGGCCTGGCCTACGGCGGCAACGCCAAGCTGCTCCTGCACCAGGCGGAGGCGGTCGGTGCCTCGGTCGTCTACTCCTTCGTCGTCACGTTCCTCCTGGCCAAGCTCGTCGGCCTGGTCTTCGGCGGCCTGCGGGTCTCCGAGGAGGTCGAGGTCGAGGGCCTGGACATCAACCTGCACGCGGAGTCCGCCTACGAGATCGGGTCCGTCGGCGGGAGTCGGCGTGGCACGGCCTCGGCGGCGTCCTCGGCGAAGAGCCCGGCGGAGGTGTCGGCATGAAGCTCATCACCGCGGTGATCAAGCCGCACAAGCTCGACGACGTCAAGGCCGCCCTGGAGACGTTCGGGGTGCAGGGCCTGACCGTCAGCGAGGCGAACGGTTACGGACGCCAGCGTGGCCACACCGAGGTCTACCGGGGCGCGGAGTACACCGTGGACCTGGTGCCCAAGGTGCGGGTCGAGGTGCTCGTGGACGAGTCCGACGTGGTCGACGTGGTCGACGTGGTCGTGAAGGCGGCCCAGACCGGCCGGATCGGTGACGGCAAGGTGTGGGTGATCCCCGTCGACGACGTCGTGCGGGTCCGCACCGGCGAACGCGGGATCGACGCGATCTGAGTACCGGGACCGCCCGCCGCGACAGGCCTGACAGCGCCGCGGCGGGCGGTTCACGCGTGGGGGCAGGATGGATCCCGCCGCCGAGTCCACCGATCGTTCACGGGAAGCAGGGAGCTCATGACCGAGATCGGCGCGTTGCCCCCCACCAGCGTTCCGGGGGGTCGTGACCTGCGCCGGGAACGGCTGGCCCTGGCGGTCCGTTCGGGAGCCCCCGGGCCCGAGCGGCGCCGGCAGCTCACCGCGATGGTCGAGGGGGCGCTCGCCCAGGCCTGGCAACGCGCCGTCACCGGCGTCTCCCCGGACCCCCTGACCACCGGCGAGGCGGCGGCGCCGCTGCCCATGCGACAGGACCCCGAGGGCATCGCACTGGCCGTGGTCGGCAGCGTCGCCCGCGGGGACGCCGGTCCCACGAGCGATCTGGACCTCGTCCTCCTCCACGACGGGCGCACCCACTCCGTCGAGGACGTCGCCGAGCTGGCTGACCGCCTCTGGTACCCCCTCTGGGACGCCGGCCTGCGGCTGGACCACTCGGTACGCACCCCGTCCCAGTGCCGGGAGGTGGCCGCCAACGACGTGTCCGCGGCCATCGGCCTGCTCGACCTGCGGGTGCTGGCCGGGGACTCCGGCCTGGTCGTGCGCACCCGGGCATCACTGCTGGGGGACTGGCGAACCGGGATCCGCCGTCGCCTCCCGCAGATCCTGGATTCCCTCGCGGAGCGGGCCGAACGTTCCGGGGAACTGGCCTACCTGCTCGAACCGGACCTCAAGGAGTCCCGCGGCGGCCTGCGTGATGTCACCGTCCTGCGGGCCCTGGCCGCCAGCTGGGTCACCGACCAACCGCACGGGACGGTGCTGGAGGAGGCCCACCTCCGTCTGCTGGACATCCGCGACGCCCTGCAGGCGGTCACCGGACGCCCCGTGGACCGGCTGCTCCTGGCCGACCAGGACGCCGTCGCCGTCACCTGCGGTCTCGTGGACGCCGACGAGCTGCTCGCCGAGGTCTCCCAGGCCGGGCGCACGATCGCGCACGCCGTGGACACGACCGCGCGCCGTGCCCGGCAGGCGGTGCCGCCCCGCAAGTTGCGTCCCGGCCCCCGTCGCCCCCGCCTGCGCCCGCTCGGGCACGGTCTCGTCGAGCACGACGGCGAAGTGGTGCTCGGTGTTGGGGTGCGTCCCGAGGAGGACCCCGTGCTGCCGCTGCGGGCGGCGGCCACCGCGATCCGGGCCGGACTGCCGCTGTCTCCGGTGACCGTGGAACACCTCGCCCGGCAGTCACCGCCCTTGCCCGAGCCGTGGCCGCCCGCCGCGCGCGAGGCCCTGGTGGAGATGCTCGCCGGTGGCCGCGGCTTGATCGGGGTCTGGGAAGCGCTCGACCTGGCCGGCCTGGTCACCCGCTGGCTGCCCGAGTGGGCCGGGGTGCGCAACCGGCCGCAGCGCAACGCCGTCCACCGGCACACGGTCGACCGCCACCTCATCGAGGCCGTGGTGAACGCCCAGGAGTTCGTGCGCGAGGTCCACCGCCCCGACCTGCTCCTGCTCGCGGCGCTCTTCCACGACATCGGCAAGCTTCCCGGTGCCACCGAGCACTCCTCGATCGGCGCGCCCCTGGCCTACCGGGCCGTGCACCGCATGGGCTTCGCGCACGAGGACGCCGAGGTGGTCGAGCGGCTCGTCCGCGAGCACCTGACCCTGGTCGAGCTGGCCACCCGGCGGGATCCCGACGACCCGCGCACGGTGGAGGCTCTCGTCGCGGCGGTCGGCGGGCGCGCCGAGGTCCTGGGCATGTTGCGCGTGCTCACCGAGTGCGATGCGGTCGCCGCAGGCCCGGCCGCCTGGTCCTCCTGGCGGGCCCGCCTCGTGGACGACCTCGTGCGCCGGGCCGGGACCGCGCTGAGCGGGGAGACCCCACCCGGTCCGGCCCCGATCAGCCCGCTGGAGGAGTCGCTGGTCGCCTCGGTGCTCGCCGACGGGCGTCCGCGCGTCGCCGTGACCGACCTGGACGAACTGCACGCGGTCACCGTGGTCGCCCCCGACCGCCCGG
>CAZOWW010000073.1:0-29760 GCA_964583765.1 uncultured Kineosporiaceae bacterium
GACTGAAGGGGCCGACCCCCGCCAAGGCCCTGGCCATGCCGCCACACCTGGGGCCATACCCTCCGCAGCGAACGGCGTCACCGGGAATGCATTCCAGCTCACGACGTACCGGACTCCTGCGCACGCGGTACCGAACTCCTGCTTACGGTGTCCCGCATTCCTGCGCACGCTGTTGCGGCTCACGCTGCGACGTCAATCGCCCGATGCATCCGAGGAAGCGGAGGCACCGAGGCACCCGACACGGCCGAAACACCCGGAGGTGAAGGACCGAGATCCGCACCGTGCCGGACGCTGGAGTCCCCCCGGGCAGAAAGGACGTCGTGGACGCCGAGACCGCACCGCCATCGGCTTCTCCGGATCGCCCTCCGCCCGAGGACGCCGGAGATCCCGTGCTCTCGCGGCGCGCGGAGGCCGTGGCCTCGGTGGCCCTGGCTGCGATCGGCTTCACGATCGTCACCGGCGAGACCCTGCCGGTGGGTCTCATCGCGGACGTCGCTCGAGGGGTGCACGCCACCACGACCCAGGTGGGCCTGGTCATCACCTGGTACGCCTGCGTGACCGCAGCCGTGGCCGTACCTCTCACCCGGTGGTCCGCCCGGTTCGACCGACGCAGCGTGCTCTTCGGCTGCGCGGGCATGTTCGGGCTCGGGCACATCGTCACGGCCTGCGCGACGAACCTGGGCGTGCTGCTCGCCGGGCGCGCCATGGCCGCGCTGTCCCACGGTGTCTACTTCGCCATTGCCACCCCCGCGATCCTCCGCGTGGCACGCCCCGAGAGCCGTGCTCGCGCAGGTGGCCGCATCGCGGTCGGCGTGACGAGTGCCTTGGTCGTCGGCACCCCGCTCGCCACCCTGCTCGGGCAGAACGCGGGCTGGCGCGCCGCCGTGCTCGCCCTCGCCGCATTCTCCCTGGCCCTGGCGATCGCGGTCGGCCGGTTGCTGCCGCCGTTGCCCGCACAGCACCGTGACCAACCGCGATCGGCGGCGGGGGTTTCCGCGGCCCTCCGTGCCCCCGGGCTGAGGACCGTGTTCGCGGTGACGCTGGGACTCGTGTGCGGGCACTTCTGCCTCTTCACCTACGTCGCACCGTTCGCCGGCCACCGTCTGGGGCTGCACGGCTCCGCCTTCACGATGCTCCTGCTCGCCTACGGCGCCTCGGCGGTCGCCTGCAGCGTGGTCGGAGGCCGGTTGGTCGAAGTGGGCCCGGTCCGCACGGTGCGGGTGCTGGCAGTCCTGCTCGGACTCGACCTGCTCGCGCTCTTCGTGGCCGGCCTGCTGCGGTCGCCCCTCCTCGGCGTGCCTCTGGTGCTCGCCTGGAGCGGCCTGTTCTCCGCGCTCGGGGTCTCGACCGGCCTCGCCGTGCTGCGTTGCGCGGACGGACCGAGCATGGAGACCGCCAACGCGCTCTACAACATCGTTTTCCAGAGCGGCATCGTCGGTGGCTCCGCCCTCGGCTCGGCCATCTTCAGCACGGGCCACCTCGGGACGCTCCCGCTCGTCGCGGGCACCGGCGTCGGACTCACCGCGCTCCTGCTCCTCAGCCCGGCCGGGCGGGTCTTCGCCACCGGACTGCCCCCACGAGGCGACCGTCACCGGACGCCCGCGCGTCCAGGAGGCGCCCTGCGGCGTGAGTCCGTGACCCGGCCCGATCCCCACCCGCAGGTCCGCGAGGTCGAGGCGCGTTCCTGAGCAGGCGAGGCGCGTTCCCGGGGAGAGCGAAGCGCGTTCCTGAGCAGTTGAGGTGCGTTCCCGGGTCAGGGGGTCCTCCGATCTCTCCGCTCACCGCACGACACCCCACCCCACCCTTCGCGAGCCTGCGCCTATCGTGTGCCCGTGCCCAGGCAGCCGGACCACCACGGGTCCGCCACCGCACGCCGGGAACAGGAGCGCCACCGCCGGAGAGCGGCAGGGCTCGCTGAACTTGACCGATGGCTGCTCGACCGGGTGCGGGCGGGCCTGGCCCACGCCGCGCCACCGGGCAGACAACCGTCCGAGGAACTCGCCGCGCGCATGGTCGACGCGCAGTTGCCGGGCGTGGCGCGCACCGTGCGGCAGTTGGCGGTCCTCGAACGAGCCGGAGATCTTCGCCCGGCGCCGTTGCTCGAAGAGCTCGCCCTGCTCCACCTCCTCGCCTGTTCTCCCTGGCAGGAGGGGGAGCATCTCCCGGCGCCCCTCGTGCACAGCGTCCGGGCCGAGCTCGGTCTGCCGGTCACCCGCCGGGAGGTGCTCGCCGCCCCGCCCGTGACCGATGTGTGGCAGGTGCTCGCGCAACGGCAGACGACCGAGCAACGACTCACGACGAGTCAGGTGTGGTTGCACGGACGGGCCACCGGACAGCTGGCGGAGGTGCGCTCCTTCGGCGGCCGCGACCATCCGGTCGACGACACACTGAATCCGGGCGACGTCCTGCGGGCGGATCTCCACCACCACCCGGCGGCGACGCCGCTCCGGGCCCTGGTCGGGGAGATCCACGAGCGCCCCGGACGCTGGGTCCCACCCTCCTGCGGAACCCTCGGCGCCGCCTTCACCCGGTGGGCGGACGCCGTGGTCGCGAACCCCTGGACCCGGTCCTGGCCGGTGCTGGTGACCGCCACCCCCGTCGTCGAGGGCGATCGCTGGTGGTTGGTGGACACCGAGGGCAGCGCGCCGCTCCTCGATGCCGGCGAGTCCGCCTGGGTGCTGCTCGCGGAATCCGGAGGCGTCCCGGTCCCGCTGCTCGCCGAGGTCGTCCCGGGGGGTCTTCGGGCGCTTGCCCTGCTCACGCACCACCCACCGATCGCGCTGTGACGGCGTCCTCTGGCACCCTGCCACCCGGTGACTCAGGTGCCCAGCCACCTGGTCGTTCCGGCCCACCACTGCTCGGTCGTTCCGGCGTCCTTCCATCCGGCTACGTCGACTGGGACGCTCTGGTCGTCGCGGCCCTCCTGGGCACCGCCCGACGTCCCAGTCCACCCGGCGACATGCTGACGGCCCTGGCTCCCACGCTCGCGGACCTGCCACCGATCGTGGACGACGCCCGACGCCTCCTCGAGCTCGCCGCACTCGCCACGGTCCACCGCCGGGCCGGAGCACGTCCGGACCCGCCCCGGCCCCTCCCCGAGCCGGCGCCGGACCTCCTCACCACGCCGAGCTCCGGTGCCCTGCCCGAATCAGACCGCGACCCTGTTCCCGAGTCGGCCTCCCGATCCACGTCCGAACCGCGCGTCGCACCGCCCCCTGCGGCCGAACGCCTGACCGGACTCCTCGAACGCGAGGACACCGAATTGCTGTCCGAGTGGCTCGACACCGCCGCGTCCCGGACCCTGCGGCCGCCACCCCGGCTCCTGCCGGCACTGCTCGACGCCGCAGCGGCCCACCCGCCGCTCGCGTCCTCCGTGCTCGCCACGATCGGACCACGCGGGCAGTGGCTCGCCCTTCAGCGTCCACGCTGGCGTGCCCTACTCGAGCCCGTCCCCGTCCCCGTCCCCGTCCCCGTCCCCGTCCCCGTCCCCGTCCCCGTCCGGGGAGAGATCGGACCAGAGTCCAGGTCACGCCCGCGAGACGCGCGCACGTGCGCTGGCCACCGTGCGCCGTGAACGCACCTGGCGGGGGTACCGGCTCGTCGTGACCCCACCGGTGCCTGGCTTCCTCCCCGGCATCGGCGCCGGCGTCCATGGCGACCGGCCGGAGGCACCGGGCAGCGGACCGAGGGCCCGGGGTGATCGGCAGGAGACCCCAGAAGGTGGACCGGGGACCCAGGGTGATCGGCAGGAGGCCCGAGCGGGTGGACCGAGAACGCGGAGCGGGCGGCGGGGAATCGAGGCCGGACCGAGCACCGCGGATCGGCAGGCGGTGGCGGAACTGATCGCAGCGACGCCACCGGCCACCTGGATCCCCGCGTTGGGGCGCACTCCCGAGGAGGTGCTGCAGGCCGAGGACGCCGGCGGCTGGGAGGAGTCCCTCTGGCAGGGCTGGGCCCGCGCCGCCGCGCGCGAACGCGACCAGATCTGGTGCCGGGCCCTGCTCGCCGTCGCGGACTGGCCGGGCGAACGGCAAGCATCTGACCTTCTGGCACTGCTGCCCGTACTTCCGGTACCCGCACGGGCCACGGCCGTGGTGCGCCTTCTCCGGCGAGGCCCGCACCTGCCGCTGTCGCTGCTCGAGACCGTTCCGGCGCCGTGGCCCGAGCCGCTCGCCCGGGCAGTGCTGGACCGGCTCGCCCGACCCGGTCCACCGGTCCAGGAGGTCCCCGCGGTACTGGCACTGGCCGGGCACCGGTTGCCCGTCGGGTACGCCGAACCGCTGTTGCGCGCCGCGGACCGGTGGCCGGCGGGCTCCCCGCTGTTGCTCCGGTTCGTCGAGGCGGCCGACCTCCTCACCTTCCGCCGGGACATGGGCGAGGAGTTGCGGTGAGTGCGTTCGTCGAGGTGCTCGGCATCCGTCACCACGGCCCGGGATCCGCGCGGGCGGTGCTCGCCGCACTCGAGCGCATCCACCCGGACGCGGTGCTCGTCGAGGGCCCGGTGGACGCCGGCGCGCTCGTGCCGTGGATCGCGCACCCCGCGATGCAGCCACCGGTGGCCCTGCTCGCGCACCAGGCAGGGGAGCCGGAGGAACCGGTCTTCTGGCCCTTCGCCGAGTTCTCCCCGGAGTGGCAGGCACTCCGCTGGGCCCTCGACCACGAGGTGGCGGCAGGTTTCTGCGACCTGCCCTCCGGGGTTCAGCTGGCCGCCCGGCAGGCCGGTGACGCGGTCCCCGACCTCGACTCCCCGGCCACAGTCGACCCGGCCACAGTCGACCCGATCGCGATCGACCCGATCGCCGCGCTCGCCCGGGCCGGCGGTCACGAGGACCCGGAGCGCTGGTGGGAGGACCTCGTCGAGCGGTCCGCGCCGGGCGAGGACCCCTTCACGGTCGTTCTCGCCGCCATGTCCGCGGTGCGGTCCGAACCCGTCCCGCAGCTCGACGCCCGTCGGGAGGCACACATGCGCCGGGAGGTCCGGCGTCGCTGGGCCGACGGCGCCGGACGAGTCGCGGTCGTCTGCGGCGCCTGGCACGCGCCCGCGCTGGCGGCGCCCTTCCCCCCGGCCGCTGCCGACGCAGGGCTGCTGCGCGGCCTCCCCCGCCGGCAGGGCGTGCTCACCTGGGTGCCCTGGAGTCACTCCCGGTTGGCCCAGGCCTCCGGTTACGGCGCCGGCGTGATGTCCCCGGGGTGGTACGCGCACCTCTTCTCCGCACCGGATCGTCCCGCGGCACGGTGGCTCGTCCGGGTCGCCCGGGAGTTGCGCACCGCGGACCTGCCGGTCGCCACCGGACACGTGGTCGAGGCCCTGCGCCTGGCCGAGGCCCTGGCCGCGCTGCGGGGCCGGCGCCTGCCGGGGCTGGACGAGCTGACGGAGGCGACCCGGGCCGCCCTCTGCGACGGGGACGAACTGCGCCTCCGCCTCGTCACCGAACGACTGGTGATCGGCGAGCGCCTCGGCACCGTCCCCGACGGGATTCCGGGTGTGCCCCTGGTCCGCGATCTGGCCGCCACGGCTCGGCGGTTGCGCCTTGCCCGCACGGCCGAGGGCCTGACGCTCGACCTCGATCTGCGCCGGGCCACGGACCGGGCACGCTCCCACCTCCTGCACCGGCTCATCGTGCTCGGCGTGCCCTGGGGCACCCCCCGCGAGAGCTCGGTGCGCGGCACCGGCACCTTCCGGGAGTCCTGGACCCTGCGCTGGTACCCGGAACTCGCCGCCGCCCTGATCGAGGCCTCGCCCTGGGGAACCACCGTCGAGGACGCCGCCCGCGCCCGTCTCGTGGGGCAGGCCGCCCGCTCGGGGATGCTGGCCGAGGTCACGGCCGCGGTCGAGCGGTGCCTGCTCGCCGACCTCCCCGGCGCATTGCCCGAGCTGCTCGCCTCGCTCGACCGGTGCGCCGCCGGCCAGGAGGACGTCGCGGCCCTCATGGACGCCGTCCCCGCTCTGGTCCGGGCCGTGCGGTACGGCGATGTCCGCGGCACCGACCCGACGCCGCTCGTGGACGTCGCCGACGCCCTCCTCGCACGCGTGTTCGCGGGGCTGCCCGTGGCGGTCGGCCGGCTCGACGACCACGCGGCCGGCGGCCTGCGTCGCCGGGTCGACGCCGTTCACGACGCGCTGGCCCTGCGCGCGGCCTTGCCGGGGGGAGCCGCGATGCGCGAGCGCTGGCACGTGCTGCTCGCCGAGCTGGCCGCCCGCCGGGACCTCCACGGGGTGATCGCGGGCCGCTTCGTGCGCCTGCTCTTCGACGCGGGCCGGCTCGACGCGAGCGCGACCGGGGACCACTTGGCGCGCGCACTCTCCCCTGGTACACCCGTCACCACGCAGGCCGCCTGGGTCGAGGGCTTCCTGGGTGGTGGTGGCTTGCTCCTCGCTCACGACGCCGAGCTCTTCGCGCTCGTGGACCACTGGCTCACCGGGCTGTCCGCACAGGAGTTCGTCGACGTTCTCCCCCTGCTGCGACGGGCCGCGTCCAGCTTCGCGACCGGCCAGCGCCGGCTCGTCGCCGAGCGGGCGGCCAGGGCGGTCCTCCCGCCGGGATCCCGTTCCCCCGAGAGGCGCTGCCTCCCGCGCCGGATCGCGGCCCTGGTCGGCGCCGGCCACGATGCCGATGCCGCATTCGACACCGCCGTCCCGGGCTCGGCGCTCGACACCGGCCCGGCATTCGACACCGCCCTGGCCACGGCCGCGGTGAACACGGTAGCGCTGTTGTTCCGCGCCGGCGCGCTCGCGACGAGCAGCCCGGAGGACCCCCGGTGAGCGGATCCGGATCCCCCGACGAACGGGCCCGGCGCTGGCGGCTCGTGCTCGGCCCGGCCGCCGAGGAACCGCTCGGCCGTGACCTGGGCGCAGACGACCTGGCGATGGACGCCGCCCTGGGCGAGCTCTACGAACCCGGAGCCGACCCCGACGGCTCCGTCCAGAAGGACCGCACCGGTGGCCTGGCGGGATCGGCTCCCCGGGTGATCCGCTGGCTGGGCGACATCCGCCGGTACTTCCCGGCCGAGGTGGTCCGGATCCTGCAGCAGGACGCCGTCGAACGCCTCGACCTCACCCGGCTGCTGCTCGAGCCGGAGGTGCTCCGCAGCATGGAGCCCGACGTCCGGCTGGCCGGAACACTCCTGACCCTGAGCAGGGTGATGCCACAGGAGTCCCGGGAGACCGCTCGCGAGGTGATCCGCCGGGTCGTCGCCGACGTCGAGCGCAGGATCGCCCTGCGCACCCGGGCGGCGGTCACCGGAGCGCTCGACCGGTCCGCCCCCCACCACCGGCCGCGCCCCGGTGAGGTGGACTGGAACCGCACCGTCCTCGCGAATCTCGAGCACTACCTGCCCGAACGCCGCGTCCTCGTCCCCCGGCGCCTGATCGGCCACCGCCGCGCCCGGAAGACTCTGGGGCGCGAGGTCGTCCTCGCCGTCGACCAGTCCGCCTCGATGGCTGAGTCGGTCGTCCACGCGTCCGTCTTCGCCGCGGTGCTCGCGGCTCTCCCCACCCTGCGGACCGCCCTCGTGGCCTTCGACACCGCGGTGGTCGATCTCACCGAGCAGCTGCACGATCCGGTCGAGGTGCTCCTGGGGGTGCAGCTGGGCGGGGGCACCGACATCGACCGGGCCGTGGCCTACTGCGAGACCCTCATCCGTCGCCCGCACGAGACCCTGCTCATCCTCGTGAGCGACCTGTTCGAGGGCGGTCCTCGGGACGGCCTGCTCCCGCGCGTCGCCCGCCTGCTCGCCCGCGGAGTGCGCGTGATCGTGCTCCTGGCGCTTTCCGACTCCGGCGTGCCCGCTTACGACCACGAGACGGCGACGGCGCTCGCGGGTCTGGGCGTCCCCGCCTTCGCGGCCACGCCGGACACCTTCCCCGAGTTGCTCGCCGCCGCGCTTGCCGGCAGGGAGCTCACCCCGCGAGCGGACCGTCCGTCGGGCCGGGCTTGAGGTGTTCGACCACGGAACGGGCCCATCCCTCGATCAGGGCCGGGTCGCGCAGGTCGGCGTGCCGTTCCCGCTTCGGCGGGTCCACGCCCCCGAAGACGGTCACGGCCACGGGCCGGAGCCACGACCGGCGTCGCAGTGCCCCGTCGAGCTGCGACCGTGAGCGGGCCCAGGCCTCCGGCAGATCCCGTCGTGGGCCGAGCGCGAACACGGCGACCGGGATCTCCGCCAGTTCCCGACGGTGCCGGCGCAGGAAGTGATGGGCGCCCGTGTGCCATCGTCCGTTGTAGAGAGAACCGCCGACCACGACAAGCCGGTATCCGGTCACCGGATCCCGCATGCGTTCCGCCTCCGCGAGGGTGACCTCCCGGCCGTCCCCGCGCAGGGTGGCGGCAAACGTCTCGGCCGCCTCGCGGGTCGAGCCGTTGCGGCTCCCGTACACCACCAGAACGTCGCGCATTCCTGTCCCCTGTTTTCTCCCCCGGGCCGCCGACGCCGTCCCGCGTGCCCTGCGCCGGCGTGCCCTCCCGCGAACCGTGGCACATCCGGTCCACCGGCGGAAGGCCTGCCTCGCCCTCCGGGGGGAAGCCCTCACCCGCCCTCAGGGGAACCCCTGACTCGCGCTCAGGGGAACCCCTGACTCAGTCTCAGTCACGGCGGGAGGCCGCTCTCGTTCACGGAGGCAGGCCCTGCTTCGTCCGCAGGGGCAGCTGTCCTCGCTGCGTGGGCAGCCCGCGCGTCACCGCCGATCAGCGGCCCGTCACCTGACGGGTACGGACCCGAGCCGCGGGACGGCGCAGCGCCCACAAGAATGGGTACCAGCCGGAACCGCCGTACGAGGAGCTGTCGTGCCTGTCACCATCCCGCGGACGCTGCCCGCCCGCCGCGTACTCGAGTCCGAGAACGTGTTCGTGATGACGGACACGCGCGCCGGGCACCAGGACATCCGCCCGATGCGGATCGCGATCGTCAATCTCATGCCGACGAAGGTCGACACCGAGACGCAGCTGCTCCGGCTTCTCGGGAACACCCCCCTACAGGTGCAGATCACCCTGCTCCACATGGACTCCCACGAGTCGAAGAACACCGCCCCCGAGCATCTCGAGGCCTTCTACGCGACGTTCGAGCAGGTGCGCGATCGCAAGTTCGACGGGCTCGTGATCACGGGGGCGCCCGTGGAGCGCCTTCCCTTCGAGGACGTCGACTACTGGCCCGAGCTCTGCGAGGTCATGGACTGGAGCGCCGACCACGTGTTCTCGACGCTCCACGTGTGCTGGGGGGCGCAGGCCGGCCTCTACCGGCACTTCGGGGTCAAGAAGTACCCCCTGCCCGACAAGGCGTTCGGGGTCTTCCCGCATCGGGTACTCGATCCGCACTCACCGATCCTGCGTGGCTTCGACGAGGAGTTCCCCGCCCCGCACTCGAGGCACACCGAGGTGCGGGCCGACGAGATCCGGGCCATCCCCGGGCTGCGACTGCTCGCCGAGTCCGACGAGGTCGGGGTGTACCTGGCGGCCAGCGAGGACGGGCGTCAACTCTTCGTCACCGGGCATCCCGAGTACGAGAGATACACGCTGGCCACCGAGTACCGGCGTGACCTCGAGAAGGGGTTGTCGATCGGGGTACCGCGGAACTACTTCCCGGGCGACGACCCCGACCGCCCACCGATGATCACCTGGCGGTCGCACGCCTTCCTGCTCTACGCGAATTGGCTCAACTACTGCGTCTACCAGCGCACGCCGTACGACCTCGCGACCATCCCCCAGGAGACCGGTACCGCGGACGAACCGGACGACTGACCAGGCTGGAGGCCAGGCCGCGGTCGATCCTGGCCTCGCGCTCCGGCGCTCCGTTGCCGGAACGAATCTTGACCGTCCCTCGTCGTACCTCTCGCAGCGGCCGGATCCAGCGGGATCGGCACGCGATTGCGACCCACGCGGAGGGCCTAGTGGACGAGGCAACAGCACGAACACCCGACCCACGAGGGACCGGTGAAACAGGCGGCGAAACGTTCTCCGAACTCACCACGCGGGTGCACACCGTGCTCGAGACCTATGCCAATGTGCACCGGGGCAGCGGCGCGTACTCGTTCGTGTCGACCCACCTGTACGAGCGGGCCCGGGAGGTCGTCCTGGAGCAGCTCGGCCTGCCCCGGAACCGCTACACGGTCGTCTTCTGCTCCCCGCGACAGGCGGAGTCCCTGCAGGCGTATGTCGGACACCAGCACTGCCGGATCGTCTCCAGCCAGGATCTCGGTCTGCCTCTGGGGCTACGGGCGGTCGCCGTCGCACGGCGCGCACTGCCCGCCGGCCCTCCGCCGCAACCCGGCGGAGGCACGGCACGCCTGGTCGCGCCCGGCTGGGTCGTCTGGGCCAAGGCCCCGGACAGGTTCGAGGCCGGCACGCCCGCCGTGGTTAACGTCATCGCCCTCGCCAACGCGCTTCAACTGGGCGGGAACGTGCTCCCGGGAGCCGCCGTCGAGGAACGAACGGCCGCCGACATCCTGTACCAGGATCAGCTGACGCCGTTCGCCGGGCGGGAGTTGCTGGCCGAACTCCGCAAGACCCTCATCGGGGGGCGGCTTCCCGTACCGACCGCGGGCGGCCCCAAGCCCTTCATCCATCTGGACAACGCCGCCAGCACACCCACCTTCGAACCGATCTGGGACGCCGCCGTCCAGGGATGGCTCCAGCCGGAGCCGGTGCGGCAGGAGATCGTCCAGGAGGTCCGGTCGATCTGCGCGGAGGTGCTCCACGCACCGCAGGCGGACTACGAGATCGTCTTCACCGCCAACACCACCGAGGCGATCAACCTGGTCGCGGAGAATCTGGACAAGGACCGGGACGACACGATCAGCCCCGTCGTGGTGGGCACGGTCATGGAGCACAACTCCAACGAGCTGCCGTGGCGCGGTCTGCCGGGTGCCTCACTGGTACGCCTGCCGGTCGATCCGGAGGGCTTCCTGGACGGAACGGCCCTGGAGACGCTGCTCCGGGCGTACAACGAGCAACAGGTGCACGGCAGGCAACGGATCACCCTGGTGACCGTGAGCGGGGCGTCCAACGTGCTCGGCACCCGCAACGACCTTGCCGGAATCGGCCGGGTCGCGCACCGGTACGGCGCACGCCTGCTCGTGGACGCGGCTCAACTGGTCGCGCACCACCCGGTGGACGTGGCGGCCTGCGAGATCGACTACCTCGCGTTCTCGGCCCACAAGTGCTACGCGCCGTTCGGCACCGGCGTGCTGGTCGCGAGAAGGGGACTCGTGCGTTTCAGCGCCGCGGAGCTGGCGTCGATCCACGCATCCGGCGAGGAGAACGTCGGTGGTATCGCCGCTCTCGGCAAGGCCCTCGTCCTCCTGCGGCGTATCGGCCTCGACGTGATCCGTCAGGAGGAACAGGAGCTGACCGCCCGGACCCTGCGTGGGATGGCGCAGATACCGCAGGTCACCGTGTACGGCGTGCGAAGCCCGGACTCACCACGGTTCCCCGACCGGGGCGGCGTGATCGTTTTTCGCGTCGGGAACAAACTGGCCGCACGGGTGGCCGCCGAACTGGCCGAACGCAGCGGGATCGGCGTCCGGGCCGGCTGCCACTGCGCCCACATGATGATCAAGTCGTTGTTGGGCATCTCGAGGCCGCTCGAGCAGTTCCAGCGACTGATGCTGAACGTGTTCTCCGGCATGTCCCTGCCCGGTCTGACCCGGGTGAGCCTGGGGATCGAGAACACTCAGGACGACGTCGACGCACTCCTCGGCTCGCTTGAGGAGATCACCCGGAAGCCTGCCGCAGGCTCCGGACCCGCCCCGAGACGGAAGGCGGAGGCCCGACGGTCGCTGGAGGAATTCGCGCGGGCGAGAGCCTGCCGGACCGGCCTGATCGGCGGATGAAGGTTCGCAATGAGACCAGACCTGCCCACCACTGAGCGTCGATCGGCCCATCGCCCTCACGTCCGGGCCGCCCGCACGCGCGGTCGGGTGCGGATCCTGGCAGCAGCCCGAGACGGACGAGGCGGGGAACCTGTGCTATTCCACCGGACGGACCGGATCGTCGCGCACGCCCCTGACCCGGGAGCGCCGGTCAGCGCTTCCGGTAGGTGATCCGCATGGCAAGGTCCCAGACCCGGTCCCCGCCCAGCCGCCGCACCTGCACGAGGGCCCGCGCCGCGGGCGTCACGAGATAGCGCGGGCGGGGACGGGACGCCGACACCGCACGCTCGATCACTCGGGCCACCGATCCGGGCCCGGCCGCGAAGGGCGACCGGTAGCCGCGCGTGGTCACGTCGTCGGAGGCGGTGCACAGCGCCCGGTACGGGTCCGTCTCGGCCACCTGCGCCAGTCCGTGCGTGGCAATGGCACCGAATCCGGTGCGGATGAGCCCCGGCTCGACGAGCA
Source organism: uncultured Kineosporiaceae bacterium (assembly GCA_964583765.1). Lineage (GTDB taxonomy): Bacteria > Actinomycetota > Actinomycetes > Actinomycetales > Kineosporiaceae > CAZOWW01. The sequence continues at coordinate 12,329 of CAZOWW010000073.1, forward strand.
CCACCCGGACCCCGAACGGGGCCACCTCAACCCGCAGGGCGTCGCTCAACGCCTCCACCGCGTACTTGCTGGCGTGGTACCAGCCACCGGTGGGGAAGGTCATTCGGCCGCCCATCGAGCCGACGTTCACGATCCGCCCCGCACCCGCCGCCCGCATGGCGGGCAGGACCAGTTGGCACATCCGGCCGAGCCCGAACAGATTCGTCTCGAACTGCCGGCGCACGTCGTCCAGCGGCACCCGCTCGACGGGTCCGTAGGCCCCGTACCCGGCGTTGTTCACCAGCACCCCGACGCGACCGTGCGCGTCCTCGACCTGCGACACGGCGCGCCGCATGGACTCCTCGTCCGTGACGTCGAGTTGCAGGGTGTGGGCTCCGGCGCGGGCGAGGTCGGCCAGGGACTCCACGGCGCGGGCACTCGCGTAGACGGTGTGCCCGGCGGCCAGCAACCGGGTCACGGTGGCCCGGCCGATGCCGGAACTGCACCCGGTCACGAGCACCGGCCCTCGCGCGTCGCGAGCACCGGCATCGGCCGTACCGTCGTCACTCACAGGTCCACCGATCCCTCGACGAGGGTGCGCGTGCACCCGCCCACCCACAACGTCTCCCCGGCGTCGATGCCGCCGGAGAGGAAGACGCGCCCGTCCCTGCCCAGCACCGTGCCCTGGGAGGCCGTGTAGGGCAGCGACGTCCGTCCCGTCCGCACGAGCCAGGGGGCCAACCCGACGTTGAGGCTTCCCGTGACCGGGTCCTCGACCGTGGCACCGTCCACCGGGAAGAACGCCCGCACCTCGACCGCCTCCGGCGAGCCGTCGGGGTGGGGACCGACCACCCCGATGAAGAGATCCCCCACCGGGCCCGGGCGCAGGGCACGCACTCGGACGGCATCGGCGAGGAGGACCGCCACCCAGCGCGGTCCGTTGTCGGCCCAGGCGGCATCCAGGATCTCCCCGACCGGGATGCCCAGGACGTCCGCCACCCGGCGGACCAACACCTGGTCGACCGGTCCGGTGTGAACGAGCGGTGGCGCGGCGAAGGAGAGCATCCCCTCCCCGAGGCAGACTCGGACGAGGCCGGCCGCGCACTCCTGCACGACCTCACCACCGTCGGTTCGGGCCTTTCCCGCGGCCGGCGCGGAGGATGCGTCCAGCCAGGCGTGGCAGGTCCCGAGCGTGGGGTGCCCGGCGAAGGGCAGCTCGCCGCCGGGCGTGAAGATCCGCACCCGGTAGTCCGCATCGGGCACGGTCGGCGGCAGCACGAAGGTGGTCTCGGACAGGTTCGTCCAGCGGGCGAACCGGGACATCTCGGCGTCGGTCAGGCCCGTGCCGTCGAGAACGACCGCAACCGGGTTCCCACCGCAGGCAGTCTCGGCAAACACGTCGACCTGGGCAAAAGGACGTCTCACGCTCCCGATTGAACCACCGTGACCAGTGATCGTTCACGCTCGGTCGCTCGGCGCCTGGGCCGCCACTACCCGACTGGCCCGGTGCTGCCCGGCCGGCCTGGTGCCTTCCGACCGGCCCGGTGCTTAGCCCGTCGGCTTGCCGGGTGGCGTCACGTGACCCGGCGTCGCAGGTACGTGCCCGTTGGTACCGCTCCCGCTCCCCTGGCCGTGCCCTTTCTTCCCTGCGCCGCCGGCGGTGGCGTCGGTCCGGCTCCCGCGCACCAGGGCCGCCGGTGGCTTCGGGAAGTCCACCACCGGCAGTCCCTCGCTGCCGAAGGACATGATGTCGTTCCAGATCGGTGCGGCCATCTTGTACCCGTAGATCACCGAGTAGTGCTTGCCCTTGATCGTCACGTCGTGGAGGTCGTTGCGCACCTCCTGGCCGTGCGAGCGATGCGTGTGCAGATCGCCGACCCAGACCGAGGTGGACAGTTGCGGGGTGAAGCCGTCGAACCAGGTGTCCACGGCATGGTCCGTGGTCCCCGTCTTGCCCCCGGCCGGTCGGCCGATCTGCGCGGTCGAATGGGCGGTACCCGCGGGGTTCTCGATGGTCTGTCGCAGCACGGCGGCCACACCCGCCGCCACCCCGGGGGACAGCGCCTGCGTGCAGGCCACCGCCGGAAGTCCCAGGGGTCTTCCCGGTCTCCCGCCGGTTCCACGGCCGAGGATCCGCAGTACCGGATCGGGCGGGCAGTAACGCCCTCCGGCCGCGAACGTCGCGTAGGCGGATGCCATGGTCAGCGGCGAGACGTTCAGGATCCCCAGGGTCAGCGACGGGAAGCAGGTCGGCACGCCCGTGGGGGCGACACCACAGTTGGCCGAGCTGGACACGGGGGCGGCCCGGTGCACGCCCAGCGCCTCCGCGGTCTGCGCGACGTCGCACAGATCCAACTGGGACTCCATGTCGACGTAGGCGCTGTTCACGGACTCGTACGTCGCCTGGAAGACGCTCATCCGGCCCGTCTCCGTGCCCTCGGAGTTGGTGAAGTCGTAGACCTGATGATCACGGAGCCGCTTGCCGCAGCGGCGGAAGTCAGAAAAGGGCCGGTGGAAGTTGCTCGCGTCGACGGTGGTGCCCGCGGACTTCCCCGCCGCCAGCCAGGTGGCCAGGGTGAACGGCTTGAACGTGGATCCCGGCTGGAATCCGATCGTCCCGGTCCGGTTCTCGTCCACCGCATAGTTGAGGGCTGTCCCGCCGTGCTCATCGGTCAGCGAGAAGACCCGGTTCTCGACCATGGCCAGGACCTCGCCCGTGCCGGGTCGCACGGTGACCGCGGCCGTCGAGATTCCTCCGGGATCGTCGTAGGGGATGTGCTTGTTGACCGCGTGCCAGGCAGCCTGCTCCAGGCGCGGGTCGAGACTCGTCCGGACAGTGAGCCCACCCCGGTACAGCATCTGCCGGCGTGCCTCGGGCGTCCTCCCGAGCGCCTTGTAGCGCGAACCCTTGAGGAGTTCCTGGACCACGTAATCGCAGAAGAACGCCGTCGGCCCGGCGCTCGCGCAGCCGTTCGGAGTCCGGGTGAGGTGGACCTCCCGGGCCAGCGGGGTCCGGCGCGCGACCTGGTACTGCACGGGGGTGATCACTCCGAGCTGGCGCATGCGGGCGAGCACCACGTCGCGCCGAGCCTGCGCCTGGTGGAGGTGCGTGCGGGGACTGTCCTCCGCCGGGGCCTGCACGAGACCGGCGAGGGTCGCCGCCTCCGAGAGGGTGAGCTGCGCGGCGTGCCGGTGGAAGTAGTACCAGGACGCCGCTTCCACGCCGTAGGTGCCGTCCCCGAAGTTGGCGATGTTGAGGTACCCCTCGAGGATCTTGTCCTTGCTGTACTTGGTCTCCAAGGAGATGGCCAGTTTCATCTCCCGGATCTTGCGGCCGTAGTCGTCGCTGGTCGCCCGGTTCGCCGCATCGCGGTTGCCCTTGGCCAGCGCCTGCTCCACGAGCATGTTCTTCACGAACTGCTGGGTGAGGGTGGACGCGCCCTGGATGCTGCGCCCCAGGGCATTGTTCGCGGCCGCGCGCAGAACCCCGCGGGTGTCCACCCCGCCGTGGTCGTAGAAACGCGAGTCCTCGATCGAGACGATCGCCGCCCGCATGAATGAAGACACCTTGCTCAAGGGAACCACCGTCCGGTTCTCGTCGTAGAACCGGGCCAGAACCGAACCGTCCCTGGCCAGCATCACCGACCGCTGGGACAATGGGACCTCGGCGAGATCGGTGGGCAGGGAATCGAAGAATCGCACGGCGTCGTGGGCGACCACGCTGCTCATCTGAGCTGCCGGGAGGAAGAGCGCCGACGCCACGACACCGGTCGCACCCGCCGTGACCACGAACACCATCAGTAACATCACCGCGCGGGCGGCGAGTGCGTACGCGCTCCGCATGGGAATAATCGTATGCCTCTCAGGGATTGTCGGCCCGTCGTCCACACACCGTGCCCGTCCTATGGCGAGATCAAACCGAATGCCGAGAATCTCCGCCCCAGCGCGAGCGTCCCCCGGCCGCGGCCCGCGAACGCGGCGGCACGGATCTTCCCCCAAAGGTACACCGAACGCGACCTTGCGACTGCGCAAAGTCACGCAATCGTCCGCTCGCCGATGCGGCCCCTCGGGCCGGGGGTGATCCCTGGGGCCTCGCTGGACGACGCACCAACGGCGACCGGCCGCCCGTGGCACCCACCCCTATACTCGTGCCGACCCGCGGGAGCCCGCGCTAACGGGCTGAGAGGGTGGCTGTCCAGGGGTTGTCGTACACCCCGGCCCAGGCCACCGACCGCTCGAACCTGATCCAGGTAACGCTGGCGAAGGAAGAGGTGCCCGATGACTTTGACGGACACGCTGCACGTTGCGCCCTCAACGACGGCCGAGGTACCGGCCACGCTCGTCGAGCCGGCGCCACGTGCACTCGGCCTGCTCGACCAATGTGGATTCTGGGGCAATCTCGGCGTCTCGCTCCTCGGATTCGCCGGGGCGATGTCGGTGCTCACGCCGGTCGGCGCCGCACCGCTGAGCCTGGGCGCGAGCGTGACCGCGGTGGTGACCGGCACGGTCCTCGGCTCCCTCGCTCTGGCGGCGTCCCTGGCTCTGGGATCCCGCGTCGGGGCTCCGGCCATGGTGTTGCTGCGGGGGTTGCTGGGTGCCCGAGCCTCCTACCTGCCCACGATCCTGAACCTGGCGCAGTGTCTGGGGTGGGCCGTCTTCGAACTGGTGGTCATCGCCGGCGGACTGCGCGCCGTGACCCACCGGGCGCTCCCCCACTGGGTGTTCGTGTGTCTGGCCGGTGCGGTGACCATCGCCCTGACCATCCGGCCACTCGGCGCCATCCGGATCCTCCGCCGCTATGTGTCCCTGTTGGTGATCGTGGCGTTGCTCGTGCTCGTCGTCGGCATGCTCCGGCACCCCGTTCCGGTGACCGCGGGCTCCTGGTCCGGCTTCTGGCTCGGCGTGGACGCCGCGGTGGCCATCCCCATCTCCTGGGTGCCGCTGGGGGCGGACTACTCCCGGCACGCGCGCAGTACCCGACAGGCGTTCGCGGGCGGCTTCCTGTCCTTCTCCGCCGCTCAGATCATCTGCATGCTCGTCGGGATGGTGGCCCTGGCGCAGGTGGACCGCGACCCGAACGGGATCTTCCCGCTCTTCCTCTCCCTCCCCCTGGGGACGGCCGCGTTCGCCGTGCTGGTGGTGCGGGAAACCGACGCCAGCTTCGCCGACGTGTTCTCGACAGCCGTGTCGGTGCAGAACCTCGCCCCACGCTGGGACCGGCGGATCCTCTCCGTCGGCATCGGTGTACTCGCGACCGCGCTGGCCGCCACCCTGGACATCGCCCAGTACACGAACTTCCTCTACGTGATCGGCGGGGTGTTCGTCCCCCTGTCCGGGGTGCTCGTCGCTGCGTGGTGGCGGCACCGCGACCGGTCGTGGGACGTCTCGACCGACGCCCCGCTCCGCCCGGCGATGCTCGCGGCCTGGGCAGCCGGCTTCGTGGTGTACCAGGTGATCAATCCTGGCTCGATCGGCGTCTGGTCCGACCTCTGGCGGCAGCTCGGCGACGCCGCGCACGTCACCGGTCAGCCGTGGCTCTCCGCGTCCCTGGCCTCGTTCCTCGTCGCTGCGCTCCTCGCGCTCCCGGCCGCGGACCGCGTCGGGCGCCGGACGCTCCCCCGAGGCGACACCGCGTCCGATCACGACGGCACGGCAGCATCGGACCCGGAGGAAGACACGGTGCCCGGCCGCAACCGCGGCACGGTGGTCGATGCAGAGCGGCGCTGATAGGTGCAGGGTCAAGCCGATGAGACTTGTCGGACAGGTGCCTGGTGACTGACAGGCTCACCACAGCGCGAGCCCTGGCGTCAGCTCAGGGGATCCGATGTCAGCGTGGCGGCCACAGCCGGGCGAAGTGGTGCACCGGTCCGTGACCGCTGCCCACGTCCAGATCACGCCCGGCAGAGATCGCGCCGGTGAGCCACTCCTTCGCGGCACGCACCGTGCTCGGCCAGTCCTCGTGCTGGGGACGCAGGGCCGCCACCGCGGAGGACAGCGTGCATCCGGTGCCATGGGTGTTCGCCGTGCGAATTCGCGGAGCGGTGAGCACCTCCTCGTGTCCGGGTTCGGCGTAGACGTCGACCGCCTGCTCCCGGTCGATGAGATGTCCACCCTTGAGGAGAACTCGTCGGGCCCCGGCGGCGAGCAGACGACGTGCTTGGTCACGCATCTGCGGCAGGTCCGTGGCGACCCCGGTGCCCAGCAGGTCCGCGGCCTCGTGGAGATTCGGGGTCACGAGGGAGGCGACCGGGATCAGCCGGCGCACCGCCTCCACCGCCTCCGGGCTCAGCAGGCGGTCCCCACTCGTCGCCACCATCACGGGATCGAGCACCACCGTCCGCTGGTGGTGCTCGAGGAGGAACTCCCGCACCGCCTCGGCGATCTCGTCGGTGGCGAGCATGCCGATCTTGACCGCGTCCAGTTCGACGTCCGCGACCAGGGTGCGTAGCTGCTCGACGACGAAGTACGGCGGCACCAGCTGGATCCCGGTCACGCCCAAGGTGTTCTGGGCGGTCAACGCGGTCAGCACCGCGGTGCCGTAGACACCGAGCGCCGAGAAGGTCTTCAGGTCAGCCTGAATCCCGGCGCCCCCGGACGGGTCGCTGCCGGCGATGGTCAACGCGGTCACGGGACGTGTCATCGGGTGCCGTCCTCTTGGTCCCAGGCCTTGCGCAGAGCCCGGGTGGCGGCCGTGACATCGGGGCGGCCGCAGACGGCGCTGACCACGGCAATACCTGCGGCCCCGGTTGCCCGCACGGCCCGCACCTGCGCGACGCCGATCCCGCCGATGGCCACACACGGCCAGGGACTCGCCGCGACGATCTTGGCGAGGATGTCCAGTCCGCCCGGTACCGCGGCGTCGGGCTTGGTCGTCTGCGCCCACACGGGGCCCACCCCGAGGTAGTCGAGATCGCGCAGGAACCGCGCCCGTGCCTCCGCCACGTGCTCAAGAGTCTGCACCGACAGGCCCAGCACCTGACCGGGCCCCAGCAAGGCACGGGCCTCGGTGCCGTCGAGATCCCCCTGACCGACATGTGCCCCGGCGGCACCGATCGCCCCCACCAGGTGGACCCGATCGTTCACGATCAACGGCACGCCGGTGCCGCGAAGAACTGCGGCGAGTTCCCGGCCCAGGGCGAGAAACTCATCGTCGGAGGCGTGCGGATCGCGCAACTGCACGGCGGTTGCGCCGGCGGCCACCGCCGCGGCCGCCGTGGCCGCGACACCGAACTCCCCGCACAGGCCGGTGTCGGTCACGAGATACAGGGACAGGTCGAATGCCGTGGGCAGGCGCTCCCCCCTCACCGTCGTGCTCACGCCAATCTCACCTCAGCGGCGAGCACCTCGGGCCGCAGGTCGGCGAGCTCGTCCAACAGCGCCACCGCGAACGAGCCAGGACCACCGCTGCGCGCGGCAGCGTGCTCCGCCGCCACGGTCAGGGTGGCCGTGGCCGCGACAGCCGCCACCAACGCGTCATCCACCACCGCGGCGAACCCCGCCATGACGGCCCCCAACGCACACCCCACACCCGTCACCTGCGTCAACCACGGATGCCCGTTCGAGATCCGCACGACGCGTTCCCCGTCCGTCAGGTGGTCCACGGGACCGCTCACCGCCACCACCGTGCCGTGCCGCTTGGCCAGGTCCATCCCCGCGCCGAGCGCGGCTTCGGGGGTGTCCACGGACTCCACCCCCTTGCCGCCGGCACCCCCGGCGAGCGCGAGGATCTCCGACGCATTACCCCGGATCACTGCCGGTCGGGCGTCGTCGAGCAACTGCTCGGCCAAGGTGGTCCGCCAGGCCAGGGCCCCCGCGGCGACAGGATCGAGAACCCACGGGCGTCCGCCACGAGCAGCGCCGGCCACTGCCAGTGCCATCGCCGAGGCGGTCTCCTGGTACGGGGTGCCGAGGTTGACGAGGACGCCTCCGGCGATCCCGGCGAAGGCCCCCGCCTCGGCGGGGTTGTCCACCATGGCCGGCGCGGCCCCGAGGGCGAGCAGGACGTTCGCCGTCCACTGGGCGACCACGATGTTGGTCAGGCACTGGACCAGAGGCACCTGCCGGCGCAGTTCAGCCAGGGCGTGGGCGCAGTCGTCGGGCTGGGGGGCAGAGGAGTGAGCCATGGGGCTGACGTCCCTTCGCTAGTACGAACTAGATCAGGTTCGACGGGTGTGCTCTCAGCCACCGGCTTCCGGCGGCACCCCGCGTCGCTCGGCAGCCTAGGCGAATCCGACTCCACCGCGCGCTTCGGGTGGCCCCTTGTGGACGACGCCGGCGCCTGTGCACGAGCAACGCACCGCCGTTCGAGTCCTGACAGGCTCCCCCAGGCGTGGTCAGGGAGCGTGATCGATGGACGGACAACACGAGCTGGACGGACGACACGAGCTGGGCGGGCAACCTGAGCCGGGCGGGCTCCTGTCCTGGTCTCCGGCGCTGTCTCCCGTTGCCGGTTACCGCCTCGTCTCACGCCTGGGCGGCGGGTCCGGTGGCGAGGTGATGCGGGCGCAGGGACCGGGCGGCGAGACGGCCGCCATCAAGTTCGTCGGCACCCCCGGCGGCACACCGGCGATCGATCCTCGAAGAGCCTTCTCCCGTCGGATCGCGGTGCTCGCCCGCCTCCGGCACCCTCACCTCGTCCCTGTGCGCGGAGCCGGACGGGCTGCGGACGGGACGCTCGCGATCGTGATGGACCTCGTGGACGGCCCTGACCTGCGGCGTCTTCTCGCCCGGCAGGGCACTTTCCCGCCCGCGACGGCAGCGGCGTTGCTCGCCGGGATCCTTCGGGGACTCGGCGCGCTGCACGCAGCGGGCCTGGTGCACGGGGATCTGAGGCCGGAGAACGTCCTGCTCGAACAAGTACCCGGCGCGCTCGTCCCCCGGATCGCGGACCTCGACGCCTTCCCTGCGCCGTCCTCCCTCATGAGGATGCCCGACGGTGCCCGGGACGGGGCGAGCAACAGCCTCCCCGGGCACCGTGCGCCCGAGAGCGCTCTCGATCCGCGACCGACCCGCGCGGCGGACATGTACGCGGCGGGTGCCCTGCTCTATGAGCTCTTGAGCGGTTTCGCGCCTTCCGCGCCGGTCGGGATGCCCGCTTCCTCACCCTTCGGGGACGCGGTCCCGTTCACGGGCCGGCCCTGCGGGGTGCCGGATGTTCTCTGGCGACTCGTCACGGCGCTGCTCGCCGCGCAGCCCCGGCACCGACCCGCAGATCCGCAGGTGATCGCCCGATGGCTCGACGGTCTCGTCCCCGAGCTCAGCGAGTGGCCTGCGCCACCGGTCCAACCGGCTCCCCCCGCGTTCCGCCCTGTGTTGCCCTCGGACGGCCTGCCCACACCCCTCGTGCCTGCAGTCGCGGGCCGGGACCGGCAGCCCCGACGGGGTCGACACCCCAGCTCCGGTCGCGCGACACGCGGCATACCCGGGTAGAGCGCGAGCCGGTCCAGGCAGCAGGGCGACCGGCACGAACTCCGCGCCTCTCACCCTCGGGGCGGACGGACGACCCGCACGAGCGCCGTGCCACTCACCGTCCGGGTGGAAGGGCGATCTGCACCAGATCCGTCCCGCTCGCCGTCGCGAGGTAGCAACGCCCGGGAGGAAGAGGCACGAGTTGGTCGGCCTCAAGAGACACCCCGAGGTGGTGTGCGATCCGCCCTGCGCCCGGATCCAACAGCAGGCGCATCCCGCCGGACACGGCGGAGAGCGCGACCGCGCCCAGGGAACGCGTCTGCCCGTCGAGTACGGGAGTCACGTCACCGCAGAGCACCACGGCCCGCCGACCCCGAGCCGCGGGCGAGGCCCACTCATGGACAAGTCCGGGTCTTCCCGGCCACTCGTCGTCGCCCACGAGCACCAATGACTCGAAGTCGTCCACGACCAGGGCCGCCTCGTCCCCGAGCGCCCGGGCGGCATCCCTCAGCGCGTTCTCGGTCAGGGTGGTTCCTTGCAGCACCCGCAACCGGGGGTCGTCCTGGGGCACCAGCGAGGGCAACGGGGATCGCGGTGGCGCGATCACGAACACGGGGACGCCCGTCCCCAGCAGTCCGTGCACGAGGGTGGCGGCGACGGTGGTGCGCCCGGTGCCCGGGCCGCCGGTGGCCAGCAGCACCTGCAGATGGGCCTCAAAGAGATCCAGGTGAACGAGTTCCAGCCCTGTCTCGCCGCCACTGCCGTCCGAAAGGACTCCATTGGCCGGCCCTGCGCCACCTCCAGCGGCGCCCGCAGCATCGCGGCGCATGCCGTCGAGCCCACGGACCGGTCCGGCTCGCACCCCCAGCAGTACCCGGCGTCCGGCAGCGCCCCGCAGCCCGGGAGCACCGGGAGCAGACCACCCGCTCCTGTGGTCCTGGAGCGTCGCGAGCGATACCTCACGGGGCAAGGGTGGAAAACGCACCGGCCCTGGCCCGGACCACGGGCATGAAGTCCCGTCCGCGTGCGCTCGTGCCTCCTCTTGGATTCCGGCCGGCCGGAATCCAGGGGATCCAGGTGTTCGGAATGTCGCTGGGGCGGCGCCGTCGGGGCCGATGGAACCGGCCGGAGGTTCACAGATCTGCAGATGGCGACCGCTTGTCGCCTCGACGGCCCGACCCGGGAGAACGGGTGGGGCGGTGCGCCCGGCCACCAATGACGCACGAACGGCCGGCACGGGGAACGGCAGGAGGACCCGCACCGAGAACAGGTCCGCGAGCCTGCTCCGGGTCGCGAGCAGCTCACCGCCTACGGCCACCACGTGCACCCCGACCGCGGGACCGTCACGGACCACCTCGGCGAGGGCCTGCTGTACCGAGGTCTCCAGGGACACGCCGTCGGGGCCGAATTCGAGGGACTCCCAGCCGTCGACGATCAGGATCAGCCAGGGCTCCGTCCGCTCGGGATCCCGCGGCAGGTCACCGAGGAGGGTTCGCGCGGCGCCACGGCCGCGAACCTCGGATCGCAGCCAGAGAAGCAGGCGGCGTACGCGGTCGTGCTCGGTCGAGGCGAGCACCGCGCCGCAGTGCGGCAGGTCGGCGAGGTCACGCAACGGCCCCGAGCGCCGTTCCACCAGGTACAGGTGCACGCGTCCGGGGTCGAACCGCCGGACCAGCGCGCAGGTCAGCGCCCGCGCGGCGGTGGTCCGCCCCGACTGCGGACCTCCTGCGATCATCAGCCGATCCGTTCCCGTCAGGTCCAGACCGATCGGCACCTGCGCCTGGTGCTCCGGATCGTCGGCGAGGGCGAAGGCGGCAAGAGTCTCCGACGTCATGGCCGTGGCGTGGTCGGACAACTCGTCCAGGCGCAACGTCGGCGGGAGTGGCGGACAGAGAGGCACCGGCGGACGGGGCAGATCCAGTCGCCGCGCCGCCTCGCACACGGAAGCGACCACCTGTGCCAGTTCTCCCTGGACGGCAGGGCCTGAGTCCTCCGAGCCGCTGGACAGATGCGGGTCGGGCGCTGACAGGGGCGGGCCGGGCAAGGACAGACGTGGGCCGCGCGCGGACAGGTGTGCGCACTGGAAGGCGTAGGGCTCGCGCGATCCTGACCGGAGATTGCGGATCAGTCCTCGTCCGCGTGCCGTTCCGGGAATCTCCGCGGCAGCCGGGACACCCAGGATCTCCCGGCTCTCGGACACCTCGTTCTGACGCAGGCTGATCCTCAGGTCGATGTTCGCCCGCAGTTCCTCGGGAAGGGCCCCGGCGAACGTCTGGGTGGCCAGGACCAGGTGCATGCCGAGCGCCCGGCCGACGCGACCGAGACTGGCCAGAGCGGTGAGGAACCCCTCGTGGGCCTCTCGAATCTCGCCGAACTCATCAAGGACGACGACCAACCGGGGCAATGGCGGCAGGCAGGGGTCGTGCGCCCGGACGGCCCAGTAGTGCTCGATGTCCTCGTGGCGTTCGAGAAGGCGCTGCCGACGGCGAGACTCGGCGCGCAGCGAGCTCAGTACCCGTTCGGCCGCCGCAGCGTCGAAGGCGTAGGGACCGTACCCGGTGGAGCGTATGAGGGCCGCCACCTGAGGGCATTGCTCGAAGGGTGCGAAGGCACTGCCGCCCTTGAAGTCCACGAGCACGAACTGCAACTCGTCCGGTCGGTTGGCCAGGAGCAGCGCGGCCACGAACGTCCGCAGGAGTGCGCTCTTGCCGGACCCGGGCGCGCCGCCCACCATGAGATGCGGCCCGTCGACGGCGAGATCCAGCTGCACCTCTCCCCGTGGCCCGGCGCCGAGCGGGATCGCCGTGGTCGGACCGGGATCCGATCGCCAGCGCGCCAGGACGCCGTCCGCGGTGAGCACGTCCGTCCCCACCAGGTCCAGGAGGCGCACGCTCGTGGGGAGTGCGTCCGGTCCGAGGGCCTGACCCAGCCGATCCCGCATGGGCGCGACGGCACGGGCCACCCGTTCCGCCGTGCTCTCGTCGACACCGCCGACCCGCCCCGACACGGGCACCGCACCATCGCGGCGGATCAGAGTGACCTGGCCGCCCGACACCTCACACCGGACAGTGCACTCGAGGGACCCCGCACGATCGATGAACACGGAGTGGATGCCGACCGAGGGTCCGCGCCGCAGCACCAGCTCCATGCCGGGCAGCGTGCGCAGGGCGAGGCCGCCGTCGAGAACGACCACCACGTCCGGTTCGCCGCGTGGACGCCTCCCCGGCGAGGGCTCGTTCTCCGCGACGGACGGAGCGGCGTCGCCGCCGGTAGCGAGCCGTTGCCGAACCAGAGCGGCGAGTCCGGCCACCACCTCCGCCTCGTCGGACGCCCCGGGACCCGTCGCACCGTCCCCGCGCACCTGCGGCAGCCACCGTGCCCAGGCGAGGTGCGCGCCGCGTCCGCGCGTCAGGAGCACCACCTGCACCTGCTCGGGGCCGCACAGCACCCCTACCTGCAGCAGCAACCACCGCACCAACGGGCGCACCTCGGCGGGAGGTCCGGTCACCGCGATCACCCCGGCCTCCCGCAGATCCACGGTCAGGGGAACTCCCCGCAGCACCGGATCGGCGAGGCCGGGCCACCGACGTCCCACGAGGCGTACCGCGGCGAGCGCGTCGACGGTGCCGACGCCCAGCACCAGCGCGCCGGGGTCCTCGCCATCCCGGTGCCACAGGCCCGGAGCCAGGCCGAGTCCGGTGAGCAGCACGTCGAGCAGATCCGGCACCGCGGTGCGCCGGTCCCTTTCCTCCTGTGCCACCGCCTCCGAGATCCGTCGCAGGCAGACGAGCTGCCGTTGTCCGTACTCCGCCCGGGACCGCCGGCGCCCGCGCAGACCGAGAACCTGTACGAGGACCATGGCGAGCGGTCCCGCCACCGACATCACCGCCATCGCCGGCTGCCGGTACAGCACCGCGCCGAGGACTCCGCAGGCAGTGACCACGGCGAGGGAACCCAGCTGAGCGGCGAACGCCCCGCGCGTCGTCGGCTCAGGAGGTTCGGGCAGGTCGACCACCGTCTCGGAGACCACCGGTACCCGGGCGAAGGCGCGGTCGAAGGCCAGGGTCCCGTCGACCCCACCCACCACAGGCACTCCGGAGGCCGGGGCTCGCACCCACTGCAGCCCGGCACCGCCGAGGTCCAGCACGCCGCCGTCGGGGACGGGCGCCGTCCCCCGCACCGGCTCGTCCCCGAGCCGGATGCCGTTCCGGGACCGGTCCACCACTGCCGCGACACCGGACGGTCCCACGAGAAGTTCTGCATGGGACCGGGAAACGCCCGGACCGTGGACCACCACCACCCGGCTCGGGGCCCGGCCCACGGTCCAGCACCCGGGTGGTAACCAGGTCACCCGTCCCGCATCGGGTCCCCAGAGCGTGCGCACGACGCCGACGGCGCCCGGCACGGGGATTCCCCGGACGCGCGGACCGGGAGCGCCCACGGTCAGCACGACCCCTGCCGACAGCGGACTCCGTGAGAGCGGCATCCCCGGGTCGACGCGTTCGTGCCCGACGAAGCAGGGCCGCCCGGCAAGGGGAACCGGCAGCAGGTCGAGAACCTGTCCCACGGTCACGGTCGCCGAGCCCTCGGCCTCGGCATCCATGCGTCGACCCGAAAAGGCGTCCTCCACCGTGAATCGGAACGTCATCTCGTCCCCCGAGTACTCCTGCGACGTCCAGCCGCTGCGACATCCATTCCCCATAGACGTCCGCCCCTTACGACGTCCACCCCCAGGGACGTCCGGCCCCTGCCACCGCCTGGCCGGGCAAGGTCCGTGTCGTCATTGTCGGAGGGCATCGCTGCTCGGCGCCAGCTTCGGCACAGTTGTCCACAGACGGGTCGTTCGGTTTCCACAGGCGGGTTGCTGACCGTCCAGGATCGGGACGGTGCTGGTTAGGGTGGGCGCATGAAGCTCGGCGACCACGCACAGGCCACCTTCCCTGTTCGTCACGAGGACACCGCTCTCGAGGTCGGCAGCGGTGATCTCCTCGTACTGGGCACGCCCCGGCTGCTCGCCTTCATGGAGGCGGTCACGGTGCAGGCGGTCACGCTCCCCGAGGACCGCACCTCGGTGGGTACCCGCGTGGACCTTGCGCATCTGGCCGCCTCGACGGTGGGCCGCGAGGTCACCGTCACCGCCACCCTGACCGACCTGGACGGTCGGACGCTGACCTTCACGGTGGAGGCGATCGACGACCGGGGGACCCAGGTCGGGCGCGCCACCGTGGAACGGGTCGTGGTCGATCGCGCACGGTTCCTCGCCCGCCTGGCCTGAGAGCCGGCCGGCCGTTCCCGACGGGCAACGCCCGCCCTCCGGTCCCGACAACGCGGTTCCGACACACGGCACTGGCACAACTCGACGCATGGCCCTCGCAACTCGGCACGACACGGAAGGCGGTCCGATGAGCGATCACGACAGCAGGCGCACGCCTCCGCGCCCCCGGAACCGGACCTCGATGATCGTCGTGGTCGCCGCTGTGGTCGTCGTCGCGGCGGCCACGACCGGGGTGGTCCTGGCCAGGGAACGGCCCGGCTCGTCCGCGGCCGACGCGGTCGTGCCGAGCGCAGGTGCCTCCTCGACGAGCGTGCCTGTCACCGAGGTCTCGCCGTCGACGACCCTGTCCGCGAGCACTCCCGCCTCACCGTCGCCCACCACCGTCACCGCCCCTGCCCCGTCCACGGCACACCCCACGACGACCGCGCGCTCCACCGCCGCGACCACCCGACCTCGCTCGACAACGGCGCCTGCGCCGGCCGCCTCCGGGGTGACCCCTCCTCCGGTCAATGCCGGGTTCGACTACCAGATCGGGGGGCCCTACACCGTCCCGTCCGGTGTGCGCGTCGTCAGTCGGGACCATGACACGGCTCCCGCGGCCGGGATCTACTCGATCTGCTACGTCAATGCCTTCCAGACCCAGACCGAGTCGGCCGGCTGGTGGACGGGCAAACACCCCGACCTCCTGGTCCGCGACGGCAGCGGGTATCTCGTGGACCCGGACTGGGACGAGATGCTCCTGGACATCTCCACCGCGGCGAAGCGCACTGCCCTGGCCGGCATCGTCGACGGCTGGATCGACCAGTGCGCCGACAAGGGCTTCCGTGCCGTCGAGCCGGACAACCTCGACTCCTGGACCCGGTCGGGCGGCCGGCTCACCCGGACCGAGGCGATCGCCTACGCAAGCCTGATCACCCGCCACGCACACGCCCGAGGGCTTGCCGTGGCCCAGAAGAACGGCCTGGACCTGGGCAATGCGGGACGCGCTCAGGTGGGTTTCGACTTCGCGGTCGCCGAGGACTGCATGGACTACACCATGGATGGCGATGTTCCCGAGTGTCAGGGCTACGTCAACACCTACGGCGCCCACGTGATCGTGATCGAGTACGCCTCCGCCGCCTACCGAAGCGCCTGCAGTCGCTTCGGCTCCCGTCTGTCAATCACTTTCCGCGACCGGGATGTCACGACACCTGGTTCGGGCAGCTACCAGTTCGCCACCTGTTGAATCGACCCGGTGATCGCACGCGGACGGACTGTGCGAGCCGCCGCCGTGCGATCACCCTGGGTGGCTACGATCCCGGCAGATGCAGTCCGGCATGGTCGTCGTCGGAGACGGTGACCCGTCAAGGGGGCCTCGTGGAACGGATCGAGTGCGAGTGGTGTCAGGTCCACAACGAGGTGGGACGCACCTCGTGCGCCAGTTGCGGTGCGCCGCTGGACATGCGGAAGCTGGTCAGCGACTCGGGTTGGCGGGAGGCGCCCCGGCTGCGGGACATGACCGAGTTCCGGTTCGGCGCGTCCGTCTGCCAGGTCGAGGGCGAGCTCGTGCCGGTTGCCGAGCTGGCCCTGGGCCAGGGTGACGTCGTCTTCTTCGAGCACCATGTGATGCTCTGGAAGGACGAGCAGGTGCCGCTCTCCGCGATGCAGACCGGCGGCGGGGTGCGGCGGATGTTCGGCGGAATGCCCTTCGTGGTGTCCCTCGCCCACGGTCCGGGACGCGTGGCCTTCTCCCGGGACGCCCCCGGTGAGCTCGTGGTCCTGCCGCTCCACCCGGGCACCGAGCTCGACGTCCGGGAGCACGCCTTTCTCGTGGCCTCGCACACGATCGGGTACTCCTTCGTGCGGATCAAGGGCCTCGCCAATGTGCTGCACGGCGGCAACGGCATGTACCTCGACCGTTTCGTCACCTCCGGCGCACCCGGGATGCTCATCCTGCACGGGTACGGCAACGTCTTCGAGCGACGACTCGGCCCCGGGGAGAAGATCCTCGTCGAGCCAGGGGGCTTCCTCTACAAGGACGCCGCGGTGCAGATGCAGGCGGTCCAGATGCCCGTGCGCACCGGGATGTTGCGCAAGGGGCTCTACCTGGCCGAGATGACGGGCCCGGGCCGCGTGGGCATCCAGTCCATGTACGTGCACCACCACGCCGAGTGAGCCGGCGATGACCATCACCGACACCGGCTTCGTCACCTGCCGCTACTGCCGGCAACTCACGAACGTCACGGGGACCTCCTGCAACCGGTGCGGTGCTCCGCTGGACGTCCGCGAAGCAGTCAGCCTCTCCGGCTGGACCCGACAACCACCCATCCGGGACATGGCCCGGATCCAGTTCGGGCAGTCCCGGGTACAGATCGAGGGCACACAGGTTCCGGTCGCCGACTTCGCGCTGGCCGGCGAGGAGTGGATCTACTTCTCGCACCATGTCCTGCTCTGGACCGAGCCCGCGGTCCGGCTGAGTTCCATGAGCCTGTCCGGGGGCTGGAACCGCGTGATGGCCGGCATGCCGCTGATCATGTTGGAGGCCCGGGGCCCCGGCCACGTCGCACTGTCCGACAACCATGCGGGTGACCTGATCGCCCTGCCGCTCCAGGCCGGGCAACAGATCTGGGCGAGGGAGCACCGTTTCCTCACGGCCACCGGCAACATCGGCTACCGCTGGGAGCAGACCGACATCTGGTTCGTGACCGGTTCCGGCGACGAGCGGGAGACCCATTACCCGCTCGGTCGCTACGGGGACATCTCCGGCGCCACCGACTCGCCCGGACTCCTG
>CAZOWW010000074.1:0-29601 GCA_964583765.1 uncultured Kineosporiaceae bacterium
GATCCTGTGGCTGGTGTTGCTCGGGTCGCTCGGGTACATGGCGACCGTGCTGCCTCCCGGCCTGGGTTCGGTGGCGGGGAGTATCTGGGTGCCCTCGCGCAAGATCGATCTCCTGGTCGTCCTGCTCCTGCCCGCCGCTGTCCTGACCCGACGGCGCGCCGATCGGGCGGTGGTGCTCTGCCCGGCCTCCGCGGTACTCGCCGGCGCCGTGCCGGCCGTGGCACTCCTGCTCGTCGAGGGGGCGGACCTGGGCGCGTACTACCCCGAGAAACTGATCTGGATCACCTTGACAGCGCTGCTGCCACTCGCGCTGGCCGGTCTCCTCGTGGGCACCGCCCGGCTGGTCCGCCTGCCGGGCGCCCGGTCCCGGCACTGGGCCGCTGCTGCCACGGCAGTGGGGGTCGTGTGCGGGAACTGCGGGATCTCGCAGTTCGGTTCTCCGGTCCTGCCCTGGCTCCCCTACCGGGACGGTGCCTGGGCCCACCACCAGTTCGACCTCTGGACCGGTTCCACCTGGCCGTCCCGGACCGCGGCCGACGCCGTCTTCCACCTGCCGGCGCAACCGCGCCGGGTCCTGTTCAGCGCCTTCCGGGACCCCGACGACGACAAGCTCGCCAACTTCTGGACGGCGGCTCTGGACAACCCGGGGAACCTCCTGGCGGCCTGGGCCTACGCCCATGACGGGTCCAATGCCCGGGACGTGTGTGCCTTCACGGGCACCAATCCGGGCTACGAGGTCCTGACGGCGTCGCAGGACCAGGCACGCCTGCTGGGTCGATGTGGAGCGGACGTCCGCCTGGTCCCGGGTACGTCGCCGCGTGACACCGGATGACGGTCCGAGGCTCTGGCCGACCGTTGACGAACGACCATTCCGAGCCGGCGACGAACGTCCATCTCGAGTGAACGAACGGGCATCATGACCGCGATCCTGCACCTGTCCCAGCCGACCGACGCCGGTGTGGCCAAGGTCGTCCTCGACCTGTGTCGCTCCCAGCTCGCGGCCGGGCACATCGTCACGGTTGCCTGCCCGCGCGGACCGCTGCACGACCGCCTCGTCGCGGCGGGCGTCCCCTGGCAACTCTGGCGCGCGTCCCGCCAACCGGGGCCCTGGCTGCTGCGTGAGATGCACGCCGTGCGCACGCTCGTCGAACGGGTCCGTCCCGACCTCGTGCACCTGCACTCGAGCAAGGCGGGCCTGGCCGGACGGCTGGCCCTGCGGGGCGAGACACCCACCGTGTTCCAACCACATGCCTGGTCCTTCGAGGCCGCCGACGGGCTGCTCGCCCTGGCGTCCACCTGGTGGGAACGCCGGGCGAGCCGGTGGACCGACGCCCTTCTCTGCTGCAGTACGCAGGAGCTCCGCACCGGTCTGACGGTCGGGGTGCGTGCCCCGGCCCGGGTCGTGCTCAACGGCACGCTGCTGCCCGCCGAGACCGATTTGGCCCGCTGGCGCACGGCGGTCCGCCAGGCGCTCCAGCTCGGCACGGACGTGCCGGTGGCCATCACCGTCGGCCGGTTGTGCCGGCAGAAGGGGCAGGACGTCGCCTTCCGGGCCTGGCCGTTGATCCGCCACCGCCATCCCGACGCCGTGCTGCTCGTCGTGGGCGATGGGCCCGACGCCTGGAACCTGCGACGGTCGGCCCCCCGGGGAGTGCGGTTGATCGGCGCCCGGTCCGATGTCACGGCCCTCTACGCGGCGGCTGACGTGGCGATCCTCCCGTCCCGCTGGGAGGGGCTCTCCCTGGCCCTGCTCGAGGGCATGGCGGCGGGACTACCCACCGTGGCGACCGCAGTGGGCGGCAGCCGTGAGGTGCTGCAGGAGGGCCCGGCGGCCCCGGGCGGGGTGGTCGTCCCTCCCGAGGACCCGAGAAGGCTGGCGCAGGCCACGGCCAGCCTGTTCAGCCATCGCGACCTCGCGACGGCGCTCGGTGCCGGGGCTCGGGAACGGGCCGCGCGCGTCTACACCCCGGAGGCCACGGCCGGGGCCGTCGAGGAGGTCTACCGGTCGGTCCTCGCAGCCTCGTGATCGGCAGGCACGAGGCTGCGAGCACCGACCGCCCCGTCCCCTGATCACGCCGGGTCCACGCCACACCGGAGAGCCGGCCGGACCCGGTCCCGAAGCACGCCACCTCAAGGAGGGCAAGACCCATGACGACCGTGCGCTACCTCCCCTGGCAGGAGCTCTTCGCGATCTTCCCGCGCCTGGTCGAGGACACCCTCACCACAGGCGTAAGCGTCTGCGACATCGGCGGCGGAGCGAATCCTCGCCTCGGCCCGGACATCGTGCGTGAGCGCCACCTGAACTACCTCGTGCTGGACATCTCGCAGGACGAGCTCGACAAGACCCCGCCTGAGTACCGCACGCTCTGCGCCGACATCGGCGACCCCGACCTGCGTCTCCCCCAGCAGTTCGACCTCGTGTTGAGCCACACCCTGCTCGAACACGTCCAGAACGCCGATGTCGTGCATCGCAACGTACACCGGCTCCTGCGCCCGGGGGGACGGGCGCTCCACTTCTTCCCCACCTTCCACACGCTGCCCTTCCTGGCGAACCGTCTGCTTCCTTCAGGCCCCGGGGAGTGGCTCCTGTCGAAGGTCCAGCGGGGCCGGTCGGCCGACGGCAATCACGCGAAGTTCCCCGCTTTCTACTCGTGGTGCCGGGGACCGGTCGCCGGTCAGATCCAGCGCTTCACCGAACTCGGCTACGAGGTCGAGACCTACCTCGGCGCCTTCGGGCACGGGTACTACCGACGGTTGCCACTGCTCGATCGGTGCGAGTCGGTGAAGCAGCGCACGCTGCTCCGTCACCCCCACCCGTCACTCACCTCCTACGCGCTCGTGTGCCTGCGCAGGCCACCCGTGGGCCCCGAGGAGGACCGCCTGGCGACCGAGGCGGACCGCGTCACCGATCGGGAGCAGATCCCGAGCCTGGCCTCCCGCGCCTGAGGGCGGCCCCCACCCTCGGCGAGGGCCACTGCCCCGGGTGGGGCAATCTCCGGCGATCCCGTCAGTCTTCGCGGCCTCGCCGCCGAGGAGCACAGGACGGATCCCGGGTGTCGTCGGCAGGGGTGAGCAGCATGTTCCGTCCACGTGCCCGAGGCTCGGACCCGGAACGCCACCAGATCCCCTGGGCCCGGCCCACCCCCTGCGTCCTTCTCCTGGTGCTCGGCCTGGTCCTCGCGCCGACGATCTCTCCCGTGACGTCCACCGATCCTCGGCCGGAGCAGCGGGTCGAGGGCGCCAGGGTGAGCCCACGCGCCGTACTCCGGCAGTTGGCCGACACCGAGGACGACCTCGTGCGGGCCGCAGCCGACGGACTCACCCAGCTGCAGCGGCGTTCGTCCGCCGGGGACGGCGAGTACCTGCGGGACTGGCGCTGGCACCGTCAGGGCGTCGAGTGCTTCCGCTGCGACATGGGACCCACCGTCACGGCGGCGGCGCTGGCCGGGATGACCCGGGATCGTCGCTACACGCTGCTCGCCGTGCGCACGATGGATCGGGCGTTGGCCGATCACCAGACCCCCTCGGGGGCGTTCGGGCTCGTGCGGTCGGGCAGGCCACGGCCGGACGACATCGAGACCGCGCTCTTCGCGATGCATCTCGGCCTCTCCGTCCAGCTCATGGGTACCCAGCTGCCGGCCGCCGAGCGCCGGCGATGGGTGAGGGCCCTCTGCCGGGCCGTCGACTGGCTGTACCACCACGGCAACTACGCCTGGTACACCAACGGCAACATCAGCCTCGGCAATGCCGTGGCCGCGGGGCTGGCCTGGCGACTCACCGGTGACCCGCACTTCCGCCACATCTACGAGCTGGGGTTGCGCTTCGTCGAGCATCCGCCCCAGGACCGCTGGCCGGGATACGGCCTTGTCGTGACCCGCAGACCCCACCGCCCGGACGGTGCGGACGGTGCGGCCTATCTCACGGAGACCGGCGCCGGAGGAACCGGATTCGACCCCGAGTACACCTCTGTGCAGGCCGACTTCGCTGCGGTCCTGGCGCTGGTCGTGCGGGAACGCGAGCCGTTGCGGCTGGCCAACATGCTGGCCAATCAGGTGATGACCCGGGTGGACACCCACGAATGGACGCTCGACACCAGTCGGGGGACGCGGCACACCGAGGCCGGGCGATGGGTCGACTTCACCGACAGCTTCCTGACCACTCTGACCCTGCTCGGGCGATCGGACCTCGCCCGGCTGGCGCTGGCCGAGAGCCGTTCCCAGATCCGGCACGCCGTGACCTGGGGCGAGGACGGCGGAGCCTCGATCTACGAGATGTGGGGAAGCCAACTCGCACCCCTGCTCTACGACCTGGCGCAGCTCCACCGGTCTCTCGCAACCGTCGAACCCCCTCGCCGTTCCGCTCCCCCCGCCCGTCTCCGCAAGCCACCGGTCCTGGGCGCCGCCAGCTCATGACCTGTGCGGGTGAGCGGTGCGACCACGACGCACGAGCGAGGCCCCGAGCCGCTGCAGGGGGCGTTCGAACACCAGATTGAGGATCGCGAGACCAGGTATCAGCAGGCCTAGGGACAGCACGAATACCAGCGAGTCGCGCAGCAACACGTCGCTGGACGGGGGAATCGCCCTGTCCACGATCTTCAGCCCCAGGGAGTGGAAGAGATATAGCCCGTAGGAGATGACACCGACAACGCGGATCGGGGACCAGCAAAGGATTCGGAACACCAGACCTCCTCTCGCCTCCACGGCATGTGAGATCAGCAGACATGCCGAGATCGAGAAGATGACGTTCGTCCAGGTTGGCCATGCGGTCAGGGTCGACACCGTCAACGCGAAGATAGCGGCCGCGCCGGTCCACGGCCGTGCCAGAACTCTCCGCAGGGTGGTTCCACCCCCGGTAGACAGAACAAAGGCGAGCGCGCACCCCGCGAGGATCGGGGCATACCACACGAACATCCGACTCGTCCGCGGCTCCACCAGGGGAAACAGGAAGAACGGCACGGACGCCGCGGCCGCCGCCCATCCGCGCCATCGACGGGCCCGCAGGATCACGAAGGCCACAACCGGCCAGAGAAGGTAGAACTTCTCCTCGAACCCGAGCGACCACAGTCCCGCGAGCGGGACCGGTCCCGCATCACCGGGATGGGTGGAAGCCTGCGACATCACCGGATACTCAGGGAGATACAGCAGGTAGAACGGCAACGCCGAGCGGAAGGCGGCTCTCCGCGGATCGAATCCCAGACCCAGCACCAGCACCGCGTACGTGGCGACGACGAGCCACATCATCGGCAGGATCCGGAAGATCCGTCGAACCAGGAATCGTGGATAGGAGAACCTCCCGTTCCTCGTCTCCTCGGAGAGCGCCAGAGTCGTGATCAGGTAGCCGGAGAGAACGAAGAAGAGCGTGACTCCGTTGTTCCCGTGGACGGCACCCATCGACCCACCCGGGAGATGCCAGGAGATGACCAGGAGAACCGCCAGGGCACGCACCCCATCGAGCGCGGGGAGGTACCGGGGCCCGACCGGCAGGAACGCCTGCCGGAGCCGGGCCGATCTTGTCTGTGCCTCTCGGCGCTGAATCGACCGGGCCTCGGACACCAGCGTCGTTCCGGTCTCCCGCCGCACTCCGGAAGCAGTCGTCACGAGCACCTCACTCGCCTCTCTTCTCGCGCGCCGGCCCCAGCATCCCCACCCCCACCGGAAGGTCGTACCGATCCATCCGCCCAGTGAGAAGCACCGACCTCACCTGGCCGTAGACACTTTCCCAGGAGAATCTGTCCCCCCAGGAGCACGCGGATCTGCTCATCCTCTCCCACAGGTCACCGCGGAGAACGATCTTCACCACGGCGTCGGCCACCGCCTCCGGGGATTCGGGGTCCACGAGGATCCCGGTCTCACCGTCCAGAACGGCATCCGTCGTCCCGCCGACGTTTCCGGCGACGACAGGAAGACCGCACCGCGCAGCCTCGGCGTAGACGATCCCGAAGCCCTCACCGGACCGACCGTCCGCTCCGGCCCGACTGGGCAGGGCAAATACGTGGCTGGACCTCAGCAACTCCCATTTCGTCTTCTCGTCCACGCGGCCCAGGAACTGGACCGATCCCTCCAGTCCGAACTCCTCGACGCGCGCCTCCAGCGATGCCCTGAGCGGACCCTCCCCGACAACCAGCCACTGGATTTCAGGGACTCGCCCCACCATGATCCGCATTGCTCTCATCATCACGTCGTGTCCCTTGTAGCTGTCGGCGATCCGGGAAATCGTCAGGACCGTCGGCCGCCCCTTCCGCTCCGCTATCCCGGCAGGACACGCAGGAATTCCTGGCGGGATGACGTGGACATCTCCCCTGGGGGATCCGAGCCGGGACAGAAGGGATGCCGTGTAGCGGCTGACCGCGATACCCGCATCCGCCGACCGCATACCGCGCAGAGAACTGCGGGGCCAGGTCGGAACTTCCTTGGCATGGTAGTACTGGATCCAGGTCGCCCCTGTCGACCGAGCCAACGACTCAGCCGCCAACGCGCATCTCACATGCATTGAGAGCACGACATCAGGACGGAACCGGATCCCGTGGACCACCGACCCCGCGGTCAGCCTTGCCAGGGAACGGCGACCACCCCGAGGATGGTTCCTCCACCGTCGGACCGGATACGGGAGATAGCGGTCATGATCGACCCACCCGTCCTCCTCGAGCGTGAAGACACCCGCCGGACCCTCCCACCGGGAGACGATGCCCTCCGCCAGCGCCTCAATACCACCGACAGCGGGAGGAAACACCGGCGACAACACAAGGAGGCGACTTCCTCCGGCAGCCCGGTCCCCGACATCCTCGATCACTGGTTCCTCCAAGCTCTCATGCTTCCCGCGTCGAGGACGCATCTGGGCCAACGGCGGTGTGCGGCAAGGACTCACATATTCCGAGAGTGCGCACAGGGCTCCACCGCCCCTCTCGTGCCACTCTCCATCGCACTCGACACCACGAGCTCCATAAGCGGACGCATCGAGGCACCCGAGTACTCCGCCCTCGCCCGGAGACGTGCTGTGCGGACCATCTCCGCCCTCAACGAGGGAAGGTCCATGAGCTCACGCAATGCCCGCGCCAGGAGTCCAGCATGTCCGGGAGGTACCAGCCGACCACAGCCTTCCAGGACTCTGGGCAGGTCGGAGACTGCCGTGGCAACGATCGGGATTCCCGTGTCCATCGCATGGAGAATGTCCGCCGGCACCCCCGCCCGACGGGTTCTGTTGTCCTGTCGAGCGAACACCGCGACATCGGCCACAGCCAGCGGATGAGGCCGGGGGGGCCTGGAACTGGATCCCAGGACACCCACGTTCTCACATCCCGAGAAGTTCCCCGACATCCCCTGCGGAATCACCAGGACCATCCGCTGGTCCCCGAGGAAATCGAGGGATCGCAACACCGTGCGAATATCCTCCTCGCGATGAGGACCGAGAAGTGCGATCACGAACCGCCCAGCGAGCCACTCGTTCTCGGGACTGCCGACCAGGCGGCGATCCGGAGGTCTCCCGTCATCGTCCGGGATGACCTGCGGAATCAGGACACCCCCGAAGCGCCGCTGAAGCCATCGCGACGCGACAGTTACCGCGTCCGCCCGGCGCACCGCCCGTTCCATCGACCAGGTCGCGAACAGGCCGTTCGTGTCCCGGGGACGCAACAGGTTCCGGGCCAGCCACGGCAGGTCGTCGAGGAAGAAACCCAGCTCCCAGTCGTCGACATCGGCGATCACCGGGCGGGGGCGCTCCACCCGGGCACGCAGGGCCACCCCCAGCGAGGTGCCCTTGGGCTTGACGGCGTACAGGAGATCGCCGTCGGCGGCCTTCACCAGGCCGTCGGTCCCCAGCCGACGGTCCACGGGCCGGTAGCGCACGGTCCGGTCCTGCCGCAGAGGCTCCCAGATACCCTCCCCAAGCACCGGCCCGACGATCGTGACGTCGTGCTCGTCGCACAGCAGCGAGGCGATCACGTGAGCCCGGCCCAGGCAGTTGTGCGAGAGGTCGTGGCTCAGCACCGAGATCCTCACCGCACCTCCAGCGCCGCGGCCTTGCGCGCCGGGCACGCGTAGAGCTCCCGGAACCGCGTCGCCACGGCCGACCAGCTCCACGCGGGGTGGACGACGTCCCGGGCACGTGCTCGCGTCTCGACCAGGGCCTCGGGGCGTTCAAGCAGGCGCAGGATCCCGGCGGCCAGGCCATGCTCGCTCGCATCGGGGGCGACCAGCAGCGGATGAAGGGCGGAGACGAGCTCCGGGTTGGCACCCACCGGGGTCACCAGGGCCGGGGTGCCGCAGGCCAGCGACTCGGCCGTGGTCAGGCCGAAACCCTCCAGCTCCGTCGTCGGCATCACGGTGAGGTTCGCCCGGCGGTACCAGTCCCGTAGCTCCGGGTCGCTGACCCGCCCCAGCAGACGCACCCGGCCGCCGAGGCCGAGCCGATCGATCTCCGCCTGGACGGCCGGGCGCTGGGCGCCGTCGCCCGCGATCGCCAGGCGCGCGCGAGGTTGCGCGACCACCACGTGGGACATCGCGCGCACGAGGTCCAGGACCCCCGTGCGGGGGGTGAGGCGCCGCGCGGTGAACAGCAGAGGGTCCGCGTCCTGCGCCCATTCCTCGGCGACGGCCGGGCCGGGGCAGAACCACCCCGTGTCGATGCCCCCCGGCAGCAGGACCGCCTGCTCGGCGGCCGGCCCGGACAACGCGGCCAGTTCCCGCCTCATGAACTCGCTGAGCACGGTGACCGTCCCCGCCGTCGACACCACTCGGGCCTCGGCGCGACGCAGGGCCGCGACCACGGGACGTTGCACGGCCCGGGGCAGGAGGTAGCTGCCCTGCCGCTCCGACAGGAGTTCCCGGTACACGGGGGCGTGGAAGGTGTAGAGGAAC
Organism: uncultured Kineosporiaceae bacterium; assembly: GCA_964583765.1. GTDB lineage: Bacteria > Actinomycetota > Actinomycetes > Actinomycetales > Kineosporiaceae > CAZOWW01. Next base: position 8,853 of record CAZOWW010000074.1, read on the forward strand.
CGGCCGGTGCCGCCGAAAGCCCCACGACGCCCGAAGGTGAGCGGGAGGGCCGGGACGGCGAAGTGGCCGTGGATCACCGAGGAGACACCGCTGCGGGCGAGGGCGGTCCGCACCCCCTGGGCGACGCGCCACGGGTAGAGGGCGGCGAAGGCCGGATTCCGCTTGCCGGGCACCCGGTACCGCACGACCTGCACTCCGTCCGCCTCCAGCACGGTGCCGGCCTGATCCGCCGACATGGCCTTGGCCACGACGATCACCGGAACGCCGGAACGCACGAGGGCCGCGGACAGCTCGCGGACGTACCGCTCGAGGCCACCCAGCTTGTCCGGCGCCACGGCATTGGTGAGCATCACCACACCCACGTCGTTCATCCTGCTCTCCTCACTCGTCGCCTCTGCGGGGCTTGACGCACCGGCTGGGCCCGTCACAACGGCTGGGCTCACCGGTCCCGCCGGCGAGCGGCGTCAGACGACCCACGGAACCTCCGCCGCGCGGGGCCACGGCACCGTGGACGAGCCACCCCGCCCGACCCTGACCGCCGACCCATCGCCCCGAGTCACGTCCGTACGGGTCACGTCGGCCCAGATCGCCTCGCTCCGGGTCGCGTCGCCTCGCGGCAGGTCGCCCCGAGAAGCCGAACCCGATGCCGCCGCCCACCAGGCAGGCCAGCGTTCCTGCCAGGTCTGCCGCCGGGCCCAGGCCAGCACGCCCTCGGCCTCACGATCCCCACACACGGCGGCCTCCTGGACGGCGCGTGCGAACTCCTCCGCGCTCCGGGCCACCCGCACCGAGGGGACACCCGACGAGCCGTCCGGATCCCAGTCGGTCGAGACGATCGGTCGTCCCCGGGCCGCGTACTGCAGCAACTTCATCGACGACTGGCCTCGACCCTGCTCGGCACGGTGCGGTAGCACCGCAACATCCGCACCGTCCACCACCTCGGGGATACCTGACGGCTCCAGGAGGCCGTGCCAGCGCAGACGTCTCCCGCTCCGATCCTGGGCGTCGAACAACTCCGACGGCGCCCGTTCCCCCAGCCCGGCGTACCGGCAGGGCCCGTACACGTCGAGTGTCCAGTCAGGCAGCAGCTCGAGTACCCGCTCGACCAACGACAGGTCGAAGCGCTCCGACAGCGTGCCGATGTAGATCATGCGTCGCGCGCCGGGCTGCGGCACGGCCCTCGAGGCGACCTGGGCTGTCGGCACCCCGTTCGGCACGAGGCTGACCGCCCGGTCCTCGAACAGCGAGCCGAGTCCGGGGTTGGCCACGATCACCTCGTCCGCCTCCGCCGCGATGCGCCGGTAGGCCTCGTGGACGTGCGAACGCCCTCCGCCGAGCAGGGCTGTCCAGTCGTCCGCCGCGTCGAAGACACGGCGACAGCCGGGGACCACCCGGTGCGCCCAGCCCAGGGCCTGCCACTGCCACGGCAGGGTGGCCACCAACACGCAGGGCTCCCCCCGCCGGCCGATGATCGACCGGAGCACCCGGGCGAGGCTCGAGTTGTCGAGGGTGGCGGCGAGCCGCAGGCGGTGGCCCGGCACCGGAGTGGTCCGCACCCAGCGGGTGAGCCCGCGCAGAGGATCTCCCGCCACCGACGGCCGTGGCGAACGGTCGGCCACCGGCCCGCTCCACCTCCGTGCCCACTCGCGCGCCCCGACCGTCCGCAGACTCCGCACGTCGGCAGGACTCTCCACGAAGTCGACCGTCAGTCCGTTCGCCCAGGCCGACTCGGCGATCGCGTGTTCCCGGCGCATGGCCGGGATCCAGGGGCTCTTGGAGCAGAGCACCAGATGCCTCACCGCGCCCACTCCTCCTGGGCCCACTCCTCCTGGGCGGACGATCCCTCGGTCAGATCGATGTCCCACGCCCCGCTCCCCTGCCCGATGGCGACGGCGCCCTCGACCGGCGCCTGCGAGGAGCTCGCCTGGCGTGGCAGCACGACGTCCCACGCGGCCACCGGGCCGGCCCCGGCCGGCGGCAGGGTTTCCGCCCGTCGCAGCTGGGGACCGCCGCCGCGCGTCGCGGCCCGCCGCGGCCAGGCCTCGACGAGGTGTTCCTGCACCTGATCCGCGGAGACCTGCCACCGCCACCCGGACGCCCACTCCCGGGCGGCGCACGCCATACGTGCGCGGGTCTCCGGGACAGCGAGCGCGGCCAACGCGTACGCGGCGGCCTGCGGATCGCGGGGAACGCAGAAGCCGGTGATCCCGTCCCGCACCGTCTCGGGCAACCCGCCCTCGTCTGCGACGATCACAGGGGTCCCGCAGGCCTGGGACTCCAGACTGACCAGGCCCAGCGGTTCGCGCTGGGCGAGGTACATGGTGGCCACGGCACCTCGGTAGAGCCGGCGCAGGTCGCGGTCGCTCACCCCGACCACGATCTTCAACTGCACGCCCTCGGTCACCGCCACCTCGCGTAGGCGACGTTCCTCCGGGGCCCACGAGCGAGGAGCCACCACGACCACGGGCAGTGAGAGTCCGCTGCGGGCGGCAGCGCGCACGACCAGTTCGTGGCCCTTGGTGGGGATCAGCGACCCCACGCTGAGCAGATGACTCAGCGGTCGGTTCCCCACCGGTGAGTCGATCATGTCGTCCGGCACTCCGCAGGGGGTCACCACCGCGGCCCGCCCGTAGGCGCGCTGGATGGATGCCGCGGTGAATCGCGAGTTGGTCAGCACCGTGACCGCCTCGCCGACGCCCACGCGGTCCAGGGCGCGTTGGCGCGCATAGAGCGCCGCGTAGAGCCGTCGGGTCGAGCCACGAGTGGCCTGGCCGAGCCCCGGCTCGTAGTCCACCCGCCGGGGCTCGTCGCAGTACCGCACCACGGGCAGGTGCCGGGGCAGGATCGCCACCGCGCTCTTGTTCACGCTGCAGGGATTCGCGTAGATCACGTCAGCGCCCATGCGGTGGGCGAGGTCCCCCATCTCCTGCCAGACCTCGGCCAACGCGGTGAGGTCGCGGTACCGGGCCGGGGGACGGAGCAGTTGGTGACGTGACTCGGCGCGCTGGTCCAGCGGCACCACGACGGGCCGGTCCGAGACCGGATCAGCGAAAGACGTCGTGATCTCGACGTAGGGCAGGTCGAACCGACGCACCTGCTCGGCCAGCCGACGCCGGGCGCCCCCGAACCGAAGGTTGTGCAGAACCGCGATCTTCACCAGTCGCTCCTCGTGACGAAATGGGTCAACGAAGCCGTCTCACACCGAACAACCAGCGGAAAGGGCTGTCCCGGGTGCTGCCAGTCGCGCGTACGACCGAAGGCATCGCCTGGCGACCTCGTCCCAGGTGAAATGCTCCCGAACTCGTTGGACGGCCGCGTCCGAGAGCTCACGCCACCGCGGTGGTGACGACAACAACCTCTCGATCGCGTCTCTCAATCCGTTCACGTCACCGGGCTCCACCACGAGGCCGCTCTCGCCGTGGGCGATCGTCTCGGGGACGCCCCCCACCCGCGTGCCAATGACAGGCGTTCCGCAGGCCATTGCCTCCAGAAGAACCAGGCCCAGGAGCTCTGGCTTGGGCGCCTCGGCGCCGTACATGGTGCGATAGACGCTCGGGAGCACCGAGACGCGCGCCGTGCGGTAGGCGTGCAGGATCTCCGCGTCCCCTGCGTCCGAGACGATTCGCACGTCCTTCCCGACGGACAGGCGCTCCAGATCCCTGCGGTACCGGGCGTTGTAGCACCGACCGAAGATGCGCAGCTTCACCTGCGCCGGCACGGCCCTGATCAGCACGTCCAGCCCTTTGTGCGGAAGGACTCTCCCCACGAAGACGACCTTCTCCTCGCGATCGACCCCCGGTACCGGGAAGAATCTCCGGATGTCGACCCCTCCGCCGATCAGGGTCGCCCGATCCCGAAGGTCCGGATATCCGGACAGCGAGAACTCACTCACGGGCAGGAAGGCGGTAATGGATTGCCGCGTGCCCAACAGGCGGGAGAAATTGCGCCCCACTCCGCCGTGGTCCGTGACACAGACCGGGATCCTCGCGCGCCGCCCGCCCCGGGCGAACACATCTGTCACGACCGACTCCAGCTGATGGGTGTGGAGTACGGCCGCCTCGTTGACGAGCTTGCGGACACCGAACGCCATCGGGTTCACCGGCGATCCGCGCCAATGCCAACGACCGTGGAGAACCTCCACCGAGAGATCTCCCTCCCGAAGGCTCGCTCTCCTGTCCCCGAACGTCACGAATCTCGTCGGCGTCATCACGGCCATGGCCTTGGCGAGCTCCCACGGATAGCGCTCACCACCGCCCCACAGGCCGTCCGGGCCGAAGCCCTGCGGACTGATGTGCGTCACGAACATACCCGCGCCCCCTCCCGGACCGTCGCATAGACCGCCGCCGTCGCATCGACCATGCGATCCACGGTGAACATCGACTCCTGGCGTCGTCGAGCGGCTGCACCCATTTCCTCGACCAGATTCCGGTCGCGCGCCAGGGTGTCCAGTGCCGCGGCAAGTTCACCCGGTGATCCCGGAGCGACGAGCAGACCGCACTCCCCGTGCGGCACCAGTTCGGGTATCCCGTCCACCCGGGTGCCCACCACGGCACGCCCCAGAGCCATCGCCTCGATCACGGAGTACGGGCTGGACTCCGCTCGCGAGGGCAGGCACAGGACATGTCCACGCCCGGGAGCTGCCGCGCCGTCGGCACAGTGACCGGCAAAGACCACTCGCCCGGCGCTCCCGAGTTCCGCCAGCGCCCGCAGATGGCCCTCCCATGGACCGCCCCCGTGCACTGTGACACTCCAGTTCTCGCGCGCCATGCCCGCCGCCTCGACGAGCACGTCGAATCCCTTACGCCAGCAGAGGGAGCCCACGCCCACCACGTGCAGATCACCGGACGGGAACTCCGGGATCGCCCGTGGCGTGGGGACCCCGTTCGGAATGGCCACGACCCGGGTGGGCGGCACTCCGAAACGCCGGCAGAAGAACTGACGTGAGGCTTCGCTGACACAGATCACGCGCTCGACGTGCGAGACCTCCCAGCGCTTCATTAAGGTCTTCACCCAACGCGCTCCCGGCTTACGTACTCCTTGTGGAAGCGACGGATCCACGCTCATGGCCCGGTCCGTGGTCCGATTCCGCGGCAGGTGTTCGGTGGACACCACCGCACCGACCCCGCCGGCACGATGCCCGCGCACCATCCCCCACAGGGCATTCGTGTCGAAGGAGCGGTGCAGGTGCGCGTGCCACACATCGGCCCCTCGCGAGAGCGCCTCGTCCTGGGTCAGTACCTCCTCACCCCGCGACGAGGCCTCGTCCCACAGCTCCCGCGCCGCGGAGGGCAGGGCATAGACGACATCGTGACCTCGTGCGGCGAGTCCCGCATGGAGGTCCTTCACATGCCGCCACACCCCACCGTTCTCGGTCGCGGTCACAGCCAGCACGACTCTCACCGGATCACCACCTCTTCCCGGCCGCCACAGCCGCCTTCATACGAATTGCCGCCACCAGGAGTGCCACGCCACAGCACAGGACGAACACCGCCATCCCGACCGGACTGTCCCCCCAGCAGACGCGTACACCGAACGCGCAGGAGACGAGCAGACTCGCGATACCGGCGATGCCCGAGTATGGCAATGTGAGCCGGAACTTGCGGGCAAGGGTGGCCAACGAGGCGGAACACACGACGAGTTCCGTCAACAATGTCACCCAGGCACAGGCCACGCCTCCGACCGGAGGGATCAACAGGAGGTTCAAAGTGATGTTCAGCACCACCGCCAGGACGTTCTGAATCATCATCACACGCGTATACGCGAGAGCCACGAGAAGAGTCCCGGCTATGTTGCCGTACACCCCCACGACGCCGGCGAGAGCCATGGGCACGAGCATCGGAGCGGCCTCGTCGAAACCTCTCCCGAGAGCGATCGAAAGAAAGGTACTCGGGAAGAACAGCATCGCCCCGTACACGGGAAGCGCCACGGCGCTCAGCAGGCGACTGACGTCACGTGCCAGGACTTCCCGTCGAACAGGATCATCTGCCGATCGTGCGAGCAACGGCAGTGCTGCCGCGCAGGCGATCCCCGGGACGGTGGCCGCGAGCGCGAGCAGCTTCGAGACACCGACGTAGTCCCCGACGACCGCGCCCACCGCTAGGGAGCTCAGCAGGACGATGTCGATGTTCACGTACACCTTGGACAGGACCGTGGAGACTCCCACGGGCAGCGCCGCACGGCACAGTGCCCGACGTTCCGCGGCACTACAGCCCGTGCAACGCGACACCGTTCTGGCCGAACGGGCCAGGATCATCGAGTTCGCCAGGGAGGAGACCGAGAGCACGGCGCACATCCCCACCGGCCCGCCCCCGCCCAGGGCGACCGCGGCGAGCGCTACGGACTGGCCCGTCGTCGTGAGGACGTCGATCATGGCGAGCCTGCGTACCTGATACGTGGCCATCAGCAACGCTCGGGCACCCGACCAGGCGACTCCCACAATGCTCGGGAAGAGCACCAGATAGGCCGGGAAGTCCCCGTCCCGGATGAGCAGGGCTCCCACGAACAGGAAGAGCACACCGACGCCGAGGGCCCATCGGCCCTGGATTCCGTAGGCCGCCCTCAGCAGTGCACCGCGATCGTCCTCCCGCCGTCCGAACTCCCGGGTCAGGACCAGCACGAACCCGAACTCGGCGAGGGTCTGGGCCAGTGCCCACACCGCTTGCACCGATCCGAATCGCCCGTACTCGGCTGGCCCGAGCGTCCGCGTCACGACGCCGGTCGAGAGGGCGCCGACCATCATCATGGCGGCCCGCCGCAGCACCAACGCTCCCGCTGCCGTGACCACCTTCGTCAGAGCCGCCTCCGGGGCTTCATCCCCTTCCACGGTGGGCCCCGAGCCCAGCACGACTGTTCCCTCACTCATCGGGCACAGCCCTCAGGGAGCCGAGTGACCAGGCCATGGCCAGCACGGCTGCCACCCACAACCCTTCCGTGGGTTGACGCAGGGTGTAGTCGGTGGCCCAACAGATCAGGACCACCGCGCAGCCTGCCGTGGCTCCGACCGCCCATGGCTCGGGTAGTCCACCGTCACGGGCAACACGTCGCAGGACGAGACCGCCACGGACGAGTCCGAGCACGAACACGCCCACCAGCAGGATCGCGGCCGGCACCCCCACCTCGGCCATCAGGTTCAGGTAGGTGGAGTGGGCATGGGTACCGAGGTTGGCGCCGGGAACTGATTGGCTCAGTACCCCGGGGAGCCGACCGAGTCCGATCCCCAGGAACGGGTCATGGACGACGACACCCCAGGCACGGTTCCAGATCTCCAGCCGGGCCTCATCACCGCCCGCGGTCGACACCTGGGGGTTCGTGGGATCGTCGACGGACGAGAGGCGCGTAATCACGGAGGCCCCCGCGACAACCAGAATGAGCGAGGTCGCCGCGAAGCCCAGACCCGCCAGGAGCAGGAACGCCCGGAACCTGCGAGCAGCCGGTTGCAGCATGAGAACGACCAGCACCCCGGCGGCGAAGGCGAGCCAACTCATCCGTGAGAAGGTGGTGGCCAATCCCAGGCAGGTGATGCCTGTCGAGACTCCCCAGAACGCTCGCGCGACCGGGTCCTCGGCACGAAGGAACAGGGCCAACGCCATCACGGCAGCAATGGCCAGCATGTTCCCCATCGTCACCGGATCCTCGACGGTCCCACTCGCCCGAAACGAACCGAGATACTTGAAGAAGTACTCATCCGTCAGTCTCGTCGTCCCGGTATAGAGATTGACGAGATGTCCTGTTCGGAATTCCCACACACAGACGACGGCCTGAAGGGATCCGGCCAGGGCCAGGGCCTTGCACAACGCAGGGCCGGCAGCCCGGTTCCGAGTCGCGGTCGCGGCGACCCAGAATGTCACCAATTCGGCTCCAACACTCCAGAGAGCCTCTCGGGGGCGGTCGGCCCGCACCGCGGAGAGAACCAGCAGCAGGATCAGCAGAAGCGCACCCAAGGATGACCATTGACGCCGTCCTTCGCTCCGTGGGGACGAGAGGTATAGCCAGACCGCGCCGAACAGCACCAGCACTCTTCCGGGCGTCAACGTCAGCCCAGCCAGCGGAACCATCGCCGAGACCGGAGCGACGAACACAGCCGTGGCCATGACCGACTTGATCGAGTGCGAACTGGAGACGAACAGCACCAGGAACAGGGGCACGAGCACGGTCACCGCGTACTTCGCCGGACCGGGCCGAGCGAACGCCTCCTGCGCCACCACACCGGTGGAGGCAATCACCGCGCAGGCGCCGAGTATCGCCGTACCCAGAACCTTGCCCTCCTGCGCCGTGATCTTGACGCGTCGGTTTGTTCTGTGCCGCATCAGCGTCGCGCTCGGGACCCCCCTGTTCACAGGTGCGTCGTCCCTCCGACGCCCATGGGCACCCAGTCCAGGTCCTGGCTCACGTCGGGGAGTTCCACCGACATCTCGCCTCCTGTCCGGGCGCCCCCCTTGCCTTTCGCCCGGAGTCCTTCCACCTGGAAGGCCAGTTCACCCACCACGAACGCTGCGGCCAGGGCTCCGACCAACCCGTACATGAATGGATCGGGCTTCGTCGAATGGGCGCTCCCCGCAAGACCCAACGCGTTCACGGCCGCCTGCGCGGTGGCCAGGCTCTTCGTCAGGGCCACCTGCTGCGTCTGGCGCGATGCCACAAGATCTGCGCGGGCGTTCGCCATGGCCGCCACCTGGGCCGCCCGCTCGGGATGCGCTTCCATCCGCCCGTTGAAGTCCTCGATCAGGTTGCTCAACTGTTGGATCTGCTTGTCCATGGGCGCGAGCTGTCTGGCCGCGTTCTCGTTGAGCCTCTTGGTCTGTGCCGCATGCTGTGCCTGGACGTAACCGACAAAAGCCTGGGCGAGAGCGCGCGACTCGAGCACCGCCCTTCGCGTTTGCGTGGACGTCACCGAGAACTGGAGGATGTTGAAGTTGTTCATCGCAGTCACCGACACCTTGTCCGCACCGAGTGGGAACCCGGTCTGCTGGACGGCACGGGAGATGATCGGCGAACTCGTCGCGAGTTGGGCGTACTGACCGGTGAGGTCATTCGATGCGAGCACGCTCTCCCGCGGGGCGTCGGAGTTCTGCGGCACGGTCACCAGGACGTTGGAGGTCGCCTGGAAGCTCTCCGGCAACAAGGAGATCGCAATCATCACTCCCGATCCCACCAGCACGCTCGAGAGCGCGACCACCCATTTGGCCGCCCACAGCACCTCGATCCTGGAACGTCCCTTCACCGGAGTTCCTCCCCCATACCATCGGAACCGGCCAGTGCCGGGAAAACGACGTCCACAGACGCCTCCGTTTCCTCCACGGTCATGCCCCCTTCGCGCCGAACACCTGGCCGAGCGTGCGAAGGACCACCTTGATGTCCAACCAGAGGCTCCAGTGCTCGATGTAGTAGTTGTCGAAACGCGCGCGGTCGTCGATGGATGTGTCCCCTCGCAGGCCGCTGACCTGCGCCAGTCCGGTGAGGCCGACCGTCACCCGATGCCGATCCGCGTAGTGCGGGAAGTCGCTGCTGAACTGCTCGACGAAGAACGGGCGCTCGGGGCGCGGCCCGACGAACGTCATGTCCCCCCGCAGGATGTTCACCAGCTGCGGGAGCTCGTCGATGGAGGTGCGCCGCAGGAATCTCCCGACGCGGCCCATCCGGGGGTCCTGCGCCACGTTCCAGGTGACGGCGGCCTCCGTGCTCGTCGCCGGACGCAGCGACCGGAACTTCAGCAGTTCGAACGGACGACCGTCGCGGCCGATGCGCTCCTGGCGGAAGATCACCCCGGGACCGCCCTCGAGCCGCACCGCCATGGCGACCAGCGCGAGCACTGGCGACAGCAGGAGCAGGGCCACGCACGCGAGCAGGACGTCGAACAGGCGCTTCACCACCCAGCTCGGCCCGCGCAGCGAAGCCAGGCGCATGCGCACGACGGGGAAGGCACCGATGTGGTCCGTGGCCGCCCGCCAGTGGCCGATCTCGAACAACCGCGGCACCAGCAGTACGGGCCGGTCGGCGAAGTCCACTTCCCGCAACGTCGAGACCAGCCCCTCGTCCGACCCTTCGGGGAAGCCCACCAACAGCACCTGCACATCGAAGGCCTGCGCCACGGCGGACAGGTTCGCCAGCCCACCGATGTGGACCCAATTGCCCTGCCCGGGGGCCCGCCACGGTCCGTCGTCGAGGTAGCCGAGCACCCGGAGCCCGTAGGAGGGGTGCGCGTCCAGCACCTCGACCAGCTTGCGGGAGAGTTCCCCGCCCCCCAGCACGAGCGTGCGGTGGGTCGAGCGCCCGGTACGCCGGGCCCAGCGCACGGCGGTGAGCACGCAGCCCCGCAGGACCACGTGCACCACCGCACCGACCCCGACGATGGTCAGGTACTTCTGCACGTGCGCCGGCGTACTCAGCAGGGCCAGCCCGCTACCGACCAACCCACCGGCGAAGGCCAGACGGCGCAGCACGGCCGGCAGATCGTCGAGGAGCGACAGGTGCAGGCGCGGCTGGTACAGCTTCTCGGCGCTGAAGCCGAGCAGGGTCAGGGTCCAGGTGAGCAGCAGCGCACGCCAGATGGGGCGACCCACCGCGAGATAGCCGAGCAGCACCAGGCAGTCGGCGACGACGAGCAGGTGCGCGGCGGTGCCCCGGCCCAGGGGCTCCCAGATCCGCCATGGACGGGCGTCGTCCCGAAGGCTCTCGGCTTCCGCGATCAGCGAGGAGGCCACAGCGGACGTGGCCATGCGGACTCCCTCCCAGGAATGGTCATGACGGGACCGCCCGGCGTCGTCGTCGGGCTGGAGTGCCGGATCGGCGCCCGGAGAGCCTCGTCACCGCTCCGAACGCAGCCGCAGCCCGTGCGCCTCGGGCACGACCCGCCGCGGTGCGCGCGCGGGAACGCCCTCATCTGTCGGCGCCCAGGGGGTGCGCCCCTGCCCCGACGTCCGTACTGCGGTGGGACCGCGGACATCGGTGCGCCTCAGATCGAGGTCCACTGACTAGTTACACATGGTATTGACAAATGCACATCTAGTCACATTGGCTGAACGGACGGTTCTCCCCCTCCGCCGTCCGCGTCCGCGGCCCGGACGGGTCGAACGAGGCAGGACGGCAGGGGAGAACGACCGTGAACGGTCAACGGCGAAGTGTCACCGGAATGTCGCGAGCCGGCCCGGAACCGGTGTCGCTGCCGGGGTTCTCATCCCTCGACCCCGCAGACGCCAAGGGTCCTCAGAAGAGGGCGCTCGCGAGAGCCCCGCGGGCCTTGACCACGCGGGGATCGTCCGGACCGATCACCTCGAAGAGCTCGACGAGCCGGGTCCGCGCCTGGTTGCGGTCCTCCCCCGCGGTCCGGCGCACGAGCTCGACCAGACGGTGGAAGGCGTCCGCGACGTGACCGCCGAGCAGGTCGAGATCGGCCACGAGCAGCTGCGCGTCGATGTCATCGGGCTTCGCCGCGGCCGCCGCCCGGGCACCGATCGGATCGACGTCCCGGGTGCGCCGCATGAGCTGCACCTGCGCCAGGCCGACCTTGGCCATGATGTCGGCCGGACTCTCCCGCAGTGCCTGTTCGTAGGCCGCGACCGCACCGTCGAGGTCGTCCCGCTCGATCGCGTCGTAGGCGGCCTGGTGCAGCGGCGGCAGCGGCTCCTCCACCGGCCCGGCGCCGTCCTCGTCCACCGGCGCACCGTCCACGCGACCGGTCACGCCGTTGGCGGTGGCCACCCGCAGCAGCTCGGTGAGCACGGCCCGCACCTGGGCCTCCGGCTGGGCTCCTTGGAAGAGCGGGAGCGGCTGCCCCCGCAGCACCGCGAACACGGCGGGGAGGCTCTGCACCCGGAAGGCGGCCGCCACCTGGGGATTGGCATCGATGTCGATCTGCGCGAGGAGGAACCGACCGCCGAACTCAGCGGCCAGGGACTCCATCACCGGGGACAGCTGACGGCACGGGTCGCACCACTCCGCCCAGAAGTCGATCACCACGGGGACGGACTGCGACCGGTCCATGACCTCCGTCATGAAGGTCTGGTCGGTCACCTCGAGGGTGAACGCCGCGGCCCCGCCGGTACCCCTGGCGGTCGGCGCCGTCTCCCGGGCCGGACCCCCGGCACCGGCCGGGCGCGTGCCCTGACCGTTCTGCGCCGAACCCCCCTGGGCCGACCGGGCTGCCGGTGCGCCACCGGCCATGGCACCCGCGGCGGCAGGACGTCGCGCTGCGAGAGCGCTCAGGTCGACGGCACCCCGCAGATCGATCGCGGGACGACCGGTGCGCGGCGGTGTGCTCATGCCAGATCCCTTCAGACGGCGCGGGCCCGCAACCCACGTGCGATGCCCACACTACGGACGGTTCCGATCGTCTGCTGCATCGAGGGGGTCATCTGCCGTTCCCCGGCGCCCCGCGATCGAGTTCTCACCCGCCGGCGACCGCGACGTCCCCGCGCTGCACGGCGAGCGCAGTGATCAGCCCTCGTCCTGCTGGCGGCACCTGCAGGGCCACCACCTGCAGCGACGTCCGGATGAGCTGGTGCGTGAACCGGTCGCGCCCGGAGAGCGCGGCCAGGTCCCCACCGGCGACCTTCAGGGACTGCCCGGACCGCAGGGTGATCACAAGGGTTTCCCGGATCGCGCCGATGACCAGCGCGCCCCCGTCCTTGGTGCGCAGGGCCCACACCTCCTTCGGCACCGCGGCGAAGGTGTTGGTCACGTCGGAGGCGACCGGGGCCACGCTGAGCCGGGTGGAGATGCTCTCCTTGAGCACCTTCGCCCGCAGGGGGTCGGGCGCGTACTCCTGCGACTTGGGACCGGCCCCGGCGTCGAGGAGCCCGGCGTATCCGGCAAGGGCGTCCTGGGGGCTCTCCACGAGGCCGCTCGCATTGGCGGCGACGGTCGGCACGCCTCCGACACTGGGATCCATGGGGGGCAGGGAGACGCCCGGCAGGAGCGCCAGTTCGGCCCAGAGCCCGTAGAGGTGGTGCAGGTCGGGCGCGAGCATCACCCGGACCACCGGCACGGGACCGCTGCTCGTGCGCGCGCCCGTCCCCACCCCCCCGGTCGCCGTCGCGGAGGAAGCCGGCCCGGAGGCGCCGGTGCCCGCGGAGGCGGAAGTCTTCGAGGACGCCGTCGCCTTCGCCTTCGAGGTCGCGGCCGCCGCCTTCGGTGCGATGGCCCCGAGCACGGCATTGGCGGCGGGCAGGGCGCCGTCGCCGTTCGCGGTGGTCGAGGTGCTGGCGCCGAGCGGGCGCGGCGTACCCGCGATGAGGAAGAAGCGCGGCCAGGGGCCGGCGTGCGGCAGGATCACGCGAGGACCGGCCAGTCCCGTGGCCGCGGGCACCGGCTTGTGCTCGGCCGTGGCCGCCACGATCCGCGCCTCGAGGATCTCCCGGTAGGGGCCGGTGATCCGTTCGTCGAGGAAGGGCGGCTCCTGCGAGCCCTGGGTGCTCTCCCCACCCGAGGCGACGTCCCGGGCGATCAGTTGCGGCATGGCCTCGTCCACCGCCCGCAGCACACCGGCGGCCTGGTCCAGTTCGACCACGGGATGCGCCACGTCCACGGGTGTCACGGCGCTGCGCACGGGCACTGTGCCGCACCCGGTGAGGGTGCCCGCCAGGACGGCGACGCCCAGGACGGCCACGACGGCCCTCCGTGCTGTGATCACAGCCAGTCCACCCCTCTCGGGCGCTCCTGCCGCGGCCAGGTGAGGCCGATGGCCAGGCAGCCGCAGACGAGGACGAGTACTCCCACGGCGATCACCTCGGCCGCGGTCGAGCGGGACATCTTCTCCCGCCAGTTCAGACGCACGTTGTGCAGGCTCGCCGGGGCGCCCCCGCTGCCCCGGGCCAGCGCTACCAGGCGCCACTGGCCGGGTCGCTTGTGCCAGGTGACCGACGCCGATGTCGTGCCCGTACCCCGCACCTCCCAGATGTCCGACTCCCGGGGATCGGACAGCCCGGTCGCCGGCGCGCTGCCCTTCGGCACCGTCGTCAGGGTGCCACCGGCGCCGGTGCCGACCACCTGGAGGCGGCGCACCTGCGCCAGGTAGGCCGCGACGTCCTCCGCCCGACCGACGCCGACGAAGGCGATGCTCCCCTGCGCACCGGTCACCTTCACCGTGACCTGGTCGCCGAGCAGTTCCCCGGTCCCGGGCACGCCCTCGACGACCTGCGTGTCCTCGGGGGGGTCGAGCCGGGCGGTGAGCGCCGACGAGGGGGTGAACAGGGTCATCAGGACGAGGCCGACCAGGACGGTGATCGTGCCGCCGGCGGCTATTGCGGCCGCGATCATGCGCGGCAGCGATTGACGGGGCACGGGGTACTCCCTGCCGATTCGGGGACGGGCCGCCGGGACGGTCGGGCCCTGCGCTGATCGCCCAGGATAGGCGGCCCGCTCATGATCATGGCAGGCCGGGGACGGAGCCCGCGGCGAATCACTCACACAGGGTGACAAGTTGCCGACGGCGAGGAGCTGACTTAGTTTCTTAGTCGAGTTACTCGACAAGAAGAAGGGACCCCCATGAGCCCCCGACCGCTCCGGCGCCCACGGCGCGCCGCGCTGGCCGCGATCCTCACCACGGCGGCACTCGTCACTGCCGCCTGCGGGCACAGCAGCGCAACGTCCGCCAAGCCCTCGGCGGGCACCCCGGCCGGCCTCGCCACCGGGAGCAAGTTGTCCACCAATTCGGTCAAACTGGGCTTCTTCCCCAACATTACGCACGCCCCGGCGTTGATCGCCATCCATGACGGCCTCTTCACCAAGGCCCTCGGCGACGGCGTGAAGCTCACCACGGCCACCTTCAACGCGGGCACCGACGCGATCCAGGCCGTGCTCACCGGCGCGATCGACATCAGCTACATCGGGCCCAACCCGACCATCAACGGGTTCTCCCAGTCGCACGGGCAGGCCGTCCGGGTCATCGCCGGCGCCGCCTCGGGCGGGGCGGCGCTCGTGGTCAAGCCGACCATCACCACGGCCGCGGACCTGAAGGGCAAGAAGATCGCCACCCCGTCGCTGGGCAACACCCAGGACGTCGCCCTGCGCTACTGGCTGAAGCAACAGGGCCTGGCGACCGACCCGCGCGGCGGCGGCGACGTGCATATCGTGCCGGAGAAGAACTCGGTCACCACCCAGGCCTTCGCGCAGGGCGCCATCGACGGCGCCTGGGTGCCCGAGCCCTACGCGACCACCCTCGTGCGCAAGAGCGGCGGCCACGTGCTCGTGGACGAGCGCACCCTGTGGCCGCAGGGCCGGTTCGTGACCACGAACATCATCGTGCGCACCGACTTCCTCACCAAGCACGCGGACGTCGTGGAGAAGATCCTTGAGGGGCACGTCGCCGCCCTGGCCAAGATCCACCAGGACCCGGCCGGCGCCCAGGCATCCTTCAACGCCGAGCTGGCCTCGCTGACCGGTCAGGAGGTCAAGGCCGAGGCCACGGCGGCCGCCTGGAAGAACCTCGAGTTCACCGCCGACCCGCTGCCGGCGACGCTGCTCGCCTCGGCCCAGCACGCCTCGGACGTGGGGCTGCTCGACCTGGCCCAGTTCACCGCGGCGGGCGGCGTCCACGCCCTGTACGACCTGGCACCGCTGAACCAGGCCCTCGCGGCCGCCGGCCAACCGGAGGTGACCCAGCCATGACCGACGACATCGCCGTCCGGATCCAGGACGTCAGCAAGCGCTTCGGCCGTGGCCGGTCCGCAGTGACCGCCCTGTCCCATGTCGACCTGACGGTGGCCCGCGGGGAGCTCGTCGCCCTGGTCGGCGCCTCGGGCTGCGGCAAGAGCACCCTGCTGTCCCTGGTGGCCGGGCTGGACCGGCCGGACGGCGGTGTCGTCGAGGTCACCGGGGGCAGGGTGGCGTTCATGTTCCAGGACGCCACCCTGCTGCCCTGGCTGACCGTGACCCAGAACGTCGCCCTGCCGCTCAAGCTGGGCGGCGTGCCGTCCCGCGAGCGCGCCGACCGGGTGCAGGAGCTGCTGGAGCTGGTGCGGCTCGGGGACAAGGGCACCAAGCGCCCGCACGAGCTCTCCGGCGGGATGCGCCAGCGGGTGGCTCTGGCCCGGGTGCTGGCCCAGGACGCGAACGTCGTGCTCATGGACGAGCCGCTGGGCGCCCTCGACGCGATGACCCGCGACCGCATGCACGACGAGATCGAACGCATCTGGCAGGACCTGCACCTGACAGTGCTCTTCGTGACCCACAACGTGCGCGAGGCGGTGCGGCTCGGGGACCGCGTGGTGCTGCTGAGCTCCTCCCCCGGCCGGGTCAAGTCGATCTACGACATCGATCTGCCCCGCCCCCGGCGCATGGACTCCGCCGAGGTCGCCCGCGAGGCGGCCGTCCTCACCCATGACCTGCGCGAGGAGGTCCGCCGCCATGTCGCCTGAACGCCCCCCCACCTCCGCCCTCGTCGACTCCACGACAGGGCTCGACACGACGGGACTCGACTCCACGACAGGGCTCGACACGACCCGACTCGACACCACAGGCCTCGACACCACGAGGCTCGACAACGCGGGAGCAATCGACGAACCGGGCCGTCTGCGCGAGATCCGGCCTCTTCCCGGCGAGCGGCCCCGGCGGGCACGGGCCCTGTGGGCGGTGACCTGGCCGAAGCTGGTGGCCCTCGGTCTCGTGCTGACGATCTGGCAGATCGTCGTCTGGTCGGGCTGGAAACCCACCTACCTGTTGCCGGGCCCCGGCGCGGTGTTCGCGGACCTGTGGCACCAGGGCCACGACGGCACCTTCTGGCAGGGCATCGCCTGGACCCTGCGCCGCGGTGTGGAGGGCTTCGCCGTGGCAGTGATCGTCGGCACGGCCCTGGGGGTGCTCGTCGCACGCAGCCGGGTGCTCCGCCTGGGTGTCGGTTCCCTCATCAGCGGCCTGCAGACGATGCCCTCCATCGCCTGGTTCCCGCTGTCCATGCTGCTGTTCCAGATCTCCGAGACCGCGATCCTGTTCGTGATCCTGCTCGGCGCCGTGCCCTCGATCGCGAACGGCATCCTCGCGGGCATCGATCACGTGCCCCCCGCCTACACGCGTCTCGGCACCGTGCTCGGCGCCCGGGGCCTGCGCCTGTACCGGCACGTGATCATCCCGGCCGCCCTGCCCGCCTACGTGGCCGGGCTCGGGCAGGGCTGGGCCTTCGCCTGGCGCAGCCTCATGGCCGGCGAGTTGCTCGTGGTCATCGAGGCCCGACCTTCCCTGGGGCAGTTCCTGCAGTTCGGCCTGGAGTTCTCGAACGCCACCCGGATCCTCTCCACCATGATCGTCATTCTGGCCCTCGGCATGGTCATCGACGTCTTCTTCACCGTGGTCAGCCGCGCCCTGCGGGCCCGGCGCGGCCTGCTCGCCAAGCAGTCGAACTCGTAGACCGGGCCCCGGGCTCGGCTCCACGAGGGTGAACCCGCACCGACTCGACTCACATCCGGCCCCGCGGCGACGACGGTTTCGGCAGACCCCCAGGGACGGGGGTTCCAGGGTTGCCACGGAGGGCGCAGCTCATGAGGTCGGTGCCCGCACGCCGTACCGGTTCGTTTCCGTGGGTGAGCCGGCTCGCGTTGGCCGTGCTGCTCGCCGCCGGGGTGACCGCGGCGGCGGAGTGCGTGGTCAGCGACCATCTGCTGGCCCGGGATCTCGTCCGCGACCGGCTCGACGAGGTCCGTGCGGACGCGGATGCCCTCGCCCGACTCACCCCGGTCGCCGGACTCACCCCTGCCACTCGGCTCGCCCCGGCACCCACCGGCGACGACGTCGCCCCACCCACGGCCGCGCTCACCGCCCTGTCCGCGCGCCCCGACATCCTGGTCATCGCGGTCAGCGACGCGGACGGGCACGTGCTGGGCAGCGCGGGGCGCGAGCTGGATCCCGGGCTGGCCGCCCAGCTCACCACGACCGCGCGTGGCACCGCCGAGGAGACCATCCGTGCGGACGCGGCCCGGGCCGGGGCCGCCGGGCCCGATCAGATCTGCCTGAGCGCACCGATCCGGGTTCCGGGAAGGCATCTGGCCCTCACCGAGATCCTGGACAGTCGCACCACCGCGGGACGCATCGCGGATCTGCGCCTGGCCCTCTTCCTGCTGCTCGCGGGTGGCGCCGCCCTCACCACCGGTCTGGCCCTGCTCCTCGGCGGCCTCCGCCTCGCGCGTCGACATCGGGAGGCGCTCCAGGAGGCGACCGTGGATGACCTGACCGGTCTACGCAGCCGCCGGGCCTTCCAGGAGGACCTCCACCGGGAGGCCGAGACCGCTCTGCGGGACCGAAAACCCCTCGCCCTCGCCCTGCTCGAGCTGGGCGGTCTCGACGCGCTGCGCTCCCGGGGAGGCAGGCGCCGGGCCGAGGCGGGACTGTTGCGGGCGGCCACCGCGGTGCGGCTCCGGCACGGACCGGAGCTGGCCTACCGGCTCGCGGGCACGGAGTTCGCCGTGATCATGCCGAGGACGGCGGCGGACGACGCGGTCGAGGCGGCCCACGCGCTCGCCCGGCGGATCGGCAATGCCGCGCCTCCGCTCACCGCCGATGTGGGGGTGAGTTCCCTCGACGCACGGTGCCCGGACGCCGAGACCCTGCTGATCGGCGCGGAGGCGGACCTGGAGGACTTCCGCGAGCGGCGACTCGCGGCGGCGCAGAACTCCCCCGAGCCGATCCCGGTCCCGCCGTCCGGCCCGCATCTGTACCCGTCCCAGCGGACGGACCACCCGGGCGGCCGGGGCGCGTACGGGCCGCCGAGCACGAGTGGCCCCGCGGGGATGCGCGGCCCGGCCGGAAGCCGCCCCACCGGTCCTGCGGGTGCGCCGCCTCCCGCCGGGGTGGGGCCCGTCCCGGCGCCCTGGCCGATGCCGAGCAGGGAGTCTCGGGTGGGGCCGTCCCCCGAACTGTGGGATCTCGGCGACCTGGACGATCTCGGCGACCTCGAGACGCTGCGCGAACTGTGGAACCAGGGGGATCCCTGGGACATCCGCAGGCTGCTCGACCCCCCGGAAGGACCTGCCTCACCGGACGACCCGCGGTCCGACCCGCGGACCTGAGACGCCCTCCGCCCGGGGACGGATCGGTCAGGTCCGCACCGAGGCCTGCTCTGTCACGATCGATCACGTCCGCGCCGGGTTTGATCCCTCAGGCGTCGTCCCAGCGGAACACCCGCGTGGCGATCAGACCCACGACCGCGGCGAAGGCCAGCAGCACGAGCACCGGCGCCCAGATCGCCGACGGGCCCTGCCCGCGCGCCAGCACGTCGAGCATGGCGTCGTTGAGCCAGCGCAACGGCAGCACCTTCGACACCCCCTGCAGCCAGCTCGGCGCGGAGGAGATGTCGAAGAACGTCCCGGACAGGAACGCCATCGGCAGCACCAGGAAGTTGGCGATGGCGCTGGCCGCCTCCTCCGTCTTGGCGACGGCCCCGACGAGCAACCCGATCGACAGGAACGACAGGGTGCCCACGAGCAGCAGCGGGACCGCCAACCACCAGTCACCGGTGAGTTTGAGCCCGAACGGTGGCGTCATGGCCACGCCGATGAACACCGCTCCCTGCACCAGGGCGATGGTCATGCTCACCCCGACGCGGGCGCCGACCACGGTCCAGACCGGGGCCGGCGAGAGGCGGATCCGGCGCAGGATCTGCTTGCGCCGCCAGGCCACCAGGGTCATCGCCGCCCCGAAGGCCGCCGAGGTGGCGACGCCCCAGCTCAGGATGCCCGGGGTGATGTACTGGATCGTGCGGAGGCTGGAGTCCTCGACGGGGGTGCTCTCGAGGGAATAGACGGGTGGGCGCCCCGAGGCCCGCACGTTGGCGCCGTCCACGACCGAGCGGACCTGCGCGTTGACGGTCGCCGAGCGCGTGGGGTCGGAGGCCGCGAAGCGCAGGGTGAGCGTCGTCCCCCGCTCGATCAGCACCGCGGGCAGGTCCCCCTTGCTCACCTTGCGCAGCGCCTTGTCGGCGTCCGCGAAGGGGTGCAGCTTGAGCCCTGTGGCGGGCAGCGCCTTGATAACGGGACCGTCCCCGACCACGCCGATGGTGATGCTCGGAGTGCCGCCACGGAAGATCAGGCCGAAGACGATGATGAACATGAGCGGGAAGAAGAAGGTGAAGAACATCGCGGCGCGGTCGCGGAAGAAGCCGCGCAGCATCGCCTTCGTGAGGGTGTGCAGCTGCACGAAGGAGGAGACCCGCTTCCGGGCCGCCGGCAGGGGCCGGTCCAGGACCGTGGTGGGGCTCATGCGCGGAACTCCTTCCCCGTCTTGTGCAGGAACACGTCCTCCAACGTCGCCGTGCGCACGCTCACGCCGTCGAGCTGGTCCCGCTCGGCCAGGGCCCCCAGCAGCAGCGCGGGGCGGCGCGAGCTGATCACGACCTCCTCGTCGTCCCCCTGGACCTCGTCCGCGCCCGGGAGATCCCGGGCGGCGTCCTGATCGATCACGCGGGACGGCAGGGCCACGCGGGTGGGGGCGTCGAGTCCGCGCACGAGCGCGGCCGGGGTGTCGAGGGCGAGGATCCGGCCGGTGTCCATGATCGCGACGCGGTCGCAGAGCGCCTCCGCCTCGTCCAGGTAGTGCGTCGTGTAGCAGACGCTCACGCCCTGGGCCTGGATCGCCCGGAGCACCTCCCAGAGGTTCCGCCGGGCCGCCGGGTCCAGGGCCGCGGTCGGTTCGTCGAGAAAGACCAGATCAGGCCGGTGGACCAGGGCGCACGCGATGGAGAGCCGCTGGCGCTGTCCCCCGGAGAGCTTGTCCTCCATCACCGAAGCCATGTCCCCCAGGCCCACGAGGTCCAGGAACTCCGCCGACT
>CAZOWW010000075.1:0-29416 GCA_964583765.1 uncultured Kineosporiaceae bacterium
TGGTCCCTCGGCGGATGCCCCGGGACGCCTGGAATCCCCGTCGCTACGCGCAGCTGTTGAGGGCCCCGAACTACCGCTGGTGGCGCCCCCTGCTCAGCATCGCGGTCGCACTCGGTGTCTTCCTCGGCATCGTCATCCCGATCGGCGTCGTCATCATGCTCCTCGCCGACCACGCCCGACCGGGAAGCCTGTTCTGGCAGCTCGAGCCTCACGGGGCCGATTCCGTCTGGGTGATGACCCCGATCGGCATGGTCGTGTCCAACCTGGAGCTCGCCGTGGGGATCCCGCTCGCGATCACCGCGGTGTGGATCGGCTTCGGCTGGCGGCCTCGGTGGACCTTCTCCCTGCGACCGGGCATGCGCTGGGGCTGGCTCGGACTGAGCACCGTGGTGGCGGTCGGCGTGCTCGTCCCCATGTTGCTCCTGCCAGGGCTGTGGGATTCCGACATGCGGTGGAGCCCGGCTTCGGACGCGGGGAAGCTGATCCTCGCGGTGCTGCTCACGACGCCGTTGCAGGCGGCGGGGGAGGAGTTCATCTTCCGGGGGTGGCTCAACCAACTCGTCGGGTCCCTGCTGCCCTGGCGCCGTGTCTCGTCGCCGGTGGCCGCGGTGGTCTCGTCCACGTTGTTCACGCTCGCCCACGGGCAGCAGGACATCTGGTTGTTCAGCGACCGATTCCTCTTCGGCATGGCGGCGTGCTGGCTCGTCTGGCGCACCGGTGGTCTGGAGACCGGGATCGCCGTCCACGCGGTGAACAACATCGTCATCTTCGTGGTCGCCGCCCTGACCGACCAGCTCGACAGCACGATGTCCGACGGCGGCGACCTCGTCGGTCTCGCCGTCGACGTGGCGATGCTGGTGGTGGTGTGCCTCGTCGTGCACTTCCTGGCCCGACGACGTGCCCTCACCGCCGAGTTCGTGCCACCGGCCGCTCCGGCCGTGGTCGCGGCGGCTCCGGTCCCGGTGGCACCGGCCTCCGGCGTCGCCTCGTGGTCGCCGGCTCAGACGTGGGCTCCGGCTCAGACGTACCTGCCGCCGGCAGCGTCCCAGGTCCCGTCGTTCGCTCCCGCCACCGTGCCGGGCTCGGCCGTCCCGTCCGCCTCCGCGGCGATGCCGGGGCCGCTCCCTGGGGCCGCGTCCTGGCCCAGAGAGCCAGGGCCCGCCGCATCGGGGCCCAGAGAGCCAGGGCCCGCCGCGTCGGGGCCCCCCGCGCCGGCGGCGGGCGTTCCAGGGTCTGGAACGCCGGAGGTCGAACCCGGCAGCGGAACGTTCCGCGCATGGGAGTGAGCGGCACGACGTCCCGGCCGGGCGAGGCCGAGGCGTTCGCGGCGGGGTCGTCGGGGCCGTCCCTGGCCGGATCGGGACATCTGGGGACGGCGTCCTCGGAGCTCCTCCCGCCGGCGGCGGACTGCCCCGTGGAGGCCGTGCTGTTGGACCTGGACGACACCCTGATCGACACGCGCGGTGCCTTCCGGGCCGCGGTGCTGGGGCAGGTGCGTCGTTGGCTGCCTCGATTGGGCCAGGAGAGCCACGAGGCGGTCGTGCTGCGCTGGTGCCTTGATCCGTGCGGGCACTTCAGGGCCTATACGCGCGGGGAACACGACTTCGCCACCCAACGGCGACTTCGCGTGCGCGACCTCCACACGCAGTTCGGCGGTCCTGCGCTGGACGACGCCGAGATCGACAGTTGGCTGGTGGAGTTCGACCGGACCTTCGCGGCGTCCCTGCGTGTCAACCGGGACGCCCTTCCCGCGCTGGACGACCTGGACCGGATCGGACTGCCCTGGGGAGTGTTGACGAACGCGGCCCGGGGCTTCTCGGCGGCCAAGCTGGCGAGGCTCGGCCTGACCGAGCGGGTGCCTCTGACGGTCTGTCTGGACGACCTCGGCTTCGGCAAGCCCGATCCACGGGTCTTCCACCTCGCCTGCTCCCGGCTGGGGGTGCCGGCACGGCGCTGCGCCTACGTGGGGGACGAGGTGGACGTGGACGCCCGTGCCGCTGCCGCCGCCGGGCTCATGGGGATCTGGCTGGATCGGCACGGTTCCGGGCTGCGCCCCGAGGACCTGCCGGTGCTGCGGAGCCTGGACGGGCTGACGGAACTGCTCCGCACGAGGCCGGTGGCCGCTCCGGAGACCGTTCCCGGTACCGGTCCTGGGCCGACCTGGGGGAACACGGTGGGGGTGCTCGCCGGCGACGGTAACGGATTTGGGCCCGGCGCGCCCGACCGGTAGAGTCTCTCGTCGGGCCGGTCCTCCGGAAAACGGGGAGTCGGTACCCCCTTGGGGTATGGTGTAATTGGCAGCACGCCGGATTCTGGTTCCGTCAGTCTAGGTTCGAGTCCTGGTACCCCAGCGTTGTCCGAGATCGGAAGGTCGGTCGCGGGCAGGACGTGGTCCACCGCGAGGTGGCGCCGCGGATGCACGGCCCCGTTGTGTAGTGGCCTAGCACGCCGCCCTCTCAAGGCGGTAGCGCGGGTTCGAATCCCGTCGGGGCTACGGCAGGTACGACGTCATGAGCCGGGACCAGGTCCCGGCTCATGACGTTTTGGCTGGTGAGGCCGGTGATCTCACCACGCCGGCGGCGGCCAGGACCTTCCCCGGACCAGTACGTGCCCCCTCATGACCGCAGAGCACTTTCCGGGTGCTGACCATCGCCGGCTCGAGCCTGGTTCCCGCCGGGGATCCCCCCGCGTTGAGCCTGCGGCTCGGTGTGGTCGAACCCGGGCACGGAAGCACTCGTGGAACGGCGGGCGAGATAACCCAACAGCCCGACGATGACCCCGGTGGCGAGGACGGTGACGGTTCCGTCGCCCACGCCCAGGCCGCTGCGGGCGCGGGGTTTGCCGAGCCAGTCCGCGATGGAGGCCCCGAGGGGGCGGGTCAACACGTAGGCGATCCAGAAGGCAGTGATGCCGTTCATCCACCGTCCCGCCCGGGCGATGGCGGGAACGGCGATCGCCGCGGCGAAGAACAGGATCGAGGCCAGGTAACCCAGGTGCAGGGAGAACGCGGTCAGGTCACCGGCCGCCGTCCCGAGGGCGAAGGTCGCGAGGACCGTCAGCCAGTAGAAGATCTCTCGACTGCGGGTGACGATGCTGTGGATCGAGAGCGTCCGTTCGGTGCGCCACCACACCATGAAGATGACCGCGAGCGCCATCGCATAGGCCGTGGTGGTCACGGGATAGGGGAGACCGAGCAGGCGATGGAAGCCGTCGGCGGCCATCGTGCCGAAGACGGCGACCATCGCCACCGCGAACCAGTACCTTTCCGCACGGTAGGTGCGGCTGTGCAGTTGCAGCACCAACGCGACCGCCAGCCCGCAGGTGCCGATGGCCCCGGCGAGGACGAGGCTGCCCTGGACCAGGAAGTCCGAGGCTGCCTCTCCCATCCCGGTCGTGAGTACTTTGATGATCCAGAAGAGTGCCGTGACCTCCGGCACCTTCGAGGCGAGGGGTGCACGGACAGAAGCGGGTTCGGTGCTGGTCGGAGCGTTCATCGTGTCCCTGTGTGAATGGGTGCTGGGCAGAGGTCCCGCACGTTCCGCCTGGGGAGACGGCGTCGGAGGCGTGACCCCACGACGCGGTCCCGGAAGAGGTCCTCGCCGGGGAGTGTGGTGGCTTCGTCCTTCGGCGCGAGGAACGCTGCTCCCCGATGCGGGCGAACTGCCTGTCTATCGGGCGACGTCCTGGCGTGCGAGTTCGGTGCGGTCCTTCCTGGTCGCGGTCAGGTAGACCACGCAGGCGAAGATGGCGGCGAGGAAGAGGACGCTGGTCCACAGCGTGCCGAGTCCGAGACCGCCTTCGGATCGATCGGAGCCCAGATAGTCGCCGATGTTCGCGCCCAGAGGTCTGGTGAGGATGTAGGCGATCCAGAACGTGAGCACCGGGCCGGCTCCGAGGCGCCACGCGACGAAGACGGTGGCGATCAGCCCGGCGGGCAGCAGCACGGACGGCCCCGGTCCCCAGCCGGTCAGGTCCAGCGTCCAGTCACCGGCTGCGGTGCCGAGCGAGAACGTGACCAGGACGGTGACCCAGTAGAAGCTCTCCCTGGACGGCGTGACGATCGAGTGGATCGACAGCGTGCGTTCGCGGGCGTACCAGACGGCGAAGACCACGGCCAGGAGCGCGGCGAAGACCACGGTGCTGATCCACAGGGGCACGTTGCGGGCGTCGGTGAGGTTGTCGGTCAGCAGCGTGCCGACCACGCTGATCAGCACGACCACGAGCCAGTAGATGCCCGGAACGTAACCGCGACGGCGGAACTGCGCGGTCAGGGCGACGACCAGGGCGGCGGAGAAGAGCAGCGTGGTGTTGGTGAGCCCGAAGCCGAGGGTGGAGTTGACGTAGTCGGCGAAGCTCTCGCCGACCGTGGTGCACAGGATCTTGATGATCCAGAAGTAGAGGGTGACCTCGGGCACCTTGTTGAGCAGACGGCGTCCCGTCGCTTCGGCTCGATCGCGCCGGTCCGCGGTGAGGGTGGGCGTGTCATACCCGTCGGTGGTTCGTACTGTCATGACCTCCAGCGTCGACCGGGCCATGTCAACGCGGTGTCAAGGGCTCGCCCAGGTTTCAGATCTCCGCGTGTGACTGCGAGCATCGAGGGGTGAGCGCGATCCGGGTCCTGCTGGTCGAGGACGACGAGGCGATCAGTGCGCCTCTGAGCCGGGGACTGCGCCGGGAAGGGTACGACGTCGCGGTGTGTGCCGATGGGCGCAGCGGGTTGCGGGCCGGCTTGGATCCGTCGGTCTCGTTGGTCATCCTCGACGTCGGGTTGCCGTACCTGGACGGCCTGGAGGTCTGCCGCAGGCTCCGGGCCGCTCGGCACGGGCTGCAGATCCTGCTGTTGACGGCCTTGGCCGAGGAGGTGCATGCCGTTGACGGCCTCGATGCGGGAGCCGATGACTACATCGCCAAGCCCTTCCGGCTCGCCGAACTGCTCGCGCGGGTTCGCGCCGCCGCCCGACGGGCACGACCGCCCGAACTGACCGCCAGCGGAGTCCGGGTGGACCCGGCCTCGCGGCGAGCGTTCCTGCACGGTCACGAACTGGCCCTGTCGCCCAAGGAGTTCGACCTGCTCGCCCGGCTGGTCCTGGACGCCGGCAAGGTGGTGACCCGTGCCCAGTTGCTCCGCGACGTGTGGCAGACGACCTGGGCGGGTTCCACGCGCAGCCTCGACCAACACGTGTCCTGGTTGCGCGGCAAGCTCGGCGACGACAAGATCGTCACGGTCCGGGGCAAGGGATACCGCTTCGCGGAGGACTCCGCGTGAGGCGTCGCCTGCTCACCAGCACCCTGGCCATTGCCCTGGCCTGTGTCGTCGTCCTCGGGGTTCCACTGGCCTTGCTGGCCCGGGACCAGGTCTGGACGTCCGCCCGGGACCGGCTCCGCGAGCAGGCGACAGGCGTGGCTGCCGGCCTGGAGGACCGCCTGGACGCCGACCGGCCGATCGACGTGCGGCGTTACCTGACGGCGTTGCCCGATCGGCGGATCGTGGTTCACCCGACGCACGGTGCGACGATCTCGGCGGGTCCGAGCTGGGACGGACCGGTCTTCCGGGCGACCGTCGTCGTGGGCGGCAACCGCATCACGGTGGAGGCGCCGTCCCGACCGGTCACCGAGCGGGCGCGACGAGTGAGTCTGGTGGTGGTGGGGCTCGCGGGTCTCGCGGCGGTCGCCGCGGTGGGCCTTGCCCTGTGGCAGACCCGCAGACTCGCCCGGCCGGTCGCCGATCTCGTGCGCCGGGCCGACGCGCTCGGGCGGGGACAATTCGCGGCCAGTGTGTTGACCAGTGGAGTGCCGGAGATCGACCGCATCTCCGAGGTCCTCGAGCGAAGTGCCCGCCAGGTCGGAGCGCTGGTCACCCTTCAACGTGAGTTCGCCTCCGATGCCGCGCACCAGTTGCGCACGCCCCTGACGAGCGTCGGGCTGCACCTTGAGGAGATCACGACAATCGGTGATCCAGCGGTGCGGGACGAGGCGAGTGCAGCACTTGCCCAGGTGGAGCGCCTGGAGGGCGTGATCACTGCTCTTCTCGCACGAGCCCGGGGCAATGCCCTTGAGCCGGAGTTCCTTGATCTCGCCGAACTCGTCGCAGACAGTGCCACCTCGTGGCAACGGGTCCTCGCTCGCCAGGATCGCCGCCTGATCCTGGATCTCGCGGGACCGGTGGCGGTCCTCGCCCGGCGCGACCACCTGCACAGCGTGCTGGCCTCGCTCCTGGACAACGCGGTCAGTCACGGACGGGGAACTGTCACGGTCACCGTCCGCGCAGCTGGCGATCAAGCCCGGCTGGCCGTCCACGACGAGGGCCCTGGCGTTCCGGAGCACCTTGCCGCACCCATCTTCACGCGCAGGGTCAGCGGCAGTCTTGGAACGGGGATCGGATTGGCGTTGGCCCGCGCACTGGCCACCGCGGAATCCGGCACCCTGGAGCTCCACCCCGATCGACCAGCCGAGTTCACCCTCACCCTCCCAGGACACGCACACGCAGCGGATGCCCCTCTCCCCGGATGAGAGCCCGGTCGGGACCCGCGGGTTCCCGCGTCGCTCACCGACCTTGACGGTCGGCCCTTGAAGATCTTCGCGGCTGCCGCCGGCGAACTGCGAGCGCGTCGGGGAATGCGGGGGCGGGCGGATCGGCTCGGTGCGTCGGGGCTCGGCCACCGCAGCTGATCGCGAGGCCGTACGAGACCAAGGGCAAGTCCCCGCAGCCGGTTGCCGGGGCGCTGGCACAATGGCCGCCGTGATCAGGTAGGCGATCGGTTCTGGTCAACCGTCCCCGCGATCCGACCATGTCCGAGCACCCGCTCAGTGAGGTGAGCTGATGTCCTTGACCGGACCGTTCCTGCTGAGCCTGTTGATCATTGTCGCCCTGGCCGGGTTCGTCGCAGTGGTCGTGTTCGTTCCCCGGGTCCCGGGTAGCCGTCCTGGCCCGGTCCTGGCACGTGGGGGGATGATCCTCGGGGTTCACCTGCTCGGGTTGCTCGCGGCGGTCGTCGCCCTGAACGACCAGTACCTGTTCTACGCGGACTGGACGGACCTGGCAGGGGCGTTCGGCGCTCCCCAGACCGCGACCCACAGCCATGGCGGGGGCACCGCAGCCCAGGCTGCTGCCGCCCCGGTGGCCGGTGGCTCCGGGGGATCCGTCACTACCCCTGTCCTTCCGAGTGTTCCTGCCCTGATCGGCCAGGATCAGCGTGTGCTGCGATTCACCCTGACCGGTCCGGCCAGCGGCCTGAGCGGCACGGTGCTCGTCACCTTGCCCAAGGGCTACTCGGCAACCACCAACCAGACTCGCCGCTACCCGGTGCTGGAGACCTTCCCGGGGTACCCGGGCGGTCCCTTCCAGTGGGTCGACGCGATGAACATCGGCACCGTGCTCGACAACGGCGCCGCTCAGAAGGTCATCGGCGAGACGATCGTCGTCTCGCCCGAGGTGGAGTTCCCGGCCGGGATCGACACCGAGTGCGTCAACGGGCCCACCGGGCGTCCCCAGGTGGAGACCTGGCTCAGCAAGGACGTGCCCGACTGGCTGATCCGGACCTTCCGGGTGAACGTCGACCGCGCGTCCTGGGCCACGATCGGGTTCTCCGCCGGAGGCTGGTGCTCCGCGATGATCACCATGCTGCATCCGGACCGGTATTCCGCGGCCGTGGTGATGGGGGGCTACTTCGCTCCGGAGTTCAGCTGGAACTACAAGCCCTTCACGCCCAGCAGCCCCCAGGGCCGGTACTACGACCTGATCTCCCTGGTGCGGACCTCCCCGCCGCCGGTGGCCCTGTGGGTGGAGACCTCCCACTCGGACGCGCTGTCCTATCCCTCGACCTCACGGATGCTCGCCGCGGTACACGCCCCCATGGCGATCGACGCCCTCGTCCTGACACACGCGGGGCACCGGGTCAGCCTCTGGCAGGGCGAACTGCCCCAGGTCCTGCGCTGGCTCGGCGCCAACATCCCTGGATTCGCCCCCACCCGCTGACCTCCGGGGTCACCGGGTGCGCCGGCCGGAACCCCGTCCTCAGAAACCGATCGTGCCGAGGCCGGAGCGGCGTCCTGCAACAGCCGCTGCGAGGTCCTACTTGCCCGTGATGTCGGATGCGATCTGGGTCAGGTTCTGGGCCGGGGTCCCGGTGGTGCCGGAGGCCGCCTCGGTCACGGCACCCACCTGGCCGGACACCTCACCCGGGAAGGCCTCGCCGGCGCCGGCGGCCCCGTCAACCGTGCTGGTGACCGCGTCCCCGGCCCCTGTCACGGCTTCCTGGACACCGGAAAGGGCGTCCCCGGCGCCGGAGGCCAGGTCGGTCGGGATGCCCAGGTCGGGAACCTCGATCCCCAACAGGTCCTTCACCTCGTTCACGACATTCCTCAGTGCGTCCCACATGGGACTCTCCTTTCGCTCGCCGCGCGATGTGCCACGGGTAGGGGGCTGATCGGCTGCCCAGGACTCAGGTGGGCGCCGAAGGTGGCTCGGCGTCAGTCGGTGCCGCTGTGGGCCAGGGCCGTGAACCCGGGCATCCCGTCGGCCACGGCACACCTCCGATCGAGGATCACGGTGCAGGTCACAGCGGGGGCAGCAGACTGTCGGCTCCCGCGGCGAGGTCGGCGCCCAACAGCGCGGCGGTGGTGATCAGGGCAGTCGCCCGGGCGGTCAGGGTGGCCAACAGCCCTCGGGTGGGCGTGTCCACGGTCCCCGCCACCTCGCGCAGGACCTGGACTTGCTCCTCCAGTGCACTCAGGTGCATCGGGACAGCGTCGGGGTCCGCCGGGCAGGCCTGATCCGGATGCTGCCCGCATGCGGCCGGGGCTGGCCCTTCGGTGCGCAGGGCGTGTGCGATGTCATCGAGTCGGATGCCGTGTGCCTCCAGGCGACGGATCACCGTGATCCGGTGAACGTCCTGCGGACGGTAGAGGCGGAAGTTGCCCCCGCTACGCCTGATCGGGGTTACCAGCCCGAGGTTGGTGTAGAAGTCGACCGTCCGAGGGCTGACCCCGGCCAACCTGGCCAGCTCACCGATGCGAAGCAGTGGCTCCCGCGCTTCGGGTCCCTGCATCTGGTCACCACCTCGTCGCCGGAACTCGCCGGACACCCGTCAGACACCGGACACCCGTCAGACACCGGACACCCGTCAGACGAACATACAGTGCAACGTGATGGTGCCCGGTACGACTCGCGGTGCCGCCACCGCGACCACAGACACGGGAGCAGGCGGAGGCGGCAGTCATGCCACCGGTCGTCAGGCGCGTACCCGCGAGCTGGGCCTGCTTACGGGGAGAGCGCGGCCGAGAACCAGGCGAGGACCTGAGGTTCGACGGAGGACCAGACCCGGGTGTTGTGGCCGCCGCGCAGGAGGTGGATCTGGGACAGGGTGAGGGATCCGTATCGGGCGACGGTGGACAGGAAGGGTGGGGTCGTGGCGGTGCACTCGGGGTCCTGGCTGCTCCACATCACCAGTAGTTCGGCGTCGGGCAGTCGCCGATGGGCCACGAGCCACAGGGGGTCGTTGTCCTGGCGCAGGGACGGGCTGCCGCCGAACAGATCGCCGGTCGTCGCGTCCGTGGTGGCGGTGAAGTAGCCGGACAGGCTGGCGGCGGCCTTGAACACGTGATGATGGATGAGCAGGAGCTTGGTGGCGCAGAAGCCGCCGGTCGAGTAGCCCGTCACGCCCCAGCCCTGCCCGAACGGCAGGGTCCTGACCTGGCTGCGGACCAGCAAGGGCACGTCCACGCCGAGCCAGGTCGCCACCTGGGGGCCGTTCGGGATGTCGGTGCACTCGGCGTCCCGCGGGGCGACCACGTTCATGGTGGGCAGGACGGCGATGAACGGGCGGATCCGCCCGGCGTCGATCTCGGCGTCCATTCGATGTTGCAGGTTCAGGGCATGCAGCCAGGTGAGCGCCGAACCGGGGTATCCGGAGAGGAACTCGACGACGGGATACCGGTACGAGGCCTGGGTGGGCGCGTCGTAGCCGGGCGGGAGGAGCAGCCACACATGTGCGTTCACGTGCGATTGGGGCCCGGTCAGGACCTCGTCGATCAAACGTTGCCCGAGTGGCAGGGGTGGTCCCTGGGGCCGGCCGGCCTCCGTTGTGGACCCCGGCCGGGGTCCTTGCACGGGCGCCGTGGCCCCGTCACCCCCGCCGAACAGGTCGGACCAGGACACGTACAGGTCGAATTGATCGTTGACCATGGCCGCGCACAGCAGGACGGCGCTGGCCTGGCACAGGGCGATGAGACCGAACCGGCGTAGGTCCCGGAGAACGGGGATGTTCCGGTGGGTGCGGTGGGCGCCGCCGGATCGCTGCCCTTCGACGGCACGGTGCCACAGGCGCACCGTGACGAAAGGCAGGACCAGGGTGAGGGATCCCAGAATCAGGAGCAGACCTCCACCAGTAAGGGACACGCGGGAACAGTAGGACCTTCTGGTTCCGGGGGCACGGTATTGCCCGGGTCCGAAGGTCACGGTTCGGCGATGATGTTGTTACCCGACCTGACTCGTGGAGAATCCGTCCACCGAGCACTCAGCGATCTCACAGGTGTTTTCGAGCTGTTTAGCGTCCCTCGATCAGGGTGCCTCATTCGGCGCCCCGGCGCGTCGGTCCTGACAGGGAGCGGTGAGTGCCGTCACTCGCTGGGAATGGCTGACCGCACGTGTGGAGAACTTCGCGAGGGCGGGTACGGCCCAGGGAACGCTTCCACGGTCGGGTCCGGCAAGGGGGTACCGCTCCCGGCGAGGTGGATCGCCATGCCCGCGCAAAATATCGCCAGGAAGAGCAATCCCGAGAGTACCCACTCGCGATCGATCACCCTCTCGAGGTGCTGCAACCACGGGGGAAGGCGCCCTTCCTTGGCCGCGTCCAATGCCGCAACGAAGTTCCTCGCCAACAAGATCGTGAAAGCGAGTATCGCCCAGAGCACTCCTTGTCTCTGTCTCCTGCGATGTGTCACCGCGGACTACTACCAGACAATTCTGTGAGGTTCCTCAGAACTCCGCGGAGTGAGGGTTGCCGGGAAGCCGCGCGCCCAGGACAACGACGCCCCGAGGAACCAGGCGAGGCGCGTCGGGGCACCCGGTCGTCGCAGGCAAGGGAGGCCAACACGACATCATGTCCGTCATCATGGCGGGGTTCTCCGCGAACGGGCCCGGTGAGCAAGGGCGCTACAGCGAGGGGTGCCAGGTGCTCGAGGTGACCAGGAACGCCCGGATCCACCAGAGCTGAGTCACGGCCAGCAGGACGATCACGCCGATGCGGGCGGCCCACGAGCGTAACCAGGTGGCCAGCACTGCGGGCACGGTGACGAACGGCAGCAGGAAGCGCAGGAACGATGCGGTGGGCTCAAGCACGGTCATCAGGTAGAGCAGTGCGACGGGCGCCAGCACTTTGAGTTCCCAGTCGAGTCGCGTGAACAGCCCGGTGACCGCCAGCACGGCCGCCATCAGGACGACGAGCACGATGACATCGTTCATCATCGAGTGTCCGTCACCGAACCGGCCGATCGCCCGGCCCCAACTGGCGAGCGGTGAGTAGTCGTGTTTCCAGGCCCGCTGTTCGCTCACGTAGGCGTCGGCCTGTCCGACCCGCCAGCCCACGTAGAGGGGCCAGACCGGTGTCCACAGGGCACCCCAGGCGACGAGCGCGCCCGGCCACCGCAGGGCCCGTAGCCGCCGGCCCCGTTCGGTGCCGTGCAGGACCATCACGGCGTGGACGGCGAGCACCGCCACCAGGGGTGGGAAGGAGCCTCGGGTCAGAGCTGCCAGCGGCAGCAGGGCCGCCACCCATCCGTAGCGGCGGCGCAGGAGAAGCAGGAGGATCGCGACGATCTCGGCAGTGAACAGAGCCT
This sequence comes from uncultured Kineosporiaceae bacterium, assembly GCA_964583765.1. Lineage (GTDB taxonomy): Bacteria > Actinomycetota > Actinomycetes > Actinomycetales > Kineosporiaceae > CAZOWW01. The sequence goes on from CAZOWW010000075.1 coordinate 11,836, forward strand.
CGGAATAGGCCATCGCCATGACGGGCGCACTGACCCAGTTCGACCAGATCAGGCTGGCCGTCAGCGCCGTGCCGCCGCCGAGCCTGGGTTCCAGCAGCCAGACGATGCCGATCGCGGCGAAGCTGCCGCAGATCAGGCTGATGCCGACCGCGATGATGCCGAACGGGAGTTGGGTCATTCGCCCGATCCCACCGACCAGGGCGGGGTAGAGCGGGAAGAACGCCAGCGCGCTCTGCCGCACATGTCCGTCGGGGCCGTACTGCAAAGCGCTCGGGTATCCATGGTGCGCGATCTTCAGGTACCACCGCCCGTCCCAGCTGACCAGGACGCTGCCCAGGGTGTGGCCCTTGGTGAACCGCGCGATCCCCGCGAACTCGATCAGGTTGAGTATCCGGGCGACAGCGAAACCGAGAAGCGCCAGGACGGACAGCCGGCTCAGCGGACTCGTCCGCAGCCACGGCGGACTCGTCCGGCGCCACAGTGGCCGTAACCGATCGACGGTCAGCTGGAGCGGCTCGAGGCGATCGCCGACAGTCGCGGCCTTCAGTCCACCATTGTCCATGGGGTCAGGACGATCAGCCGAAAGATGGTTAATGGTCATCCGTGGCGTCCGTTCACGGGTCCTGTCAGATCAGTCCCAGCAGTTGACCGAACCGGTTCGAGGTGCGGGCGTGGCACTACGCGGGGGAGGGACAGCAGGGCAGAAGCGACGAGCCTGCCTCACCGGTGATCGGGTCGTTCACGTCCACCGGAAGGATGCACCCCCAACGGCTGGGGTGGACTGCGCCGGGAAACAGCCGGCGTGGGCCTCTCTCATGCCACCCGGCGCCCTTGTGCGCGCCGTTGCCGTGTCCGTCTCAGCAGGTGGCCAAGTTGCCCGAGCGTGAGTCCCCCGCAGAAGATGACCAGGAGTTCGTCGCCCCATCTGCTGTCCGGGTCCTGCCAGAGCGTTTTGGCCGTCGTTGCGGCGGTGATGACGAAGACGGCGAGCACGGCAAGTTCTCTGGGAACGCTCGCGGGCGAGAGATCGCCATTGCGCCAGGGATGCACCAGCGTGGGCCGTGTCCCGACGTTCCCTCTTGTGTGTTGGTGCCTGAACATGGAGGGAGAATCACGCGCTGTCCTGTGAGGGAGATTAGTCCTGACTGGGAGATTCCCGCCCGTAGTGCCGGGTGCCCACGAGACCAGGGCCTGGCCGGTATGCGCCGTCCCGTAGGCCAGGACCAGGGGCTTGTGCACTGCGTCCGGCGAAACCGGAGGTGATCCGTGTCCGGATCAGGGGAGGACCGGAACGCTCTCCGCGGGCATGCCCGGGCCCGGGTGCAGCACCTGGACCGCCACGACCCCGAACACCCCACCCACCAGCTGTGCGGCGACGAACGCGGCTGCGGGGCTCGGAGCGATGCCCGTGAAGGTGTTCGAGAAGATCCTGCCGACGGTGACGGCGGGGTTGGCGAACGCGGCGGACGAGGTGAACCAGCACGCCGCGCCGATGTAGGCGCCGACCACCGGGGCGGACAGTGAGGCGCGGCCGGTGCGGGCGAGGGAGAAGACGATCGCGATGAGTCCGGCGGTGGCGACCACCTCGCCCAGCAGGATCCCGGCGGTGACCCGGTGGTACGTGCAGATCTGGAACGGGGTCAGGTCGTACATCACGTTCGCGAGCACGGCGCCGGCGACAGCACCCAGGGTCTGTGCACCGGTGTAGGCGAGTACCTCGCGCCCCGGCAACCCCCGACCCCGCCGGTGGCCGAGCCACCAGTCGGCCAGGGACACGACCGGGTTGAAATGGGCTCCCGAGACGGGAGCGAACTGCAGGATCAGGACGGTGAGGCCGAGCATCACCGCGAAGCTGGTCTCCAGGAGCTCCAGACCGCCGTCCCCGGGGGAGAGGCGCCGCGCGCAGATCCCCGCCCCGACCACGACCGTGACCAACAGCCCGGTGCCGAGCGCCTCCGCGAGGAGCCGCCGCGCGAGTGGCGGTGGGGCCAGGGTGGCGAGGAACGGAGCCGCCGGTGCGGTCTGGACGTCCGTCATGGTTCCACCGTACTTGCGCCGATCGCGGTGCGGGCAATGCGCCATTTGTGGGCTCTTCATGATCCAAGGTGTGGGCAGGGGCTGAAGTCGCCGGTCCCGAGGAGGGATCTGGCGATGTCGCGACGCCGTTCGGCTCGTGTATTCCGACGCCGCGTCGGTATCATGCCGACGGTGAGTCGGGAACGTTCCTGCCCGAGGGCGGGAACGCGCGGTCCCCTCGCCGTATCGGCGAGCACCGGATCGCCCGCAATCCATCGCCCTGAAGCTGGTGTCGGCCCCCGCTGACCCCCGGAGAAGAAGGACCACCGGATGATGACCGCCCTCGGCCACCTGGTCGCCCGATCCCGCCGCACCGCCCTCGTGACCGTCCTCGTCTGGGTGGCGCTCGCCGGGCTCGTGCCCCGCCTGACGCCCACGCTCGACGAGGTGAAACGGGAGTCGGGAACCAACAGCCCGGTGCCCGGGACGGCGTCCGCGCGCGCCCGGGCGCTGCTGCTCGCCGAGTTCCCGGACCAGCAGGGGGTTCCCGCCATCATCGTGATCCGCGACCCGGCCGGGCTGAACGCGGCGGACGACACCGAGGTGGCCCGGATCAGCACGGCATTGCGTGGGAGCGCCGCCCCCGCCCACCTCGGGGCCGTGGTCAGCACCGCCCTCGCCCCACAGGCTCGACGCGCCCTCGTCTCCCCGGACGGCACGACGACCATGATCCTCGTCCAGATCACGGGGCTCGCCAGCAACGACACCCGCTTCACCGACACCGTGCGGGAGATCCGCAAGATCGCCGGAACTGGCACCGGACGCACCGAGATCCGGGTGACCGGTCCGGCCGGCATCGCCACGGATGCGGTGGAGATCTTCCGCAACGCCGACTTCCTGCTGCTGGGCTTCACGGTGTTGCTGGTCCTCGTGCTCCTGCTGCTGATCTACCGATCGCCGGTGCTCGCCCTGATCCCGCTGGTCGGTGTGGGTATCGCGATGCAGCTCGCGCAGGCGGTGGGCGCTGCCCTCGCCCGGGCCGGCGTCATCTCGATCGACTCGCAGACCGCATCGATCATGACCGTGCTCCTCTTCGGCGCCGGCACGGACTACGCGCTCTTCGTGCTCATGCGGTTCCGCGAGGAGCTGGCCGGCACCGACGACCGGTACGCGGCGATGCGCGCGGCGTTGCGCAAGGTCGGCAACTCGGTGCTGTCGAGCGGCGCCACCGTCATCCTCGCGCTGCTCACCCTGCTGTTCGCGGTGGTGCCCGGCACCCACGAGTTCGGGCCGTTCCTTGCCCTGGGCGTCGCGTTCATCCTGCTCGTCGGCCTCACCTTCGTGCCGGCGGCGGTGCTGCTGTTCGGCCGGGCGGCGTTCTGGCCGATGAAGCGGGTACAGCGCGACGTCACCGAGCGATCGCTGTGGGGCCGGGTCGCGGCGCTCGTCGTCCGCCGTCCGGTACCGGTCGTGGCCGCCAGCCTCGCGGTGCTGGGCGCGCTCAGCCTGGGGATGCTCGGGTACACGCCGAACGCGAACCTGGTCAACGACCTGCGCGGGAACACCGACTCGTTGCGTGGTGAGCATCTGCTGTCGCAAGCGTTCCCGCCGGGCCAGCTCGCCCCGACCACCGTGCTCGTGCCCGGCCGGGATCCGGCAGCCGGCGCCGCCCGGGTGAGTGCCGCCATTCGGACGGTCCCGGGGGTGAGTCAGGTCGCACCACCGGTGCTGTCGGTGGACGGCCGCATCGCCCGGGTGCAGGTCGTGTATGCCGACGACCCGTACGACACGCCCGCCCTGGACCGGACCCGGACCGTCCGGCAGGTCGCGCGGGACGCTCTGCCGGGCGCCGACGTCCTGGTGGGCGGGGAGAGCGCCAGCGCGCTGGACAACCGCACCGGCGACCGGCACGACCTGCTCGTCGTGGCGGTCGCCATGGCCGTGCTCATCTACCTCGTGCTCGCGCTGCTGCTGCGGGCCCTGGTGGCGCCGCTCGTGCTGCTCGCGACCACCGGCCTGTCCCTGGCGGCCGCGGTGGGCGCGACGGTCCTCACCTGGGTGGTGATCGGCGGGCAGGCGGGGACGAACAGCCGGGTGCTGCTCTACTCGCTGATCTTCCTGGTCGCGCTCGGCGTCGACTACAACATCCTGCTGGCCAGCCGGATGCGGGAGGAGATGGCCGCGCACGGCTTCGTCGACGGGATCCGGACGGCGCTGACCCGCACCGCCGGCGTGATCACCTCCGCAGGGTTGATCCTCGCCGGTAGCTTCGCCGTCCTCACGACGCAGCCGCTGAACTCGCTGTTGCAGTTCGGGTTCGCGATGGCGGTCGGCATCCTGCTCGACACGTTCCTGATCCGGGGTGCGCTGGTTCCGGCGCTCTTCCGGCTGGTCGGGCCGGCGATCTGGCGTCCCGGCGGGCTCTCGCGAAGCGTCGCTCGACCTGTTGCGCGAGGCGAGGGCGGCTCGCCCGCGGCTGGGTAGCATCGCGCCGTGCCGAGAATCGACGCCCCCACCGTCGCCGAGCACCGAGCCCAGCAGCATGAGGCCCTCCTGGACGCCGCGCGGGATCTGCTCCTGGACGGCGGATGGGCGGCGTTGAGCTTCAGCGCCCTCGCCCGCAGGACCGGTCTGGCCCGACCCACCGTCTACTCCTACTTCCGGACCAAGGAGGACGTCGTCCTCGCCCTCTGCAAGACGGAATTGCCGCTGGTGGCGGCCGAGATCGCGAAGGCGGTACGGCAGGCGGCGAACCCGCGCGACCAGGTCGCCGCCTTCGTCCGGGCGCAGCTGCGGGCCGCCCAGCAACGCCCGTACCGGATCGCACACACGCTGGTGACCGCGCCGCTGTCGGCGCCGACGCGGCAGGCCGTCGTCGCGTTGCACCGCGAGCTGACCCCGACCGCCGCCCCGCTGTTCGCCCGGCTCGGGCACCCGCATCCGGAGCTCGCGGCACGCCTCCTGCAGGGGTTGATCAACTCGGCGGTGCTGGCACTGTCAGCGGGGGAGCCGGCTCGGCGGGTGGCAAGGGTGACGGTCGCCGCCGCCCTCGACGGCCTCGGCCAGCTCGCCGAGGACCAGCTCGCCGAGGACTGAGCGCGGTTCCGGCAGGCGCCCGGAGGCGGACCGAGAACCGCCGGCCTCCCGGCCGCACCCGCGGTACACCCCCACCGGGAAGAGCCCAGGTGGGCAGGTGACGCCGCCTCCCGCCCCGGAGGTGGGCGCACCGAGCGGGTGTCCGGCGTGCCCGGTACCGACAGGACCTCCCACGCGCACCGCGCGGGTCCTACGGTCGGGACATGGACAACCGCGACGAGGTCCGTGACTTCCTGGCATCGCGCCGCGCCAAGATCAGCCCGCAACAGGCCGGTCTGGTGGCCTTCGGGGCCAATCGCCGGGTGCCCGGACTGCGTCGCGAGGAGGTCGCGATGCTCGCCGGGGTGTCGTGCGACTACTACGTCCGCCTGGAGCGCGGGAACCTCGCCGGGGTCTCCGAGCAGGTCCTGGACGCGCTCGCGGGCGCGCTGCAGCTGGACGAGGCCGAGCGGGGGCACCTGCACGACCTGGCCCGGACAGCGGGATCCCGTCCGTCCCGCCCGCGGCGACGCAGATCCGCCACGGCCGTGCCGCCCAGCGTCCGTGCCCTGCTCGACGCCCTGACCGGTGCCCCGGCAGTGGTGCGCAACGAGCGGCTCGACGTCCTGGCGACCAATCCGCTCGGGCAGGCGCTCTACGCGCCGCTGTTCCGCGGCCCGGCCCACGACCCCCGGCGTCCCGCGAACCATGCCCGGTTCGCCTTCCTCGATCCTGCCGCCCGCGAGTTCTGGGCGAACTGGCAGCGCATTGCCGACGACACGGTGGGGATCCTGCGCGGGCTGGCCGGCAGGGATCCGGGAGACCCGGACGTCCACGATCTCGTCGGAGAGCTGTCCACCCGTAGCGAGGAGTTCCGCGAACGGTGGGCCCGCCACGACGTGTACCTGCACCGGGGCGGTCGGAAGGAGATCCGTCATCCCGTCGTCGGCCGGCTCGACCTGCTGTACGACACGCTCCCGATCGCTCGCACCCCGGGACTCACCCTGCTGGTCTACACCGCCGACGTGGGGAGTCCCACGGCGGACGCGCTCGCGCTGCTCGCCAGCTGGGCGGCGACCGGCGAGCAGCGCCAGCCGACCGCCCGGCCCGGTGCGCCCGGGTCGCGCTGACCGTACCTGACGCACCCCACTAGGGCCCGATTCAGATCCACCGGCTCGACCCACAGCGATCCGGGTTCGACACACGTCCCTGGGCGCCCGATTCACATCCATCAGCGGAGGCACACACATGCATACACGCACCCTCGGGCAGGGTCTGCAGGTCTCGGCCATCGGCCTGGGCTGCATGGGCATGTCCATGAGCTACGGTCCGAACCCGGGCAGCCGGGACGACATGATCGGCGTCCTGCTGGCCGCCGTGGACCGCGGCGTCACCCTCTTCGACACCGCCGAGGTGTACGGCCCGTTCCACAACGAGGAACTCGTCGGTCAGGCGCTCGCCCCGGTGCGCGACCGGGTCGTCATCGCGACGAAGTTCGGTTGGCGCATCGAGGGCGGTCGCTCGGTCGGACTGGACAGCCGTCCCGCGCACATCCGCGAGGTGGCCGACGCGAGCCTGCGCCGGCTCGGGGTCGAGGTGATCGACCTCTTCTACCAGCACCGGGTCGACCCGGAGGTGCCGATCGAGGACGTCGCCGGCACCGTGGGGGAGCTCGTCGCGGCTGGCAAGGTCCGCCACTTCGGACTGTCCGAGGCGGGTGCGGGGACGATCCGCCGGGCGCACGCGGTGCACCCGGTGACCGCGGTGCAGTCGGAGTACTCGCTGTGGACCCGCGACCCCGAACGGGAGGTCCTGCCCACCTGCGCCGAGCTCGGGATCGGGTTCGTGCCGTTCAGCCCGCTGGGCAGGGGATTCCTCACCGGCACCGTGGACGCCGCGACCGCGTTCGACGCCGACGACGTCCGCGCGCGGATCCCGCGCTTCACGGCCCAGAACCGGGACGCGAACGCGGAGCTCGTCGAGCACGTGCGTTCCCTCGCCCGCGATCGGGGGACGACCCCCGGCCGGATCGCGCTCGCCTGGCTCCTCGCCCAGCAGCCCTGGGTGGTGCCGATCCCGGGCACCCGACGCGTCGAGCGGGTCGAGGAGAACGTCGGGGCGACCACGGTCGCCCTGTCCGCCGACGACATCGCCGACCTGGACGCCGTTGCGGGGCGCGTCGGCGTCCGCGGCGACCGCTACGACGCCACCGGGTTGGCGATGGTCGGGCGCTGAGGGACTACCGGACGGCGACCTCGCGGCGGACAGTCCGCCGCGAGGTCACTGGCCGGTACGTCGCAGGAGGTCGGTGAGCCGGGCGCCGGCGCTGACCACGGCCGTGGCGTGGACCCGTCCCGGCTGTCGGGTGATCCGGTCGACCGGGCCCGAGATGGAGACCGCGGCGATGACCCGCCCGGACGGTCCCCGGACCGGGGCCGACACCGATGCCACCCCGGGCTCGCGCTCGCCGACGCTCTGCGACCAGCCCCGGCGGCGCACCGCGGAGAGGGTGGTCGCGGTGAACCGCGCCCCCTGCAGGCCCCGATGCAGTCGCTCGGGTTCCTCCCAGGCCAGGAGCACCTGGGCCGCCGAGCCCGCGAGCATGGTCAGCGTGGAGCCGACCGGGATCGAGTCGCGCAGGCCCATGGGGCGTTCCGCGGCGGCGACGCAGATGCGCTGGTCGCCCTGGCGGCGGTAGAGCTGGGCGGACTCCCCGGTATGGTCCCGCAGCGCGTTGAGTACTGGTCCGGCTGCGGCCAGTAGTCGATCCTCGCCCGCGGCCGAGGCGAGTTCCACCAGCCGGGGTCCGAGGACGAAGCGGCCCTGCACATCCCGACTGACCAACCGGTGGTGCTCGAGCGCCACGGCGAGGCGGTGCGCGGTCGGCCGGGCCAAGCCGGTGGCCGACACCAGCTGGGCCAGGGTGGCGGGACCGGACTCCAGCGCCGCGAGCACGAGGGCTGCCTTGTCGAGGACTCCGACTCCGCTACTCTTGTCCATAGCTCGATACTGGCGTCTCACCCAGTGAGATGCAAGTACCCGGGCGGTGAGAGTCGCCGCCCGCAGCTGTCGAGGAGGTTCGCCATGGGGCGCACCCTGGCGGAGAAGGTATGGGATGCCCACGTCGTGCGGCATGGCACCGACGGTGAGCCCGACCTGCTCTACATCGACCTGCACCTCATCCATGAGGTGACCAGCCCGCAGGCGTTCGACGGCCTGCGGCTGTCCGGACGGCAGGTCCGCAGGCCAGAACTGACGATCGCCACCGAGGACCACAACGTCCCCACCACCGACATCGACCAGCCGATCGCCGACCCGGTGAGCCGGACCCAGGTGGACACGCTGCGGCGCAACGCCGCCGAGTTCGGCGTCCGCCTGCACTCCCTCGGGGATGTCGAGCAGGGCATCGTGCACGTGGTCGGCCCGCAGCTGGGCCTGACCCAGCCGGGTATGACGGTGGTCTGCGGCGACTCGCACACCTCGACCCACGGTGCCTTCGGCGCGCTCGCGTTCGGGATCGGCACCAGCGAGGTCGAGCACGTGCTGGCGACCCAGACGCTGCCCCTGCTGCCGTTCAAGACCATGGCCGTGACCGTCGACGGCGCGCTGCCGGCGGGGTCGACCGCCAAGGACATCATCCTCGCGGTGATCGCCCGCATCGGGACCGGCGGCGGCCAGGGCTACGTGCTGGAGTACCGCGGGTCCGCGATCCGGGAGCTGTCCATGGAAGCCCGGATGACGGTCTGCAACATGTCGATCGAGGCGGGCGCCCGCGCCGGCATGATCGCCCCGGACGACGTCACCTTCGGCTACCTGAAGGACCGCCCGCACGCGCCCCAGGGCGCGGACTGGGACGCCGCGGTGGCCTACTGGCAGACCCTGGCCTCCGATCCCGATGCGACCTACGACGTCGAGGTCGTGCTCGACGCGGCCGACATCGAGCCGTTCGTCACCTGGGGCACCAATCCGGGCCAGGGGCTGCCGCTGTCCGCGGCTGTGCCCGATCCGGCGGACTTCGCCGACGAGAGCGCCCGGACGGCCGCCGAGCGGGCCCTGGAGTACATGGGTCTGACCCCGGGAACGCCGCTGCGGGAGGTCTCCGTGGACACGGTGTTCATCGGCTCCTGCACGAACGGCCGGATCGAGGACCTGCGGGCCGCCGCCGCCGTGGTGCGTGGTCGCCGCAAGGCCGAGGGCGTCCGGGTGCTCGTCGTGCCCGGATCCGTGCGGGTGCGTCAGCAGGCCCAGGCGGAGGGCCTGGACGTCGTCTTCACCGAGTTCGGTGCGGAGTGGCGGGAGGCGGGGTGCTCGATGTGTCTGGGCATGAACCCCGACCAACTGCGGCCGCAGGAGCGCAGCGCGTCGACGTCCAACCGGAACTTCGAGGGCCGGCAGGGCAAGGGCGGCCGCACGCACCTGGTCTCGCCGCTCGTGGCCGCGGCCACCGCGGTCACCGGCCGGCTGTCCAGCCCGGCCGACCTGGTTCCGTCCGAGGCCGTCACCGGTACGTCGGCCTGAGCCCGCCCCACCGCTTTCCCGAGGAGGGATCCACGTGGAGAAGTTCACCGTGCACACCGGCGTGGGGGTTCCGCTGCGGCGCTCCAACGTCGACACGGACCAGATCATCCCGGCCGTCTACCTCAAGCGGGTCACCCGCACCGGGTTCGAGGACGGGCTGTTCGCCGCCTGGCGGGCCGACCCCGACTTCGTGCTCAACCAGGAGCCCTACCGTGCCGGCTCGGTGCTGGTGGCCGGTCCCGACTTCGGTACCGGGTCGTCGCGTGAGCACGCCGTCTGGGCGCTGAAGGACTACGGCTTCCGCGCCGTGCTGTCCTCCCGCTTCGCAGACATCTTCCGCGGCAACTCCGGCAAGCAGGGCCTGCTCACCGCGGTGGTCGACCAGGCGGACATCGAACGGATCTGGGTCGCGCTCGAGGCGGCGCCCGGGAGTTCGGTGACCGTCGACCTGGCCACCCGCACCGCCGCGGTGGCCGACCTGACCGTGCCGTTCGCGGTCGATGACTACACCCGCTGGCGGCTGCTGGAAGGGCTGGACGACATCGGCCTCACCCTGCGCCACACCGAGGAGATCGACGCCTTCGAGGTAGCTCGGCCGCGTTGGCTGCCGGCGACCCTGCCCGCACGGTGAGACCGGAAGGCGCCCGGGGACTGCGGCGCTGATCTTCAATGCACCAATGCACCAATGCACCAATGCACCAATGCACCAATGCACCAAGGCACCAAGGCACCAAGGCACCAAGGCACCAAGGCACCAAGGCACCGGCCAGGAACAGGACGACCGCCCGTACGAGCCCGCGGGCTCAGGTGGCCGGTTCGGAATGCCGACACAGGGGCCGTCACGGGTCCAGAGTGGACGCTCACCCGTGGCGGCCCCTACCGTCGGGAAAAGGGCACGCACGCCCGAGCAGGCACACCGGAGGGCAACCGTGGACAGAACGGAACTGGTCGCGGCTGTGGCGCGTCGTCTGGGCGGCAAGAAGGTGGCGGCCCGGGCGGTGGACGCAGTGGCCGATGCGGTCACCGCGGCGGTGGCTCGCGGTGAGACCGTCGAGCTCGTCGGGTTCGGCTCCTTCGAGCCGCTCCCGCCCGGCCCCGGGACGTCGGCGGAGTCATCGCCCCCTGCCTCGGAGGGCAGCCTGGACGTGACCTCGACTGCCGAGGTTTCCGAGGCGGGTGAGGGCACGGTCGAGTCGGCGAAGGCCGGCGGCGCGAAGCAGAAGCGCGGCAAGGCCGCCGAGACAGTCAAGGTGGACGAGTCCGGCAGGGCGAAGCCCGCCAAGTCGGCGAAGGTGGGGAAGGCCGCGAAGGCCGGTATCGCGGAGAAGAAGGCTGGCAAGGCCGCTGAGGCAGTCAAGGTGGACGAGTCCGGCAAGGCGAAGCCCGTCAAGTCGGCGAAGCCCGTCAAGTCGGCGAAGCCCGTCAAGTCGGCGAAGGCGGTCAAGTCGGCGAAGGCCGGTACCGCCGAGAAGAAGCCGAGCAAGGACCCCGAACATGTGAGGACGAGGACGACCGACGACGCGGCGTCTCAGGAGAGCGCGACCCTCGGGACGACGGTGCCGGCGCCCTCGCCGGAGCTCGCGCCGTCCGCGGTGCCCCCGAGGGCGGTGCGGGCCGACCTGTCGCCGGTGCCCACGACCGGCCGGCGGCCTGTCCGCGCTGTCCCCGCGCCTGTCGTGCGACCGGTCCCGGACGAACCGGCGCCTGAAGCTCCCGGAGGAGGCGGTGCGGTCCCGGTGCCGATCTCGTCCAAGAGCGGTGTTGTCGGACGCGCGGGCCGTGGGGTTCCCAGGACCTCCTCCTCGCCTCGGGTGACCGCCACGGTGCGTTCGGTGTCGGCGCGCCCGGTGGCACCGGTGCCCGCACTGCCACGGGACGTCAACGACGACTCGAGCGTCGGAGACGCGCCGCGGAAGAGCGCAAGGCCGCGGAAGACGGTCACGCCGCCGGTGCCCGCGACCGCCGCCGCCGGAGGGCCGGCCATCCCGCAGAAGGCCACAACATCCCGGAAGAGCGCAGCGCCGCGGAAGGCGGCCACCCCGTCCGGGACCGCAGCGTCCCGTGGTCGCTCGGGTGGTGTCGCGTCCGAGAACGGCGACGGCGCCCCCGAGGCCCCCGCAGGCACCACCCGACGGGCACCGGCCCGAACCGCGGCGACCACGCGTACGCGCGCGACCACGCGCAATGCCCGGACCGCAGACCGGGTTCCCGCGTCGAACTCGGAGGAGCCGGCCTCTCCGGCGGTGACCACGCGTCGGAGGCCGGGAGCCACGACCTCGCGGACGAAGTCGGCGGCCGACACCCCGGCCGAGTGAGTCTGCCGCGGAGGTCGACCGCCCGGTCGTGGTCGGGGGCACCAGGAGGCCCTCTGCGGAGCAGGACGTTCACCGGCCGGTCGGGGATGGTTCCCCGTGGGGAGGAGGAGGCGTGGTGACCAGTGCAGGAGCCGGCAGGCCGGACAGAGCCGGAGGAACGGACAGAGCCGGGATCAGGCGCGACGAGGATGTGCTCCTCGTACGCGGCGGAACGCCGCTGCGCGGGACGATCCAGGTGCGGGGGGCGAAGAACTTCGTCTCGAAGGCCATGGTCGCGGCCCTGCTGGGGGAGGAACCGAGCCGTCTGCGCAATGTGCCGAGCATCCGCGACGTGACGGTCGTGGCCGGGCTGCTGGAACTGCACGGCGTGATGATCGACCGGGGGGAGGCGGAGGACGAGCTCGTCCTGGATCCCAGCAATGTCGAGAGCGCCCACATGGCCGACATCGACGCGCACGCGGGGTCCAGCCGCATCCCGATCCTGTTCTGCGGGCCGCTGCTGCACCGGCTCGGTGAGGCGTTCATCCCTGACCTGGGCGGTTGCCGGATCGGGGATCGGCCGATCAACTACCACCTGGACGTGCTCCGGCAGTTCGGGGCCGAGGTGGAGAAGCGCCCGCAGGGCATCGCGCTGGTCGCCGCCCGCCGGCTGCAGGGCACCAAGCTCGACCTGCCCTACCCGAGCGTGGGCACCACCGAGCAGGTCCTGCTCACCGCCGTCCGGGCAGAGGGTGTGACCGAACTGCGCAATGCCGCCATCGAGCCCGAGATCATGGATCTGATCGCGGTGCTGCAGAAGATGGGCGCGATCATCAGCGTGGACACCGACCGCGTGATCCGCATCGAGGGTGTCGACCGGCTACGGGGCTTCACCCACCGCGCATTGCCGGACCGGATCGAGGCGGCCTCCTGGGCCTGTGCCGCGCTGGCGACCGGCGGGGACATCACGGTGCTGGGCGCCCGACAGCTCGAGATGATGACCTTCCTCAATGTGTTCCGGAAGGTGGGCGGGGTCCTGGACGTCGGGGACGAGGGGATCCGCTTCTCCCACCCCGGTGGTCCCCTGACCTCGCTGGTGCTGGAGACCGCCGTGCACCCGGGATTCATGACCGACTGGCAGCAGCCGCTGGTCGTGGCGCTCACCCAGGCGGAAGGCCTGTCCATCGTGCACGAGACGGTGTACGAGAACCGTTTCGGGTTCACGCGCGCCCTGCGCGACATGGGCGCTCAGATCCAGCTCTACCGGGAGTGCCTGGGCGGGTTGCCGTGCCGGTTCGGCCAGCGCAACTTCCGGCACTCCGCCGTCGTCTCGGGCCCGACCAAACTCCACGGGGCCGAGATCACCGTCCCCGACCTTCGGGGCGGTTTCAGCCATCTGGTGGCCGCGCTGGCCGCGGAGGGAGAGTCGCGGGTCTGGGGCATCGACCTGATCGACCGCGGTTACGAGCACGTCCAGACCAAGCTGGACCAGCTCGGTGCCCGCTACGACCGCGGTCGTGCCGGTGCCTGACCGCCCACGGAACCGACCGTGCCGAGACGGAGCGCCTGCACCGTCGAGCGCCCGTCCTCGTCGGTGAGCTCCACGGTGAGCCGCTGGCCGGGGCGCAGCAGCCGAAGCCCGCTGCTGGCGAATGCCTGCGCCCCGAACGGCAGGAGCAGCCCCTCGTCGGTGACGACGAGGCCGCTGGTGGTGTCCGGATCGAACTGGTGCACGGTCGCCTGCATGGCTCCAGCCTACGGCCGACGCTCTCCCAGGACGGCGGTGGTGCGTCGTCCGCATCCGAGGGCCAGGGCAGCGGCCAGATCCTCCGGGGTGTCGACGTCCTGGCGCAGCCGTGGCATGTCGAGGGCGAGGCCGACCGCGCCCGCGGCGGCATGGCGGTGTGCCGACTCGGGACCGAAGGACGGGGACAGGTCGGCGGGTCGGCGAGCCGTGAGCAGCACGGTCCCGCTGCCGCGGGCGTCCGGGACGAAGGCCATGGGCACTTCGGGGCGCACGGTCAGCACCTGCGAGCAGATCCGCAGCGCCTCGGCCAGGTCCGTGGGACGCAGCGCGGGAAGATCGGCGAGGAGCACCGCGGTGGGCCCCGCGTTCCAGGCCGCCCGCCGCAGGCCGTCGTCGACGGCGGTGAGCAGGCCCGCTCCCGGGTGGCTCTCGTGGACGTGAACCGCGCCGGCCGCCATCGCGAGCCTTGCCGTCGGACGATCCGCGGTGACCACGAGCGCGCGGGCCACCCCCGGGGTGGCGAGCACGGCGTCCAGGCAGTCGAACGCGATCGCCGCGGCGAGATCGGGGGGACCGGCCAGCCGGGATTTCGCCGCGGGACCCCCCTTGAGTGGCAGGATGACCGTCCAGCCACTCCCCGCCGGCGGCGGGGTTCGGTCGACGAGCTCCACAGCCGACGATCCTTGCAGAGCCCCTGCGGGTATGTGACCTGTTCACCCGCAGTGCGGCGTCGCCGGACCGCTTCACCTGCCTCACCAGTAGTGTCCGCAATGCCACCGCAGTTCGATGTCGCCGCAGTTCGATCCGGTGCGAGTGCCCTGGCCTCCCAGAGCAGCGCACCGACCGCACCCAGGGGAGCCCCCGCGTGAGCGCACGCTCGAAAGGCCTGTCCTACCGCGTGATCGCCGGTGTGGTCCGGCCGCTGCTGATGGCCACCACCCGGCGGGACTGGCGCGGTACGGAGCACCTCCTGGGCGAGGGCGGCTTCGTCGTCTGCAGCAACCACCTGTCCTACGCCGACCCGCTCACCCTGGCGCACTTCCTGCACGACCACGGTTGCCCGCCACGCTTCCTGGCGAAGGAGAGCCTGTTCCGGCTGCCGGTCGCGGGCAGGCTGATCACCGCCGCGGGCCAGATTCCCGTGCACCGTGGGACGGCGGACGCCGGCCGGGCGCTCTCCTCGGCGGTGGAGGCGGTCGAGGCGGGGGAGTGCGTCGTGATCTACCCCGAGGCCACGCTCACGCGCGATCCCGGGCTGTGGCCGATGGCCGGCAAGACCGGGGCGGCGCGGGTGGCGCTCAGCACGGGATGCCCGGTGATCCCGGTGGCCCAGTGGGGCGTGACGGATCTGCTCGCTCCGTACGGCAAACGGCCGCACGTGATCCCGCGGCCGACGGTGCGCCTCGTGGCCGGACCGCCGGTGGATCTGTCGGCCTTCCGGGACTCGCCCATGGACCCACCCACCCTGCGGGCGGCCACGGAGACGATTCTCGACGCGGTCACGCGATTGCTGGCGGACCTGCGGCAGGAGGAGCCGCCGGCCACTCGGTGGCGCCATGTGCCTGAGCGTGCCTCGACCGAACCCCGGCCGGGCGACGGCGACGCCGGGACGACCGGGGTGGGCGACGGCGACGCCGGGACGACGAGCGGCGGGCAGCCCGGCCGATGACTCGGGTGTCCGTGATGGGCGCCGGCTCGTGGGGGACCACGTTCGCCGTCGTGCTCGCCGACGCCGGCTGTGACGTGACGGTGTGGGGCCGCCGACCCGAGGTGTGCGCCGAGATCTCGAACCAGCACCGCAACCGCGCCTACCTGGGCGACGTGTTGTTGCCCGAGACCGTCCGGGCCACTCCCGATCCGGTGCAGGCGCTGGACGGCGCGCAGATCGTGGTGCTGGCGGTGCCGTCGCAGAGCCTGCGGGCGAATCTGTCCGCCTGGCGCGAGCACCTTCCTCCCGGGGCCGCGTTGGTCAGCCTGATGAAGGGTGTCGAGCTCGGCACGATGCGGCGCATGAGCGAGGTCATCGCGGAGGTGGTCCGTTGCCGCCGCGACCGGATCGTCGTGGTCAGCGGCCCCAACCTGGCGCGCGAGATCGCGGCGCGGCAGCCCACCGCGACCGTGGTGGCCGGATCCGACCGGGAGGTCGCCGAGCGGGTGGCACAGGCATGTTCGGCCGCCTACTTCCGCCCCTACACCCAGACCGATGTGGTGGGTGTGGAACTCGGTGGCGCCGCGAAGAACGTGATCGCCCTGGCGGTGGGGATCGCCGAGGGGCTGCGGTACGGGGACAACACCAAGGCGTCGATCATCACTCGAGGTCTGGCCGAGACAACCCGGCTGGGACTGGCGCTCGGCGCGGAGCCGGCGACCATGGCCGGGCTCGCGGGCCTCGGTGACCTCGTGGCGACCTGCGCTTCGCCGCTCTCCCGTAACCGTACGGTCGGCGAGCACCTGGGGCGCGGTCTGCCCCTCGCCGAGGTGCTCACCCGCACCCGGCAGACGGCGGAGGCGGTCAAGTCGTGCGGCCCGATCCTGGAGCTCGCCCGACGCCACGGCGTGGAGATGCCCATCACCGAGCAGGTCGTGGCGGTCGTGCACCACGGCCTCGCGGTGTCGGAGATGGCGCCTCGCCTGTTGGGCCGGCCCCGCAAGGCCGAAGGGCTCTGACGGCGGAGTTCGATCACGCCCGTGGGTTACTCTCGGTCACCGAACGGAGCCTGAGTGAACCGTTCGACCGTTTGAGCAGTCCGCGGCCGGTTGCTCCTTGTGCCGGAACGGCGCCCATGCCAGACTCGCCGCACTCGACGCCAGGGAGCCGGCGCCGAGTACGGCGACGGATCATCGAAGGGGCGTCCTCCTGCCTCTTCTGACATGTGGATCTCCCCTGCCCGTGATGGTGCCGGGGGACACCTGTGCCCGCTGACCAGCGGTGATCCTCCCGTGAAGGTCATCTCGCAGGCACGGGCCTCGTCTGGGGTCCGCGTGTGCGGTCGCCAGGATCCGTCAGGACCTGGTATCTCGCGAGTAGTGGGAGAGAAGACAGGCATGAGACTCACTCTGGGTCTGAGCAAGCGGCGCGCTGTCGCCGCGGCGTCCGTGGGCGCGGTCGCACTGGGTGGCCTGGCCGCCCTGCCGGCCTCCCCGGCGCAGGCAGCCGTCGGCTGCAGCGTGCAGTACCAGTCGAGCGACTGGTCGGGCGGCATGTCCGTCAACATCACGATCAAGAACACAGGCGACGCGCTGTCGAGCTGGAGTCTGGGATTCGCGTTCGGCAACGCGAACCAGAAGGTCAGCCAGGGCTGGTCGGCGAACTGGACGCAGAGCGGGCAGAACGTCACCGCGACGAACCTGGCGTGGAACGGCGCGATCGCGAACGGCGGCTCGACGAGCATCGGCTTCAACGGGAGCTGGAGCGGTAGCGACCCGGCGCCGACGTCGTTCAGCATCAACGGCACGACCTGTGGCGGTACGCCGGTCACCACGACGACCACGACCACGACCAAGCCGGTCACCACGACCACCACGCGGACGGTCACGACGACCACCACCAAGCCGGTCACCACGACGACGACGAAGCCGGTCACGACGACCACGACGAAGCCGGTCACCACGACGACCACCACGCGGACGACCACCACGTCGGGCAACCCGGGTACGCACCAGGACAACCCGTTCGTGGGTGCCAAGGCGTACGTGAACCCGGACTGGTCGTCCAAGGCGGCCGCGGAAGCGGGCGGCAGCAAGATCTCGAACCAGCCGACCGCGGTCTGGCTGGACAGCATTGCCGCGATCGCGGCTCCGTCGGGCTCCGGGTACTCCACCGGCCTGGCCGCCCACCTGAACAACGCCCTTGCCCAGGGCGCGAACCTGGCGACCTTCGTGGTCTACGACCTGCCCGGTCGTGACTGCGCGGCGCTGGCGTCCAACGGTG
>CAZOWW010000076.1:0-29335 GCA_964583765.1 uncultured Kineosporiaceae bacterium
ATGTTCCGATCGTACGTCGCGCTTCCAGGAGCGCCCGTTGCGGTGCCTCCGGGGCGGCCGGCGATCAGCTCTGGCCCGGTCGGCGAGCAGTCCTCGCCCCGCGAGCGAGCAACCCTGGGCCGGCCGGCGATCAGCTCTGGTCGGCGGGCGTGCGGCACCAGGGGCAGATCCGCCAGTCCGGGTTGAGCTCCCGGGCGCAGTTGCGGCAGTGCCCGCGGTCCAGGGTCGCCATGCACCAGGGGCAGACCACCATGTCCTGCTCCACCTGTCGCTCGCAGACATGGCAGTGCTGCCCGCCCGCGTGGTCGGCGTGCGTGACCCGGATGGCTTCCTCGAAGGTGGTCAGGCCCTTGCAGGCCTTCTCGATGGCGGCCGCGCGCAGAGTGAGCATGCCCGAGGCCCTGGCCTGGGTGGCCACCGCGGTCTCCGAGGGGTCCTTGACGAGCACCTGGCGCATCGCGGCGTCCACGAGCAGCACCTCGTACACCGCGGTCCGGCCCTTGTAGCCGGTGCCGCCGCACTCGGCGCAGCCGACGCCGGCCAGCGGGGTCGCGTCCTCGATGTCGACCGGCCGCAGCCCGAGCAGGGTGAGGGTGACCTCCTCGGGCTCGTACGGCTCGGCGCAGCTGGTGCACGGCTTGCGCACCAGGCGCTGGGCGATGGCGGCGGTGAGCGAGGAGGCCACCAGGAACGGCTCGGCGCCCATGTCGACCAGGCGGGTCAGCGCGGCCACGGCCGAGTTCGTGTGCATGGTGGTCAGCACCAGGTGACCGGTGAGCGAGGCCTTGAGGGCCAGTTCGGCGGTCTCGGAGTCCCGGACCTCACCGACGAGCACGATGTCCGGGTCCTGGCGCAGGATCGAGCGCAGGCCGGCGGAGAAGGTCATGCCGGTCTTCACGTTCACCCCGACCTGGGTGATCCCGGGGAGCTGCACCTCGACCGGGTCCTCGAGGGTGACGATGTTCTTCTCCGGGGACTTGATCGCGGCGATCGCCGAGTAGAGCGTGTTCGTCTTGCCGGAACCGGTCGGGCCGGTGATCAATACCAGTCCCTGCGGTACGGACAATGCCGCGTGGAAGCCCTCCAGTTGGTCCTCCTCGAACCCGAGGGAGGCCAGCGAGGGCACGTTGTCCCCCCGGGTGAGCAGGCGGATGACGACCTTTTCCCCGTGCAGGGACGGCAGGGTGCTCACGCGGCAGTCGATGTGCTGCCCCTCGACCACGATCCGCGTACGACCGTCCTGCGGGACCCGACGCTCGGCGATGTCCAGGCCGGACATGATCTTGATGCGGCTGACCACGGAGGTCGACAGCCGCCGGGGGGCGTTCATCACGTCCCGCAGGAGGCCGTCCACGCGGTAGCGCACCCGCAGCGAGTCCCGCTGCACCTCGACGTGGATGTCCGAGGCCCGGAGCCGCACCGCGTCGGCCAGCACCCGGTTCACCAGCTTGACGATGGGCGCCTCGTCGTCGACCGTGCCGGCGGCCTCGGAACCGGAGTCGTCCTCGTCGGTCTCCTCGACGATCGCCGAGACCGAGGAGGAGTCCTCGCCGAGCGACCAGGCGCGGGCGATGTGGTCCCGGATCTGGCTGTCCGTCGCGACGACGACGTGGATCTCCAGACTGCGGGTGTACAGCTTCACGTCGTCGAGTGCGAGCACGTTGGTGGGATCGGCCGCGGCCACCAGCAGCCCGCGGGGTGTGCGGTCGAGCACGAGCACCCGGGTGCGCTCGGCCACCGCGCGCGGGAGCAGACGCACCACGTCGGGGGCGGGGACCGCGCGCGAGAGATCGATCATCTCCAGCCCGAGCAGGTCGGCCAGGCAGAGCGCGACGTCTCGTTCGCTGGCCAGGCGCATGTCGACGACGACCTGACCCAGGCGACGCCGTGGACCGTCGCTCGAACGCTGTTCCTCCAGCGCCAGGTCGAGCTGCTCGGGGGTCAGGACACCACTCTCGACGAGGACGTCACCGAGCCTGCGTCGATGCATCATCGGCGCAGCGGCGTCGGCATGCCCGCGCCGTCCACCCTCCGGCGCGGACGTCGTCACCTCTTTGCTGTCGGCACGTCACCCACGAGGGTTAATCCAGACGGTGGCCGGGTTCGCCGACCGGATGCGGATCGGCCGGTTCTCCCGCGGCCGAGTACCCGATCGGCCCGGGTCGTGCGGCCGGGGCGTGCTGCGCCGGGCGTTCGGTGAGCAGCGAGAGTTCGGCGAGCAGCGAGGCCAGCTCGGTGCGTACGAAGTCACGGGTGGGGACCTCGCGCAGGGCGATGCGCAGGGAGGCGAGCTCGCGGGCCAGGTACTCCGTGTCCGCGAGGGTGCGTTCCGCCCGCTGGCGGTCCTGCTCGAAGGAGACCCGGTCGCGGTCGGCCTGACGGTTCTGCGCGAGCAGGATCAGCGGTGCCGCATAGGAGGCCTGCAGGCTCAGCAGCAGGGTCAGGAGGGTGTAGTTCAGCGTCCGCGGGTCGAACTGCATGCTCGGGGGAGCCCAGGTGTTCCAGGCCAGCCACAACGCCACGAACACCGTCATCTCGACGATGAACCAGGCCGTGCCCATGAAGCGCGCGAACTTCTCGGACCATCGTCCGAAGGTCTCCGGGTCGACGGTGGGCGTCGGGAGCACCCGGCGGACCTCCAGGGGGACGTCGAGCCCCGCGGTCCGGTTGTTGCGCCGTCCCTGCCGGTCCGCGGCGCGTCGAGCTCCCGCGGCCCGTGCCGCGCGCAGGCGATCGAGCACCCCGCTCCTCCACGTCTGCGGCTCCTGGTCCCCGGCCAGTTCCGGCAGTCCTGTGGCGCTGTTCCCGAGCGGCCCCGTGGTTCCGCTCCCGAACGCTGCCGCGGCTGCGCCGAACCGAGGGGTTGCGCCCCCCGGGCTCGCGGAACTGTTCCCCGGACCCGGAGGATCCCCGCTCGCCGCCACGTTGGCCCGGGCGAGCGCGGCCCGCTCCGCGGAGGAGCGTGCGCGGATCGTGCCGGAGGGGCGGGACGATGCCCTGACCGCGGCACCGGTCGCGCCGGCTGCCGTGCTCGCACCGGCGGCACCGGTCGTACTGCTCGCACCGGTCGTACTGCTCGTACCGGTGGGTCCGGTTCCGGTGAGGGGGGCCGGGGCGGCAGGATCGGTGCGGTTCGGGGCCCCACCGGTATCGCCGCGTGGATCTGCCGTGGTGGCCATCAGCTCTTCTCCCGTGCCGGGGCGAGCGTGTCGTCGTCGTGCCCGTGCCAGTCCTCGTCAGCGTCCCGCCAGTCCTCGGGCAGCAGGTGGTCGAGGACGTCGTCCACGGTGACCACCCCGAGCAGCCGGTTGGCCTCGTCGGTGACCGGTACCGCGACGAGGTTGTAGATGGCCATCTGCCGGGTCACCCGGGCGAGCGGGTCCGCCGGGTCCAGGGGCTCGACGTCCCGGTCGAGCAAGGCGCCGACGAGCTCCTGCGGGGCCTCGCGCAGCATGCGCTGGATGTGCAGCAGGCCCAGGTACCGCCCGGTGGGCGTCTCCAGCGGGGGGCGACACACGTACACCGCCGCCGCGAGCGCGGGGGACAGATCCACCCGCCGGACGTGGGCGAGGGCCTCGGCGACCGTGGCCTCCGGGGGCAGGATCACCGGCTCGGTGGTCATCAGGCCGCCCGCGGTGCGCTCGTCGTAGGCGAGCAGCCGGCGGACGTCCTCGGCCTCGTCCGGGTCCATGAGCTCCAGCAGGTGGTCGGCCTGTTCCGGGGGCAGCTCCGAGAGCAGGTCGGCGGCGTCGTCCGGCTGCATGGCCTCCAGGACGTCGGCCGCCCGCTCGGTGGCGAGCTCGGAGAGGATCTCGACCTGGTCGTCCTCGGGAAGTTCCTCCAGGACGTCGGCCAGGCGCTCGTCGTCCAGGGCCGAGGCCACCTCGATCCGCCGCTTCGGGGTGAGCTCGTGGATCACCTCGGCCAGGTCGGGTGCCTTGAGCTCGTCGAAGGCCGCGAGCAGGTTCGCTGCGCCCTGCCGGTGCTCGACCACGCCGAAACCGGCCAGGGCGCCGAACTCGACCACGGTCGACTCCCCTCGTCGGCGCAGCGGGCCGCTCCGGCCCAGGCGCACGAAGAACCGCCTGACCTGCCACTCCCGGCCACCGACCTGCTCGATGGCCACGTCCTCGACGGTCACCTCCGTGCCGGCCGGTCCGATGGCGGTGTCCTCCCGCAGCGCCACCCGTCGGTCCAGGAGTTCGCCGAGGACGAGGGTCTCCGTGGGTCGCTGCTCGAACCGGCGCATGTTCACCAACCCCGTGGTGATCACCTGACCGACGTCGATGCTGGTCACCCTGGTCATCGGCACGAAGACGCGCCGACGTCCGGGCACCTCCAGCACCATCCCGACCGCGCGCGGTGGCTGCCGGCCGGCGCGGAAGACGCTGACGACATCGCGGACCCGGCCGACGGGGTCGCCGAGCGGGTCGAAGGCGGCCAGGCCCGCGAGCCTGGCCACGTAGACGCGCATCGGGGATCCGCTCATGGTGGCCAGGCTAGCCACCGCAGGCGTCCGGGCCACTCCGGCGCACGTCACGACGGCAAGGGTTCACCGCGGCGGCACCCCAGGTGTCACCCGGGTGAGCCGGTCGGGGCGGCTCGGTGAACGGTGGGAGGCGCGCTCGATTCCAGCGTCTCGGTGAACTCGGAGCGTCGTGCCGATCCTCCTCGGACGGGCGTGCTCAGCCCCGGGCGCGACGGCGCTGCTCGCGGCGGGCCCGGCCCCGCAGGTGGAAGGGCTGCACCCCGACGGTCCGGGCGCGGCTGCCTGCCGGCTCGGCCGCGTCGTCGCCGGTGCTGTCGTCCCCGAGCCCCGAACTGATCATCCGCAGGGGGGTGAGCCGGATGAGGAGGGCGCCCGAAGCCCACCGGTCGCGTTGCCCGGCCTGGTCCACGGCATTGAGGCGCTTGGCGGAGAGCGCGTCGGCGGCGGCCTCCCAGGCCTCGGTGCGGGCGACCAGCCGTTCCGCGAACGCCTGGAACGTGACCAGTCGCGCGCCGGTGTCCTTGCTCCGGGCGACGACCTCCACAAAACCCTCGAGCAGGGGGAGCATCTGCTCGCCGACCCCGTAGACGACGTGCACCGCGTCGTCGTGCCACACGTGCCAGCTCGCCCGGCGGTGCGTCTCGCCCTCGGGACGTAGCCAGACCAGATTCGACTTGGAACACGCCTCGGCGATCAGAGCGGCCTCGTGCGGAGTGAGCTCGGGCTCGGTGATCAGCGGAGCGACCGGTTCAGGCTGCGAGGGCTCCGCCGTGGTCTGGCGCATGGACATGCTCTGAGCGTGCCACAGCGCCACGGTGCTCGCCCCGGCGGGCCGGTCGCGGCGTCCGGTCATCCCACCGGACGCCTCCCCGTGGTCACCCGGGGAGGCCGGCGCGGGCACCGGGGAAGGCCGGTGCGGGCGCCCGGAAGGTCAGGCGGGCACCCGGGTAGCCCGGTACCGGCACCCGGGGAGGCCGGTGCGGCCGGGATCAGGACAGGTGGATCCCGCACTCGGTCTTGGCCAGCTGCGCCCATCGGCCGGCCCGCGCGTGCTCCCCGGGTGCCACCGCCCGCGTGCACGGGGCGCACCCGATCGAGAGGTACCCCTCCTGGAGCAGGGGGTTGCTGATCAGCCCGGGATGCTCGACGAGGTAGTGCTCGACGTCGTCGTCGGTCCAGGCGGCGATCGGCGCCAGCTTGAGCAGGCGCCGCCGTGCGTCCCAGGAGACGGTCGGGGTGCCGGCCCGGGTCGGCGACTCGTCCCGGCGAAGGCCGGTCGCCCAGGCCCGGTACCCGGACAGCGCGCGGTCGAGCGGTGCCACCTTGCGCAGGCGACAGCAGGTGTCGGGATCGGTGCGGTACAGCTGCCCGTGCCGTGCCTCGTGCTCGGCGACGGTGAGCTCGGGGCGCGCCGTGACCAACTGCACGGGGTAGCTGAAGCCCACCGCGTCGGCCGTGCCGATCGTCTCGGCGAAGTGGTAGCCGGTGTCCACGAAGATCACGTGCACCCCGGGGGCGACCGTGCCCGCGAGATGCGCGAGCACGGTGTCGCCCATCGCCGCGGTGACGGCCAGTCCCCGGCCGAAGGCGCGACCCGCCCAGGCGAGCACGGTCTCGGGCGGGGCGCCGTCCAGCGCGCTGTTCGCCTCGGCGGCGAAGGTCACCGGGTCCTCGGCCAGGGCCGCGGCGACCGCCCCGGGATCCGAGACCAGGGAATCGATCACGACGCGACCTCGGTGACGGGCACCCCGCGGGCGTGCCGGTGGCGGTACTCGACCCCGTGCTCGGGCAGCCGGGGCCGCCCGACGTGGGTGGGAGCCTGCCCGGAACCCGCGACCGGCCACTCGTCAGCGTCGCCGGGGTCCGAGCCGTCCTCGGGGTCCGTACCGTGACCGGCGATGATCCCGAGGTCGAGGCCGGGCAGGACCACGGCCCGCGGGTACGGCGCGGGCTGGTGCACGCCGAAGAAGGTGACGCCGAAGAGGCGCAGGCAGCTCAGGCAGTGCCAGATGGGCTCGCCGTTCTCGCCGAGCTCCGGACGCAGCGCCTCTTCGGTGCAGTACGGGCAGGCGTAGGGAACGCTGCGCTCGGTGAGCCGTGGGCTGCTCGGGACGTGGGTCATCGCAGGTCGTCCTCCTTCGCGTCCGCCACCCAGGCGGCGAACGGCTCGTTGTCCTGACGCTGGGCCAGCCATCGGCGCACTACCCGCTCGACGTAGTCGGGTAGGTCGGTGCTGGTGGTCTTGAGGCCGCGGATCTTGCGGCCGAGGGCGGGGCGTGGCGCCAGGCCGCCCCCGAGACTGATCTGGAACCCGTCGACGGTGCCGCCCCGAGGGTTCCGTGGATCGGGCATCTGGACGCCCTTGAGCCCGATGTCGGCGGTCTGGGCCCGGACACAGGAATTGGGGCACCCGTTCACGTGGATGGTGAGGGCGGGGGAGTCGCTCGCGAACAGCTCGGGCCGGTCCACGAACCGTCGTTCGAGTTCGTCCACGAGACGGGCGGCGGTGGCCTTGGTCTCGACGATCGCGAGCTTGCAGTACTCCAGGCCGGTGCAGGCCAGGGTGCCCCGCCGGAAGGCGGACGCCGCGGCGACCAGACCCGCGGCGACCACGTCGTCGATCAGAGTGGTCACCCGGTCGGCGGCGACGTCCAGCACGACGACCTTCTGCTCGGGGGTCAACCGCACCCGGTCGCTGCCCGCGCGCTCCACCGCGTCCGCGAGCCGGGCGAGCACCGGCCCGCTGACCCGCCCGGCGACCGGGGCCAGACCCACGTAGAAGCGTCCGTCGCGCTGGGGGTGCACCCCGACGTGGTCCCGCCGGTCCGGCGGTGGCGGGGGAGCCGGTCCGTCGGTGAGGCTCCGGCCGAGGTACTCGGTCTCCAGTACGGCCCGGAACCGCTCCACGCCCCAGTCGGCGACCAGGTACTTCAACCGGGCACGGTTGCGCAGCCGCCGGTAGCCGTAGTCCCGGAAGAGCCGGATCGTCGCGTGCCAGACCTCCGGCACGTCCGCCAGCGGCACCCAGGCGCCGAGTCGCTCGGCCAGGTGCGGGCTGGTGGACAACCCGCCGCCGACCCAGACGTCGAAACCGGGACCGTGCTCGGGGTGCACCACTCCGACGAAGGCGATGTCGTTGAGTTCGTGGGCGACGTCCTGCTGGGGGTTGCCGCTGATCGCGGTCTTGAACTTCCGGGGCAGGTTCGCCAGGTCCGGGTCGCCCACGAACCGGTGTGCGATCTCCTTCACCGCGGGCGTGCCGTCGATGATCTCGTCGGCCGCGATCCCGGCCACGGGCGAGCCGAGGATCACGCGTGGAGTGTCCCCGCAGGAGAGCACGGTGCGCAGCCCCACCTCCTCCAGCGCCGCCCAGATCGCGGGGACGTCCTGCACCTGGATCCAGTGGAACTGGATGTTCTGGCGGTCCGTGATGTCGGCCGTTCCCCGGGCATGGCGTTCGGAGATCTCGGCGATTACCCGCAACTGCGGCAGTTGCAACTCCCCGCCGTCGATGCGCACCCGCATCATGAAGTACTCGTCGTCCAGTTCGTGCGGTTCCAGGGCGGCGGTGCGTCCGCCGGGGATCCCGGGACGGCGTTGGGTGTACAGACCCCACCAGCGCAGGCGTCCGTTGCGGTCCTCGGCGGGAATGCTGGCGAACCCCTCCTGGGCGTAGCGGGTGTGCACGCGCTCCCGGACGGCGAGCCCGCCCTCCCGGGCCTTCCACGCCTCGTTGGGGTTGAGCGGGGCGCGCTCGCCGAACGCCCACTGGCCTTCCGACTGCGCGGGCCGGGGCGCGGAGCTCCCGTGCGGCAGGGCGGGGCTCGCCTGCGGCAGGACGGCGTCCGCGACGGCAGTCGGGGCGGGACCGGGGGACGGGTCGGGACCGAGGACCGGGCCTGGGCCGGGTCTCGGGACGACGGGCTGGTCGGTGCTCACACGATCCTCCAGGCGTGCACGACCGGACCGGCGCGCGGCCGGGACGTGGCCGTGCGCCCGCCTCGTGCGGGGTCAGGGGGAGAGAGATGGTGCGGCTGCGCGCGGGAAGAGCAGTGGACCGGTCAGGCCGGACAGGTGGCGCTGGCCGTGCGGAGAAGGTCCACGTGGTGCCGGCGCACCAGGTGCAGCCGTCGCACGGGTCGGGCGCCGGTGGGCTGATGCGCCCTGCGCAGTCCTGTCGCGTGCTGGTGCATTTCTACCTCCATCGGTCCTGGCGGTAGCACCTGATCACTCGGGGCCGGGGCCCATCGGGTGGCGGTTGCTGCGGCGTCGTCGAGCCAGGTCTCTCGGCCGCTCTGGATGGCGTCTTCGACGGTACGTGTCGTCGGCCCCTTCGTCAATGGGAGCTCGAATTCCGGACATATCGCGGCTAAACTCGATTGATTTAATTGAGAAAGTGGAAAGGGCATCGTTGTCGTCCGGGATGCCCCTTCTGCGACCGTGCGGTGCGGCGGGCTGCTCCGTGCGGTGCGGCGGCGCGTGGCCGTCCTCCGGATCGGTGGTGGGGATCCTCGGCGGGGGCGGGGAACTCCCCGGGACCGCCGTTCGATCCCGGGGCGGAGCGGGTTCCACCCCGGCAGGACCGCGACACACAGCGATCCTCGGATCGCCGTGGGACGACCGGCTCCCACCGGGCGGTATCCGCTGATCATGAGGGAGGATGGAGCCATGTCGAACCTCGGCCCCTCCGGCCGCGCACGTCGTTCCCCCGGGCTTCCGGTGCCACCCCGCGGCGAGCCCATCGCCCGCTACGGCACCTACTTCGAGGCGCAGCGGGCCGTGGACTTCCTCTCGGACAACCACTTCCCGGTGCAGACCGTGACCATCGTCGGTACGGACCTGCGCATGGTGGAACGGGTCACCGGGCGGCTGAGCTACGGCCGGGTGGCGGTGACCGGGGCACTGTCGGGAGCCTGGTTCGGCCTCTTCGCGGGCACCCTCCTCTCGCTGTTCGCGCGCGGGACGTCCTCCAGCGTGGCGGCGGCGGTGGTGCTGGGTGGCGGCTTCGGCATGCTCTTCGCCCTGATCTCGTACTCGCTGACCGGGGGACGTCGCGACTTCACCTCGACGAGCCAGATCGTGGCCAGCGAGTACCAGGTGCTGTGCGTCGCGGAACGGGCACAGGCAGCCCGGGAACTGCTCCTCCGCCTGGAACGCCAGCTCGCCCCGAACGGGGCTCCCACCGCCTCGGGGTCGGCGGGATTCCCGCCCGGACCACCGGACGGCGGACCCGGGACCGGTCGTCCGCCGGCCTCGCCGCCTCCTGGGGTGCCCTGGCCCGGTGGCCCCTCGGGGCCACCGCCGCAGGTTCCCGGATGGGCCCCCGCACCCGTCCCGACCCCGCCCCCTGCCGAGGAGAGCGCGCCCGAGACCCCGCCGTCGACGCCGGTCGGACTCACCTACGGTGAGGTGATGGAGGCCCGCCGCCGTGAGGAGCGAGCACGCCGGGAACGCGAGCAGCAGGAACGGGCCCAGGCGGAGCGGGCCGAGCAACTGCGGGCCGAGCTGGAGCGCACGCAGCTGGAGCGGCTGCGGGGCCAGCGCAGTCGAGGCGCGGACACCGGGGACGAGGACCCCACGGACGCCGTCCCGGCGGACGGCGGACCCGTGGACGGGGACTCCACGAATGGCGTCCCGGCGGACGATGGGCTCACGGACAGCGTCCCGGCGGACAACGGCCCGGAGGTCGTTCCCGCGGGGGAAGCCGAGAGGAGCGACGGCAAGGGTGAGGGCGAGGCTCCCGGGACCCCCGACCGCGACGGAGCGTAGCCAAGGCCGGGAGCGCGCGCCCTCGCCGTCCGGGCCGGACCACCACCGTCCGGGTCACCGCGGGGACACCCGCCGGGTCCGCCACGGCTCCGGCCGGTAGCCTCCGTCGGTGCTCAGGCGTGCGTTCCTCGGTCGTCTCGGCCTCGGCGCCGGTGCTCTGGCCCTGGGCGGGGCGGCGGACAGGGCATTCGTCGCCGGGCAACGTGCCTACGCGACGCCGGAGAGCTTCACCTCGACCGTGTCCATGGCCCCGACCCTCGGGGGTACCCGACTGTGGTGGTCGGCCACCACGGACGAGCAGGTCGCGGCCCTCACCTTCGACGACGGGCCCCTGCCGGCCCTCACCCCCACGGTGCTGGACCTGCTCGCCGGATTCGGTGTGCCCGCGACCTTCTTCATGATCGGCGCACTGGTCGACCGGTACCCGGATCTGGTACGCCGGGTACGCGATGCGGGACATGAACTCGCGAACCACAGCTACGACCACGTCAGTGCCGCCGTCAGCGGTCGGGACCAGGTGGAGTCCTCGATGCGCCGGGGGGCGGAGGCCCTGACCGTGGTGGCGGGCGCCCGGCCACGCTGGTACCGGCCCCCCGGCGGGGAGATCACCTCGGCCACCGTGCTCGCCGCGGCGAACCAGGCACAGGACATCGCCCTCTGGTCGGTGGCCGGGGGCCTGGGAGGGGAGGTCGCGGGCATCCAGCAGCACCTTGTCTCCTCGATCGCGCGTGGGGCGATCGTGGACCTGCACGACGGGGTCGGCCGCGCGGGATTCGACGGCTCCTCGGCCGACCGGGCGGTGAAGGGCCACCGGGCGGAACTGACCGCTCTGGGTGGCGCCCTGCCCCGTTGGCGTGAGGCGGGGTTCCGCCTCGTCACCCTCTCCGAGTTGTTGCCGTCGCCGGCCAGGGCCTGAGCGCGACCGGTTCCGGAGTCAGCGGAGCCGAGCGGTGAGCGGACGCCGCGGCACCCCAGGTCAGGTGCCGGGAGTTCCCCGCCACAGCTGCTGCATCCACTCCTCGACGTCGTCGGGGCGACGCGGCAACATCGCGGACAGGTTGCGGTAGCCGTCCTCGGTGACCAGGACGTCGTCCTCGATCCGCACCCCGATCCCGCGCAGTTCCTCCGGGGCGAGCAGGTCGTCGGGCATGAAGTACAGGCCGGGCTCGATCGTGAAGACCATGCCCGGTCGCAGCTCGGCGTCCAGGTAGAGCTCCCGGCGCGCGGCGGCGCAGTCGTGCACGTCCAGGCCCAGGTGGTGGCTCGTGCCGTGCACCATCCAGCGCCGGTGGAACTGCCCCTCGGGGGCCAGGGACTCGGCGACGGTGCCCGGGAGCAGTCCCCATTCGTGCAGGCGTTCCGCGATCACCTGCATGGCCGCCTCGTGCACCTCGCGGAACCGGGTGCCGGGGCGCGCCAGGGCGAAGGCCGCATCGGCGGCGTTCAGGACGGCCTGGTAGACCCGGCGTTGGGCCGGGGCGAAGCGTCCGCTGATCGGGAGCGTGCGGGTCACGTCCGCGGTGTAGAGGCTGTCCAGTTCGACGCCCGCGTCCAGCAGCAGGAGATCCTCGGCCCGGACCGGCCCGTCGTTGCGGATCCAGTGCAGCGTGCAGGCATGTGGACCGGCTGCGGCGATCGTGTCGTAGCCCACGCCGTTGCCCTCGCGTCGCGCCCGGGACTCGAAGGCGGTCTCGATCACTCGCTCCCCACGGGACCGCCGGACGGCCTCGGGCAGTCTGCGGACCACGTCCGCGAAACCCCGCGCGGTGACGTCGACGGCGGCCTGCAGCTGGGCGACCTCCCAGTCGTCCTTGATCAGGCGGAGTTCCGAGACGGCGCGGTCGAGGTCGGCGTCCCCGAGGCTGCCGTCCCGCACCGCGGCCTGGTCACGGGCCTGGTCCACGAGCGCGTCGAGCGTGGGATCGGCACGGCGCACCAGACGCACGGTGGTCCCGCCGTCCCCGAGGTCCTTGGTCACCTGCGTGTTCAGCTCGTCCAGGTGGCGGCAGGTCAGCCCGGTCCGGGCGGACACCTCTTCGAGGGTCGGGCGAGGGCCCACCCACAGTTCGCCGTAACGGGAGTCGGCGTAGAACTCCTCGGAGTCGCGCTCGGCGCGCGGCCGGAAGAACAACATCGCACCGTGCCCGCCTCGTTCCGGGGTCGGCTCCAGCACCAGCACGGCGTCGGGTTCGTGATCCGTGCCGAGGCCGGTGAGGTGCGAGAACGCCGAGTGCGGCCGGAACCGATGGTCGGTGTCGTTGCTGCGGG
This sequence comes from uncultured Kineosporiaceae bacterium, assembly GCA_964583765.1. Classification (GTDB taxonomy): domain Bacteria; phylum Actinomycetota; class Actinomycetes; order Actinomycetales; family Kineosporiaceae; genus CAZOWW01. The sequence goes on from CAZOWW010000076.1 coordinate 12,527, forward strand.
TGCGCAGCACACCCGCCGGGACGACGAGGCGGTCCCCGGGGAACTGCGCGGAGAGCCGTCGGCGCCGCTCGTCGGCGTACCGGGCGGGCTCCTCGGCGGCGGGCAGTTCGTCGGGACGAGGGGCCCAGCCCGAGCCGATGAACCGGCGGAAAGCGGGCGAGGTCGGCCGGTGCCGATGTTCGGTGGGCTCCGGGACCTGCGCGGCGTCCGGCACGGGCTCGCCCTCGGCAGTCGTCGTGGTGTCACGCCCGATCGGCACTTCGGGGGACGTCTCGACGGGCGAAGTGGTCGGGCCGGCGGGCACGGCGTCCTGCGGCTGGGACTGATCGCCCGGGATCGCGGGGAAACTCGGCGCCGAGGTGCTCATGGTCTCATCGTTGCACCGCGCACCCACACCGTGCCCGTTGCGAGGGGTGCTCTTGACCACTCGCCGTCCAACATCCGGCACCAGGAGTTTCCGGACGGGCGATCGGGACACCCGGCGCGGCTCGTGACGGGCGGCGAGCGGCCCCGGACGCCCGTTACGCGTTGTCCGGCTCCGGGCGATCCCGGAGCAGGGCCAGGGCCGCGGATGCGCCGTGCACTCCCCAGCCGGCCAGGGTGCGGAGCAGCCCCGGGGTGGTGGGGAGGTCTGCCAGGTCCGCCGGCGTGCACCAGCGCACCCTGTCGGCGTCGTCCCCGGCGCGCAGGAGCCCGCCGGTCACCGTGCAGCGCAGGTCGCGGACGAGGTATCCCGTGGCGTTGTTCCCCGGCAGCTGGACGGCCCCGATCAGCACCCCTGCGGTGACGGTGAGTCCCGTCTCCTCGGCGACCTCGCGCACGACTGCCTCGGCGTCGGTCTCGCCGGGCTCCACATGGCCGCCGGGCAAGGACCAGGTGCCAGGGTACGGAGCGTGCCCGCGCCGGATGAGCAGCAGGCGCTCGTCGTCGTCCTCGATCACGGCGCCGACGCAGGGCACGGGTCCGGTGTTGTCGGCGAGCGGTCGGTCGCGATCGGCAGCCCCCGGCGGCCGGGGGCGAGGTGGGGAGGATTCGTGGGGCACGTGTTGATTCTCGTCCGGCGGCGTCCGAGCGGTGCTGACGGGTGATGGACGGCGGTCCGGGCGATGCGGCGACAGGGGCCCGTGGGGGGATGGCAAGGGCCCACAGGGGGCGGGGCAGGGGCTTCGGAGGACGGCAGGGCCCACCACGGGCGCGTGGGGTCTGCGGGGACGGCAGGGCCCTTCCAGGGCGCGGCAGGGTCGACGGACTGCGGGGCCCCGCGTTCTGGCCCGAGGTGGGGCCTGACGATCAGAACCCGTGAACAGTTGCTCACGCATAGTTCCTGCCGGGTGCTTGACCCGCCGCCCCCGAGGGGGGACCGTCGTGAGGGTGTCGATCCCGTTCACGTGTCCCCGATGCACCGCAACGGTGCGCCGGCCTGGGCTGTGGTCCGACCACTGGTCCTGCACCGAACACGGTCCGGTAACGCCCCTGCACCCGCCGGCTCCGGCGAGTCCCGAACTGCTCACCAGGCTCGGGGCCGCCTCCCGGGTGCCCCTGTGGGTGCCCTGGCCGCTCCCGGTCGGCTGGTTGCTGACCGGCGTGCGCTACGCAGGGGACGACCACACCGGGCCGGTCGCCACCGTCCTCTCGGTCTCCGGGCCGCATCCGCTGGGGCTGGTGCCCAGGTCCGGTGACGACGTCGAGGTGGTCCAGCCCTGCGCAGATCTGCTGGTGGTCGCCGAACAACCCGGGGTGGGTCTCGGGGCCCGGTTCGCCGGACTGTCGGATGTCGACCCCGGGGAGACCGCGGCCACCGGGGCGGCACACCTGAAGCTCTCCGCGGCCGGGCACGATGTGCCGTTGTGGAACGTTCCCGCCGTCGAGATGGCGGCGTACGTGGGAGAGGCGGCGGGGGTATGGCTCTGGGTGCTCGTCTGGCCGGTCGCGGCCGGTGCCGTCGTCCTGGAGGACTTCGCGTTGCGCGATCTGTGCGACCCGACCAATCACCTCGACATGCCGGTGGGGGCGCTCTCGCCACGACTGGGCTGACGTGCCGACTCGACTGATCCCGGTGACCGTGCCGTGCTGATCGACCTCCACGCGCACTCCGCCGTCTCCGACGGCACCGAGCCGCCCGAGGTACTCGTCGCGGCCGCGGCTGCGGCCGGGGTGGACGTCCTGGCGCTCACGGACCACGACACGACCGCCGGCTGGGCTGCCGCCGCCCGGGCCGCTCGTGCCCACGGCGTCCGGCTCGTCCCCGGGGCGGAACTCACCGCCCGGGTCGGGTCGATCCGGGTGCACCTGCTGAGCTACCTGCACGATCCGACGGACCTCTCCCTGCGCGAGGCGGTGGACGGCGCGCGTGACACGAGGGTGGGCCGTGCCCGCAGGATGACCGAACTTCTCGCCGCGGACCACCCGCTCACCTGGTCCGACGTGCAGGCGCAGGTGCGGGACGGCGTGAGCGTGGGGCGACCTCACCTGGCGGACGCGCTGGTGCGCAACGGGGTGGTGACCTCGCGGGACGAGGCCTTCGCGACGCTGCTCCACGAGGACTCCCCGTACTACGTGCCGCATGCGGCACCGCGGGCCGAGGACCTGGTCCGCCTGGTCCGCGCGGCCGGAGGCGTGTCCGTCCTGGCCCATCCGCGGGCCGTGGGCAGGGGGCGGGTGCTCGACGACGGGGACATCGCGGCGCTCGCCGCGGCGGGACTCGGAGGGCTCGAGGTGGACCACCGGGAACACCCCGGTGAGATCCGCGAGGAGCTGCGGGCGCTGGCCGCGTCGCTGGGCCTGCTGGTCACGGGGGGCAGCGACCACCACGGGGCACGCAAGCCCAATCTGCTGGGGGAGAACGGGACGGCGCCCGAGGTGCTGGCCGAGATCGTCGCCCGGGGCCGGGGCACCGCGGTGATCGAGGGGTGAGGTCGCGGTGATCGCATCCGCCGGGGCGGGACATGCCCGGCTCTTCGTCGAGGTCTTCGTCACCCTGTTCGTGATCATGGATCCGCCGGGCACGCTGCCCGTCTTCCTGGCTCTCACCGCGTCCATGAACACCCGGGCACGCATTCGTGCCGCACGGCAGGCGGTGCTCGTCGCCTTCCTCGTGATCGTCAGCTTCGCGGTCTTCGGTCGGCAGATCCTGGAGTACCTGCACGTGACCCTGCCCGCGCTGCAGGCGGCCGGCGGCTTGCTGCTGCTGCTCATCGCGCTCGAGCTGCTCACCGGGATCGATCGGGGCCCCGGTCCGTCGAGCGAGGTGAATGTGGCCATGGTGCCGCTGGGCACGCCGCTGCTGGCCGGCCCGGGCGCGATCGTGGCGACCATGGTCTTCGTCAGCCAGGCCCACACCCTCGCCCAGCGGCTGGCCATCGCGGCGGGCATCCTCGGTGTCCATCTGGTGCTGTGGGTGACCATGCGTTTCGCGGTCGTGCTGCACCGGCTCCTGCGGCCCAGCGGCGTCACGCTGCTCACGCGCATCGCCGGTCTGCTCCTCTCGGCGATCGCCGTGCAACTGGTGGCCGACGCGATCCGCGCGTTCCAGGCCGGGCAGGGGTAAGCAGGCGAGGGTAGGCAGGCGGGCAGGGGTGGTGGGACCGTTTCTGCCTCCGCGGGGTACTTCCAGCGGCGTCAGGGGCAATATCGGCGGCTCTTGAGTCACGTTTGTCGGTTTCGTCGGCGTGTCACGGGGCTCGGTGGTGTATGGCTAGCACCTACTGCAGCAGCCCAGCAGTTCGCATCCTCGATCCGGCATCCGGAGGTGGCCGTGATCCCCAGCCCCGAGTCCCCGGCGGAGCCCTGGCACGTCACCGCGGCCCTGCTCGTGGACTCCACGACCAGGTCGGTCGTCGGGGCCAGCGAGGCCGCGGTACGCCTTTCCGGCGGGGTCCTGCCCCCTGTGCCTCTGGATCGGTGGTGCCTGGCGGCGGGCCTGTGCGAGGCCGGCGGCCAGGACCCCTGCGCACCCCAGGGGTTGCTGACGCGGGCCCTGCGTGGGGAGGTCGCCGTCGGCCGGCTCGTCCTGCGGGACGCTCCCGCGACGCACCCCGCCGGGGGCCTCGACGAGGACGCCGTGGGCGGCTCCGGTTCCGCGCCGCTCCCCGGTCCGGCGCTGTTCCCCGGTTCCGTGCTGGCCCCCGGTCCGGAGCCGACGCTCGGGATGGGGTCTCTGCCCGGCGTGGAGTCGTTACCCGGGGTGGGATCTTCGCCTGGTGCGGGGTCGTTACCCGGGGTGGGGACGACAGCCGGCGCGGGTGTCCCGCACCGGTGGGGTACCGGGGGGATCCGGGTGGTCTGCACCCCTCTCGTCGCGGCCGGCCTGCCGGGTGACGTCGTCCCGGCCCCGGCCCCGGCCCCGGCCCCGGCTCAGGTTCCGGCTGGGTGCACCCTCGTCGTGCTGTCCGAGCAGTCGGACCTCGCATGCTCTCCGGGGGAGGGCGGGGCGTCGACCGGGGACTGGGGCCGGAGCAGGGCTGTTCGTGAGCGTGCGGATCTGCTGGCCGCCGTGGACGCCCTCGCGCTCGGCGGGGACGACGTCCCCGTGCTCGCGGCGCTGGCCCGGCTGCTGGTACCCGGTACCGCGTCCGGAGCACTGATCGCCTCGGTCGACGGGGACCTGGAGATCGTGGCCGTCGCCGGGGACGTTCCCCCGGACGTGGTGGGACGTCGTCGGCGTCTGGGGGAGTCGACCGATCCTGGCGACCAGCTCGCCACCGTGGTCGGTGGGCAGCAGGTCGACCCGGTGCGGGTGGCGGCGGGGCCGTTGCGGCGGCGTCCGGGCACCACCACAGCATGGTTCGCCCGGGTGCTCCCGGCCGAGACGCCCCTGCTCGCGTTGCCGGTGCGTGGTCGGCGTGGCCCGCTCGCGGTGGTGCTGCTCGTGGACCCGTCCGAGGATCCGGAGGATCTCGCGGTGGTGCGCGAGATGCTGACCCGGGTGGGGCTGGCCCTGGAGAACGCTCGCCTGCACGCCCGCGAGCACGCCCTGGCCGAGACCCTGCAGCGCTCGTTGCTCCCCGGACCGGTGGTGCTGCCGGACCTGGACGTCTGGGCCCACTACGCACCGAACACCGAGCTGACCCAGGTGGGGGGTGACTGGTACGACGTCATCAGCCGGCCCGACGGGAGCCACGGGATCGTGATCGGCGACGTCGTCGGCCACGACCTCGAGGCCGCGGCGGTCATGGGACAACTGCGCTCGATCGCCCGGGCCTACGCGTACGAGGTCCACGACGCCGCCGCGGTGCTGGACCGGGTGGACCAGCTCGCCTTCAGCATGCAGCTGTCCCGGTTGGCCAGCGCGGCGTTCCTGACCTTCGCCCGGGACGCCACGCACTGGCGGGTCACCTGGGCCAATGCCGGGCATCTCGCCCCACTGCACAAGCGCGGCCCGCAGGTGACGCCGCTGCGTGCCCCGGAGGGCTCCCTGCTCGGGCTGATCTGCGGGGAGCGACGGAGCCTCGCCGAGAACCTGCGGGGCGGCGACTTCGTGGTGCTCTACACGGACGGATTGGTCGAGCGTCGCGGTCGGACCGCCGCCGAGGGGATGGCGCGCCTCGCCCGGGTGATCGGCTCCTCGCCGGCCGCGACCGCCGCCGAGTTGGGTACCCACATCCTCGACCAGGTGGGCCAGGACCCCGAGGACGACCTCGCGCTCGTCGTGGTGCGGGTTCCCCGGGCGAGCGACGGCTTCAGCCGGATGCGTCGGCGCAGCTTCGAGCCGACCGAGCACGCACCCCGCCAGGCCCGGGCGTTCGCCATGGAGTGGTTGCGTGGCCTGCACCGCGGCAACGACGAGGCACCGTTGCTGGTCGTCTCGGAACTGGTCGCGAACGCGACGCGGCACGGCGAGGGGCTGATCACTCTGGCGCTGTCCACGCAGGAAGGCCGGGTGCGCGTGCAGGTGGACGACGAGAGCCCTGTGCCTCCTCGCCTCACCCCGGAGATCGACGCCGGTGGTGGTCAGGGGCTGCGGATCGTGTCCCGGCTCGCGGACTGGGGCTGGACTCCCGCGGTGGGCGGCAAGAGCGTGTGGGCGGTCCTGCGGGACGAACGCCCCGCCGCCGCCGGACCCGCCGAGCCGGCTGAGCCAGCCGAGCCCTCTGCGGTGTCCCCGGACCCGGCTGAGCCCCCCGGGGGTGTCCCCCGACCCGGCTGAGCCCCCGGGACCTGACCGTGAGAGGTGAACCCGTGCCGGTCAGGGGAGCGGGATGTCCGGGCTGTCGGGACCCTCCACGCCGTCCGAGGTGCTGATGCCCGAGGTCATGGTCGTACGGAGGGCCCGAAGGGCAAGGGTCGCGGCCGTGCTGCTCAGCCCGGCCGTGCCCGGCAACGCGGGCAGGGCGTAGAGCCGGCGGGCCCATCCGGGCAGCACCGCGTACGCGAGGCCCGCCATGGCCGCCCACGGCGGTCGCTGGGCGGAGTCGGGTCGCCGCGCAGGGCCGGCGTGACCGCTCCGGTCGCCCACGGCGCCGCGTCCAGGCCCCGGAGCGCGCAGGGCGTCCGCACCGGGGTGCCGGTGCACATTGGTGGGCGCGGGGGAGTCGACCGCGCGGAGCGGGGGAGCCACCACGCGGCTCGCGGCGACCCTGGCCTCGGCGGTGACGCCCAGGCGCGGTTGCGTGGCCTTGAAGTACGCCTGGAGCCCCGCGAGATCGTTCGGCACCTCGTCGGGCTCCAGCCCGACGATGGTGGCCGCCCGCACCTGTTCGGCCACGTAGGCGTCTGCCTGCCGGGCCGTCATCGGCATGCCGCCCCGCACGACCACGCGCAGGAAGGAGTCGACCAGGCAGCAGTGCGTCCAGACCAGCAGTTCGGGGTCGTCGGCGGCGTACTGACGTCCGTCGGCGGTGACGCCGACCACCGTGGCGTGCCGGGCCCGCAACCGGGCACCGGCCATCATCGCCTCGGTGGTGCTGCCGTACGTGGTCACCGCCACGTACTGGGTGGTCCGGGTGAGCCGGTGCCAGAAGTCGATCCCGGTCCACGAGTGCGCGCGGTGTGCCGACATGGCCCGGGGGTCCAGGACCTGCAGCAGCAACGCGCGCATGCCGGCGACCCCGAGGAGCGGGTCGGCGTGCACCCGCCAGGTCACGCTGTCGGGGCTGTAGAGGCCGTCGGTCAGGGCCTGGTCAGAGCCGGGGTCGGTGTCTGTCATCACTGATCAGCGTGGCTCACCGGGACCGTGATCGCAGGTCGAGAAGCTAGCGGCGCGTAATCGTTGTCAGGCGCTGAGTTCCCGCGCCTCGGCGAGCGAGTCCCCCTGGACCCGAACCTCCGCGCCTGCGGGGCCGTTCTCGTCGCCCGCGCCGCCCTGGGTACCGGCGGACCGGTGACCGCGAACCTGCCCACGACGACGCCGACGACGGCTCGACGAACCGGTCTCACCGTCCCGTGCGGTCAGGGGAGTCGGCTCGGAACCGGAGACGGATTCCTCCGTGGACCGGGTCGTGGCCTCCTCGTGCGTCGTGCGGGGGACCTCCAAGGTCACCGGTGCCTGTGCGGCCGCGTCGGTGCCGTCCTGGGCGGACGTGGTCCGGGACCCTCCGCGGCTGCGTCGGCGGTTGCGGCTTCGGCTGCGTGTGCCGGTGGAACCGGTCGAGGACGACCCGGCGTCCGGGCCCACGTGCCCCTCGCGAGTGCGGCTCCGCTCGGCGTCGGTCGGGACCACCGCGAGCTCGCCACCCTCGTGTCCGACATCCACGGCAGTCGCCGCGGCTGCGGACTCCCCCTCGACCGGCAGGCCGTCGCGGAGCCTGCGGCGACGGCGCACCCGACGGGTCCGGTCCTCGGCGCTGGTGGCTTCCTGCTCGGCGACGTGCGTGATCGGGTCCGCGGTGCGCTCCGGCCGCCGATTCCGGGAGCCGGCGCGGGAACCGGTGGTGGAACGCTCGGCGGGCGCGCTCTGCTTGCCGCGGCGCCGTCCCGGGCCTGTCTCGCCGAGGTCCTCGATCTCCTCGGCGTCCAGTCCGGCCCGGGTGCGGGACGACCGCGGCAGGGTGCCGGTCGTGCCCGCGGGGATGCCCAGGTCGCTGTACAGGTGCGGCGAGCTGGAGTAGGTCTCGACCGGCTCGGGGATGCCCAGGCCGAGGGTGCGGTCCACCAGGGTCCAGCGCAGCAGGTCCTCCCAGTCGACGAAGGTCACCGCCGTGCCCTTGTTGCCGGCGCGGGCCGTACGCCCGATCCGGTGGAGGTACATGTTCTCGTCCTCGGGGCAGACGAAGTTGACCACGTGGGTCACATCGTCCACGTCGATGCCGCGGGCCGCGACGTCGGTGGCCACGAGCACGTCCACCTTGCCGTTGCGGAAGGCGCGCAGGGCCTGCTCGCGGGCCCCCTGGCCCAGATCGCCGTGAATGGCGGCGGCCGCGAAGCCGCGCTCGCTGAGATCCTCGGCGACCTTGGCCGCCATCCGCTTGGTCCGGGCGAAGACGATGGTCAGCCCCCGGCCCTTCGCCTGCAGCAGGCGGGCGAGCATCTCGACCTTGTCGAGGTTGTGCGCCCGGTAGACGAACTGCGACACGGCCTTGACCACCGCGCCGGTGTCGTCCGGGTCCGCCGCGCGGATGTGGGTCGGCTGGGTCATGTAGCGCCGGGCCAGCGCGACCACGGCCCCGGACATGGTGGCCGAGAACAGCATGGTCTGGCGTCCGGCGGGCGTCAGCGAGAGCAGGCGCTCCACGTCGGGCAGGAACCCCAGGTCGAGCATCTCGTCGGCCTCGTCGAGGACCACGGCGCTGACGTGGCGCAGCGTGAGATCGCCGCGCTGGAGGAGATCGACGAGCCGCCCGGGGGTGCCCACGACGATCTCGACGCCCTTGCGGAGCATCGCGACCTGCGGTTCGTAGGCCCGGCCGCCGTAGAGGGTGGCGATCCGCACGGACCGCTGGGCTCCGGCCTTGGCCAGGTCACCGGCGACCTGGACCGCGAGCTCACGGGTCGGGGCGACGATCAATGCCTGGGGCGCGCCGGGCTGGGCCAACTGGTCCCAGCCCGGATCGCCGGGGCCGGACACCTTCTGCAGCAGAGGAATGCCAAATCCGAGCGTCTTGCCGGTGCCGGTCTTGGCCTGACCGATGACGTCGTTCCCCGCGAGAGCCACCGGAAGGGTCATGGCCTGGATCGGGAACGCAGTGGTGATCCCGATCTTCGACAGTGCGTCGACGATCGAGGGGTTTACGCCGAGTTCGGCGAAGGTCTTCAGTTCAGTGGGCACGCACGGGCCTTCTGGTCGGGGCGGGGGCCGCACGCTGCGACAGCCGCACACGAACCGGATCCGGTCTGTACCGCTCCATGAGGACGAGGCGGACCGTCCGGTTCAGGTGTGCTGGGCGGGTCGTCGTTACCGCAGCGGGCCACCACGCACAAGGTCGGAGCCGATCGTCATCCCCGACCGGTCATCCGTGAACAGGGTCATGATAGCTCCTTATCGGCTCGATACCCTGCGGGCATGACCGACAGCCACCCGGAAGTCGCAGTGTCGCCCCGTGATCCCCAGCCACCGGTCCCCACATCCGGTGACGAGGCGGTGCCCGCATCCGGCGAAGCGGCGCCCGCTGGCCGCGACGGGACGCTCACCACGTGCAGCGACGGTACGGCGGATCCGTTCGCGGACACGGGGTACCGCGAGGCGGTCGTCGATCTCCTCGGCGCGCTGGCCTACGGAGAACTCACCGGTTTCGGCCGGATGGTGGCCGATGCCGAGCTGGCGCCGTCCCTGGAGGAGCGCGCGCGTCTCTCCCGGCTCGCGGTGGTGGAGTTCACTCACTTCGAGCTCCTGCACACCCGGCTGACCGCGCTCGGCGTGGACCCGCAGGCGGCGATGGAGCCCTTCGTGAAGGCGGTCGACGGCTTCCACGAGCGGACGGCGCCGGAGACCTGGCTCGAGCGGCTCGTCAAGGCCTAGGTGGGCGACGGCATCGCGATGGACTTCTACCGCGAGATCAGCGCGTTTCTCGACCCGGACACCCGGACGCTGGTCACCGAGGTCCTCAGCGACGCGGGGCAGTCGGAATTCGTCGTGAACGCGGTGCGCGCGGCGGTGGCGGCAGATCCCTCCGTCGGTGGGCGTCTGGCGCTGTGGGGACGCCGGCTCGTCGGCGAGGCGTTGAGCCAGGGGCAACGGGTGGCTGCCGATCGCGACGCCCTCGCCTCGCTCGTGGTCGGGTCCGTGGACCGGCCCACGGCCGGTCTGGTCGAGCTGGTGGCCCTGTTCGGGCGGATCACCGCTTCCCACGCCCGTCGAATGGCCACTCTCGGGTTCACGCCGTAGGTGTTCCGGACCGACCCGGAGGCGCTCGCGTTCGTCGCGGAGGCCCTCGAGTTTCCCCTGGGTGTTCAGTGCCGCCCCAGAGATGCTCGGGTTCACTTCACCCCGGAAGCGCTCGCGTTCGTCGCGGAGGCCCTCGGGGACCGTGCGCAAGGGCCCCGGACGCCGATCTTCGTCCTGGGGCCCTTGCGCACAGACGTGTCTCCCGGATCGTCCCGTGGTCAGGTGGTGCCGAAGCCGACCCGACGCACCTCGGGGACCCCGACCTCGACGTAGCCGATCCGCTCGCTGGGGATGAGCACGAGTCGTCCCTTGTCGTCGGTCAGGCGCAGCAGGGTCTTGCCCGTGATGGCGGCGGCGACCGCCTCGGCCACGGCTTCGGGTGACTCCTCGGACTCCAGGACGACCTCGCGGGCCACGTCCGTGACGCCGATCTTGACCTCCACCGTGGTGGCCTCCAGTCGCTTGGCGCAGATGAGCTCATGATGCGGTCCGTGTGCACGGGCCGGACCGACCCGGAAGGTCGGCCTGGCCCGAATCTAACCCAGTGCTCCCCCGCCGGGCAGCACGGCACGGGGTCTTGCCCCGGTTGGACCGCGCGCCTGAGCCACCTGCGGTGGTGGCGGGACGTCGTTGGCCGTGCAGGGTGGGCCTCGACGCCCGTGGTGGGCCTCAACGCCATGAGCGGTGCGACCTCGTGGTGCGGCTCAACACCCGTGGGGCTGCTCGACCTCGTGCCGGGACCCTGTCTCGTGCAACGCCTCAGCCCGTTCGACCGCCTCGGCCCGCGGGAAGCCCCCGATCCCCCGCCAGGACAGGGCCGTGACGAGTCGCTCGGCCTCAGCGCGGGGCACAGGGCGCCCGGAGTTGATCCAGTAGCGGGCGGTCACCTGGGACATTCCGACCAGGGCCACCGCCAGGAACTCGGCTTCCGCCTCGGGCAGCAGGGTCTCCTCACGGATCGCCGAGGCGATCGCCAGGGCGCAGGATCGGGTCAGCGTGTCCATGCGCGCCCGCACTGTGAGGTCGTTGGTCAGGTCCGATTCGAAGAGCAGCCGGAAGGACTGTCCGTCACGGTTGATGTAGTCGAAGTAGGCGGCAATGGTGGCGGCCACGCGCTGCTTGTTGTCCCCGGGAGTTGTCAATGCATCACGGAGGGTATTGACCAGGTCCTCGGCGTGCTGATCGATCAGCGCCAGGTACAACTCCAGCTTTCCCGGGAAATGCTGGTAGAGGACCGGTTTCGTGACACCTGCCTGCTCGGCGATGTCATCCATGGCCGCCCCGTGGTAGCCCTGTGTGACGAATATGTGCTGAGCGGCGTGCAGCAGCTGGGTTCGGCGAACGGTGCGTGGCAGTCGCACTCCCCGGCCGGACGAACCGGCGGTGGTCACGGCGGGTGCCTCCGGGTGGATGGGGTATTCGCAATCCTACGCAACGCCGACGCGCGCTCCCGGTCCAGGCCCGTGACGTGACATGCTCGAGGGATGCCGTACACGCCACCCCCCTCCGGGCCCGACAAGGATGCCCGGTACCGCGCATCCTTGGGGACGTCGGAACGGCGTGCGGCGCGCCCGTCGGGACATGGGCGTGACGAGGTCGACCTGGAGTCCTACCTCGAGGAGTTCCCCGCGGATCCACTCGCGGGCGAACATTTCCGACCCCGGCGCCCCGGCGGTCCGCGCCCCCCTGGCTCCGGTCCTGCCTCCCCGTACCGCGATTCGCGTCCCCCCGGTTCCGGTCCTGCCACCCCGTACCGCGAACAGCTTCCCCGGGATCCCGCGACCATGCCTCTGCGGGCGCGGCACCGGGCACCCGAGGGCCGGCCGGAGGCGAGTGCGCCGTCCGGCGGTGCCCCTGCGGGGGCAGGAATCGGGTACGGGTACGGGGCCCGCCCGTTCGTGGGGGCGCAACCTCCCACCGGTGCGGGACCTCTGAGCGGTCCGGTGACGGTGCCCCTGCGCCGGTCACCCGACGGTCCTGTCCCGGGCGCCCTCGACACTGCGGGTGCGGACGCTCCGTGGGACCTTCCGGGGCGACGGGCCCGACGCCGGGCCGAACCGGCACGACCGGCGCCCTCCGGGCCGGGCCGGTTGCACGGGGGAGCGGTGGCGGTGCTGGCACTCGCCTTCCTGCTGGGTGTGGCGTCGGTGGCCGCGGCGATCTGGGGCATCGGTGCCGGGGCGTCCCCGAACTCGGCCCGGGGCGGTGCCCGGGGCACGGTGCTCGCCCAGGGGGCACTGACCCCGGCGACCACCCCGAACCGGGGGAACCGGGGGAGCAACGTGGCCACGCCCCGGAACACACCATCGCCGACCGCCAGCCCCTCGGTGACCCTGCCTCCAGGGCTGACTGCGGAGGACGTGCGGGCCGGTTTGCTCAGCAAGTCCTTCCCGCAACACGGCTCGGGGCATCTGAACGTCGTCCCTGGACGCGTCCCGGCACCAGGGACGGGTTCGGTGCGCCAGGTGGTCGTCCAGATCGAGGACGGCCTGCAGGTCGACCCGCAGAAGTTCGCCACGTTCGTGATGGCCACCCTCAACGATCCCCGCAGTTGGGGCGCCGGGCACCGGATGACCTTCGCCCGCACGGACGACGTCCACGCACCCATTCACGTCGTCCTCGCCACGCCCGACACCTCCTCGTCCATGTGCCTGCCCCTCATCACCGACGGCGTCCTGTCCTGCCGGCACGGTGACTCAGCGATCCTGACCGTCTACCGCTGGGTCAACGCCACCCCCGACTACGGCACCGATCGCACGGAGTACCGCGAGTACCTGGTGAACCACGAGGTCGGTCACGTCCTCGGCCACGGTCATGTGCTCTGTCCCGGTACCGGCAAGCCCGCGCCCGTGATGTTGCAGCAGACCAAGGGCCTGCACGGCTGCGCCATCAACCCCTGGCCGTACCCCGACTCCCCGGAACACTTGGTCACCGGCCCGGCCGTGAGCTGATCGGGTCGTCGTCCTGACCGGATGTCGTCCGGATCGGGTCGTCGTCCGGATCCTGGGTGTGGCGCGACGGTCGTCCCAGGTCGGCGTGCGACCTGGCCGGGGTCCGGCGCAGGGCGCGGTGCCCGTGCCAGTTCGATCCGTGTCGGCTCAGGTGGGATCGGCCGGGGTCGCGTCATCCGGTTGAGGGTCCCGGCCGCTCACGGAGTTCGGGAGCAGCAATGCCGCCCCCAGGGTGAGGACGCCGAAGGCGACCGGCCACCAGAACGTGTCGCCGAACGCGTGCCCGAGTACGGCTGCGTCCGGATGGCCACCGGCAGCAGCCGCGCCGGTCGTGATCCGCTGCTGCAGGACGACGAGCAGGACGGCGCCGCCGAGTGAGCCACCGAGGTTCTGGAGCACGCGCATCGCGGTGGTGCCGCGGGGTACCTGCTCGCCACGGAGGTCGGCCAACGCCGCAGCCATCACCGGCACCATGATCAGGCCGTTGCTCAGACCGCCGGCCAACTGGAGGAGGCACAGCGCCGGGTACGGCGTCCCCGCGTCGAGTCGGGTCAGGGCGAGGTTCACGGCGAGCACGAGAACCAGCCCGGCGCAGGCCAACCGGCGGGCGCCGGCTCGCTCGACGATACGCGAGGTCAGGACCAAGGAGAGACCCATCCCCAACCCGAACGGGATCATCAGCAGGCCGGTCTGCCGCGCGTCCTGCCCGCGAACCTGCTGGAAGTACAGCGGCAGCAGGCTCATGGTGCCGAAGACCACGGACATCGCGAGGAAGAGGACCACACCCGCACTCCCGAATCCGCGACGTCGCAGCAGGCGCACGTCGATGACCGGGACGATCCGTGGGGACGACGAGCGCACGACGAACGCGGTGAGGAGTGTGAGTCCGGCCGCGAGCGCGAGGACGGAGCCCGTCGCGGTGAACGATCCCTTCCTGCTCGCCTCGGTGAAACCGTAGACCAGCGCGACCGAGCCGCCCGAGACCAGGACCAAGCCTGCCAGGTCCAGCCTGCCGGCCGTGCCCATGCGGGCCGACGGGACGTGCCGCGGGGACAATGCGAGGGCGATCAGGCACACGGGGATGTTGACGAAGAAGATCCAGCGCCAGGACAGATCTGTCACGATCCAGCCGCCGAGCACCGGTCCCAGGACCGGTCCGAGCAGCGCGGAGACCCCGGTGATGGCCATGGCCTTCGCGAGCCGGGCAGGGCCGGCGGCCACCGCGAGCACAGACTGGGCAACCGGCAGGATCAGGCCACCGCCGAGGCCCTGGATGGCCCGGAACGCGATCAGACTCGAGGCCGACCAGGCGAAACCGCAGAGAACCGATCCGGTGAGGAAGAGGACGAGGGACGCCATCCACACCGCTCGCCCGCCGTATCGCTCCATGGCCCAGCCGCCGATCGGGATCACCGTGGCCATGGCGATCAGGTACCCGGTGCCCACCCATTGCAGGGTGGTCAGGGGGACCGCGAACTCCCGCAGAAGGGTGTTCGTCGCGACGTTCGTCATGGTGATGTCCAGCTGCATCATGATCGCCCCCAGGCTCACGATCGCGCCGAGCCGGATGAGTTCCGGGGTGAGCCGGGTCGGGTCGTCGTGCTGGCTCTGCTGTAAATGTTTACTGCGCATGTTGCCTGCTCCTTCCGTGCGGGCACCGTTCGGGGCGTGTTCCGCATACGGGGCGGGGTGTCATCTGTTCGGGGATGTCCGCCCGAGCCGGGACGCCGCGCCTGGCGTGAGCGTGGGAACCTCAGGCGTGGGACGGGGATGCAGGGCGTGGGACGGGGCGCATGGACCGAGGACGCCGCGCCCGGCGTGAGCGGGTGGGGGAGGGGTCGGCGTGAGCGTGTGGGGCGAGGCGCCGGTAGCCGTAGCTGATGGAAGAGGTCAGGGGCTGGGCGGCCCATGGTTCGGGCCGGTCAGGCCGTCGATGAGCTGGCTGATGATCTGATCGCGCACGTACTCCGGGTCTGCGAGATCCGGCCGGCCCAGGCTCTGCGCGAATCGCTGGGCGAAGTACGTGGACAGGCCCACCAGTGCACCCACGCACGTCAGATAGGCAATCTCGAACGGTCGGTCCGCGAGGAACGTGCCCGCGCGTTGACCCGCCTCGTAGATCTCCCGCAGGCCTGACGGCAGATCCTGCGCCGCGGGGAACGGGCTGATGTCCTGGCCTGCCAGGCCCTCGTGCAGGAAGATCGCGATCAGTTCGGGGTGGGCGTGGAAGTCGTCGAACATGCCGGTGAGCACGTGGCGCATCCCGGCGTAGGGCCCCAGCCCGTTGGCCCGCTCGATGTGCCTGGCCATCCCGGCACCGGACCGACCGCGCAGATGATCCACGACCGCGGCGTACAACCTCTCCTTGCTGCCGAAGTGGTGGTAGATCATGCGCTCGTTGACCCCGGCCCGCTGCACGATCGACTGCACCCGGCTCCCCTTGAGACCGTGGCGGGCGAACTCCTCCGCGGCGGCGTCCAGGAGCAAGGTTCGACTGTCGGTCACGCAGTAAGTATTTACTTCACCCCTGATGTGGTCAAGCGTTCGTTCGGTCGGACGTCGCACGGAGGGGAGGGTCGCCAGGGCCGGGAGGATGTCATCGCTGGCGGTCGGACGTGGCTCGGGCACACTGGCGGGGTGCCGTTCCCGCCGTTGGTCGAGCCGGGTCCTGAGCTCACCGCCGCCGAACGTGCCCGGTACGCGCGGCATCTGCTGCTTCCGGAGCTGTCCGGGGTGGGGCAGCGCAGGCTCCGGGCCGCGCGGGTGCTCGTGGTGGGCGCCGGTGGCCTGGGGAGTCCCGCGCTGCTCTACCTGGCTGCGGCGGGTGTGGGCACGATCGGGATCGTCGATGACGACATCGTCAGCGTCTCGAACCTCCAACGTCAGGTGGTGCACGGCGAGGCCGATCTGGGCCGCGCCAAGGTCGACTCGGCCCGTGAACGGGTGCGGCAGGTCGGCCCGGCAGCGGACGTCGTCCTGCATCGGTCGCGGTTCGACCGGGCGACCGCGCGCGAGGTTCTCTCGGGCTATCACCTGGTGCTCGACGGGTCGGACAACTTCCCCACCCGGTACCTGATCTCGGATGCCTGCGCCGCGCTCCGCCTGCCCTGCGTCTGGGGAGCTGTGCTGCGATTCGATGCCCAGGTCAGTGTGTTCTGGGAAGGACACGGGCCGACGTACCGCGATCTGCACCCGCGTCCCCCCGCGCCGGGGCAGGTCCCGTCGTGCGCAGAGGCCGGTGTTCTCGGGGCGGTCTGCGGGACCGTGGGATCCGTGATGGCCGTCGAGGCCGTGAAGCTGATCACGGGGGTCGGTGAGCCCTTGGTGGGCCGGCTGCTCGCACTCGACGCCGCAGCGATGACCTGGCGTGAGGTGGTTCTCCGCCGCGATCCGGGCAGGACCGGGCCACCCGAGCAGGACGACACCCGATGGGGGATCGATGCCGACCCGGCGGCATGTTCGGTGGCGGCGTCCGATTGTTCGGCGGCGTCCGACGAGGAGATCTCTTGCCCGGTACCCGCTGGGGCCGGGTGGATCCGCACGCTGTCACCGGCCGAGGGGGATGTTCCTGTGCCGGGTGCTATGGACAAGCTCTTGGTC
>CAZOWW010000077.1:0-29257 GCA_964583765.1 uncultured Kineosporiaceae bacterium
CCCCCCGCGGGGGGGGGGGGCGCGCGCGCCCCCCCGCCGGGGGGGGGGCCGGGGGGGGGGCCTGATACCCACGGGGGGGGCCCGGGCCCCGATGGGCCCGGGCCCGCCGCCGTCCCCCAACTCCCCAGCCGTCCACAGCTGCTCTGCGTCCCGCCTCTCAGCCGTCCCCCAGTTGCCCTGCGTCCCCGCTCCTCAGCCGTCCTGTCGTCCACAGCTCATGCTGTCCACAACCCTCCGCCGCCCACGACCACCCGGTTGTCCACAGCTACCGCTCATCCACAGTCATCAGCGCTTGTCCACAACCCCCTCCACAGCGGTGTCCCCTGGATATCCCCACTGTTATCCCCAGCACTGTGGGTAGCCCACTGCCCGGGATCAGGACGGCGACAGCACCTTTCCCCGGGGTGACCAGGGACGACGGCCACCCCGGGGGACAGTGGATCGCTCAGGCCCGCCTGCGGTAGGCACGCAGCGCCAGCGGCATGAACACCGAGACGAGCCCGACCATCCACAGGACAGTCCACAGCAGAGGCCGGGCGACCGGCCCGCCGAGGAACAGGCCCCGGGTGGTACCCACGAGCTGGGTGAGCGGGTTGACACGCACGAAGGCCTGCAGCCATCCCGGCATCGTCGTGGTCTGCACGAACACGTTGCTGCCGAAGCTGAGCGGGAGCACGATCAGGAACATGATCCCCTGCACCGCTCCCGAACTCCGGGCGATCATCCCGATGTACACCGAGACCCAGCTCAGGCTCATCGCGAAGGCCACGGTGACCACGCATCCGAACAAGGCCTGCAGCGGGCCGGTCTCGATCCGGAAGCCCATCACGAAACCGCAGCCGAGAGTCATCACGATGACCAGGGCGTAGCGCACGAAATCGGCCAGGACCACCCCGAGCAGGGGCGCCGAGCGCGGGATCGGCAGGCTGCGGAACCGGTCGAAGACCCCCTTCTCGATGTCGGTGTTCAGGTTGACCCCGATCGCCACCGCCCCGGTTCCGATCATCTGGGCCAGGATCCCCGGCAGCAGGAACTGCAGGTACTGGTGGGTCGAGCCGGCGACCGCGCCGCCGAAGATGTAGACGAACAGGGTCAGGAAGATGATCGGCTGGATCGTGACGTCGATGAGCGCCTCGGGCGTGCGCCGGGTCTTGATCAGGCTGCGCCGGGCCAGCGCGAGGCTGTGCCGGACGAGCCGCAGAGGCCGGGGCGTGGGCACCGCGGTCACCGCCCTGGTGTCGTCCATCGGGGTGGTCAGCACGCTCACGCCACACTCTCCTTGCTGAGCACCGGGGCGATGGTCTCCCGGCGTCCGGTCAGGGCGAAGAACACCTCGTCGAGGCTGGGCAACTGCAGGGACAGCTCGGTCACGGTGATCCCCACCGCAGCCAGCCGGGGCACGACCTGGCCGAGCACGGCGTCCCCGTCCACGGGCACGGTCACCGCTCCCTGCGCCTGGAGCTCCGGGGTGGCCCCGGTCACCGCCACGAGCAGGCGGGCCACGTCGTCCGTCCGGGACGGATCAGCCGGGCGCACCCGCAGGGTCTGCGACCCGACGATTCGCTTCAGGCCGTCCGGGGTGTCGTGGGCGATCACCTTGCCGTGGTCGATGACGGTGATCTCGTCGGCGAGGGCGTCCGCCTCCTCCAGGTACTGCGTGGTGAGGAGCACCGTGGAGCCGTCGGCGACCAGTCGGCGGATCACCCCCCACATGTCCTCGCGCTTGGCGGGGTCGAGCCCGGTGGTCGGCTCGTCCAGGAAGACCACCTGCGGGCGGCCGACCAGGCTCGCCGCCAGGTCGAGGCGACGTCGCATCCCCCCGGAGTAGGTCTTGGCCGGCCGGTCGGCGGCGTCGGTGAGGTCGAACCACTCCAGCAGTTCCTTGGCGCGGGCCCGGGCCGCCGGACGGCGCAGGTCGAGCAGTTGCCCGATCAGCACCAGGTTCTGCGTGCCGGACAGGTCCTCGTCCACGGAGGCGTACTGCCCGGTCAGTCCGATCAGTTCTCGCACCCGTTCGGGGTGGCGCAGGACGTCGTGGCCGCCCACGCGGGCACTGCCCGCCTCGGGACGGATCAGGGTGGCCAGGATCCGCACGGCTGTGGTCTTGCCCGCGCCGTTGGGCCCGAGCACCCCCAGGACGGTGCCCGACCGCGCGGCCAGACTCACACCGTCCAGGGCGGTCGTCGATCCGAACCGCTTCACCAGGCCGTGGGCCTCGATCGCGTTGGTCATCGGGAAACTCCCCCTCATTCGGTCAGGACGTTCGCAGAGGTGAGAACGTCCGAGGCCACGAACGGGATCCGGTCACACCGCATCCCCGGCCCGACTCGAGAGTGGCAGGGGGCCCTGTCGCGCGCCGCACGGGAAGCTGTCACCACCGGGGGTGTGCGCACGGCACGGGCACACGACTCCGCACGGCGCGCGCACGCGCCACACACACTGCGCACACCGTTCCCGCGCCGCGCCCACGGACACCCCGGGAGCCCTGTCGGGACCGCCGGCACGGCTCACCCCGCGGCGATGAGCTCCTCGACCCGGGTCAGCGCGTCCGAACGGCTCAGCGCCACCCCTGTCCCGAAGCGCAAGGTGAAGGCGGCGTCGCCGAGCGCGCTCCGGACTTCGCGCTCCACGGCGATCAGGTCGGGGTCAGTGCGGTCCCGCAGACCTCCCACGAGCGCGGCCGCGGCCCCGAGCGCCTCGGCGGCGTCCTCGGAGCGTCCCCGCGCCTGCAGGTAGGCGGCCACCGCGACCGCCCCGACGACGGTGGCCGGCATGTCCCGGCTCGACCGCGCCGCCGTCATCGTCTCCGTCAGGTGTCCCCGTGCCTCGTCGATCCGCCCCTCGGCCAGTTCCAGGTGCGCCGCGGAACTACCGATGAACACCCGCGCCTGGGGAAGGAGCCCGTCGACATCCTCGATCCTGGTCAGAGCGCCGTCGAGTACCCGCCGGGCCTCGGTGAGGTCCCCACGCTGGCGGGCAAGGTCCGCGAGCAGGCACTCCCCGAGCACCAGCACGCTCACCTGCCCCGAGGCACGGGCAGCCTCCTGGGCCTTCAGGAGGACGACGTGCGCGCCCTCCTGGTCACCGGCCCGGGCCATGGCCCCGGCCACCCGGATGAGCTGCAGGTCGGCGTCCCCCTGGGAGTTGAGCTCCCGGAAGAGGCCGATGCCCTCTTGATAGGCGATCACGGCCCCGGCCGGGTCACCCCGCAACGTGCGGGCCTCCCCGAGCACGGCGAGGCACATCGCGATGCCCCACCGGTCGCCCAGTTCCCGGAAGGACGCCAGGGCCACCTCGACGAGTACGAGCACCTCGGAGTTGTCGCCCAGGTTCTCGCCGATGACCGCCCTCATCAGCGGGACGGCAGCACGCACCCACGGATCGGGATGGACCGACACCGCGTCGAGGGTCGCGAGCGCCTTCGCCTCGTCGTCCTGGAAGATCGCGGCCAAGGTGGCGGCGAGAGCGAGCATCGGATGACCCCTGGTCACGTCGAGCGCGGCGAGGCGTCCGGTGAGCTCGGCTCCCACCAGTTCCGACGGAGGCATCGCACCTTCGCTCGCCAGGCTGAGCACGTGCAGCATGGTCACGATCGCCGCGGCCTCGCTGGTCTCCTCGCGGAACCCGGGCAAGGCCGCCACCGCGCCCACCCAGGTGGAGGCCTCGGCGCGGCTCTCCACGATCGTCCAGTACCAAGAGAGCGCGGCGGCCAGGCGTGTGGCACGGCGCACGTCGGCGGAGTCGACGGCGTGCCGCAGGGCCGCGTACAGGTTGTCCCGCTCCAGCGACAGCAGGGAGAGCCAGCGCAGCTGGTCGCGGCCCCGCAACTGCGGGTCGGCGGTCTCGGCGAGCGCGAGGAAGTGGTCCAGGTGGCACGAGCGGACGAGATCCGTCTCCCCACGTTCGGCCAGGCGCTCCCAGCCGTACTCCCGCAGGGTCTCCAGCATCCGGAACCGTGGCTCGGCCCCCTCGACCACCTGGAGCAGCGACTTGTCCGCGAGGGCCGTGAGCAGGTCGAGGGTGTCCTCGGCCCCGCCGCGGTATCCACCGACCGCGGTGTGCACCCCGTGCGCGGCCTCGGGGGACACCCCGCCCCCGAAGACGGCCAGGCGCTCGGCCAGCCGGCGCTCGGAGTCCTCGAGCAGGTCCCAGCTCCAGGTCACGACGGCGTGCAGGGTGCGGTGCCGGGGGACAGCGGTGCGGCTGCCGCCGGTGAGCAGCCGGAATCGGTCGTCCAGTCGCGCCGCCACATGTTCCACGGGCAGGGCCCGGCAGCGGGCGGCAGCCAGTTCCAGGGCCAGGGGGAGGCCGTCCAGGCGGCGGCAGATCTCCACGACCGGCCGCACCGTGGACTCGTCCACCCGGAAGCCGGGGCGCACCGCGACCGCCCGATCGACGAACAACTGCACCGCGGGGAAGGCGAGGGCGGCCTCGACATCCGCGTCCGGGCTCGGCGCCTCCAGCGGGGAGAGCGGGTGCACGACCTCACCGAAGATCCCGAGCGGCTCACGGCTGGTGACCAGCACCCGCAGCAGCGGACACCGCGCGAGGAGCTCCTGGGCGAGCTGGGCCGCTCCCGTGAGCAGGTGCTCGCAGTTGTCCAGCACCAGCAGGGTGGGCCCGGAGGCCAGGGTGTCCGCGATGAGGTCGAGGACGTCGCGCCGCGAGCGCGGTGGAGTGCTCTCGAAGCGGCGGGAGTCACGCACGTCCAGCGCCGCGAGCACGGCCCCGGCGATCCCGGCGGGGTCGGTCACGGGAGCGAGCTCGGCCAACCAGGCCCGGTCCCAGGCAGGTGCCGCGCCCGGAGGGGAGTCGGTCCCCGTCGGCGAGGGGTCGAGCACCGGCGGGGCCGCCATCACCTCCACGGCCAGCCTGGTCTTGCCGGCGCCGCCGGTGCCCACCACGGACAGCAACCGGGTACGCAACAACTGGGCACTCACCGCGCGGACGTCCTGTGCGCGCCCGACGAAGCTGGAGAGCCACGTCGGGCCGGTGGTGGTCACGGCCCGACGTCCCGGAACCCCGGAGTTCGCCACGCGACCGGCGTCCTCCGGGTGTTCCGCACGATCCGAGGCCGCCATGGCCCGGGCCCGTTCGGCCATCCGCGTCAGGAAGGCCGCCTGAAGATCGGCCGCAAGATCGGAATCGAGCAGCTCACGCAGGCCGGAGCGTCCGTCGGGGACGGGGTCGCTCCCCGGGCCCTCGTCGAGGCCGCGCCGGGATCTCCCCCACAGAGCCCCCCGCGGTTCGGGATGCCGGGGCTGGGCACGCTGTCGTTCGGGATCCTGCGGCTCGGGACCCGGTGCTTCGGGACGCCGTGGGTCGGAACCCGATGACTCACGACGCCACATATCGGCGTCTGTTCTGTGCACCGATCCCGCCTCGACAGGACCAGCGGATGCCACGACCTCGGCGGCCGGCGTGCGCGCCGGGTCCCCGCGGAGAACCTGAAGGTGCACCTCGCGCAGCGCGGGCGAGGGATCCAGTCCCAACTGGTCCGCGAGGCGTTGCCGCATCGAGTCGTAGGCCGCCAGCGCCTCGGCCTGGCGCCCGGACCGGTGCAGGGCGAGCATCAGCTGTCCGCAGAGCCGTTCCCGCAGCGGGTGACGCAGTACCAGCTCGGCCAGCTCCGGCAGCAGCTCCCGATGCGCGCCCAGAGCCAGGTCCGCCTCCAGGCGGTCCTCGGTGGCGGCCAGCCGCAGCTCGGTCAGGCGAGCGGCGGGCGCGGCCGCGGCGGGCAGATCCGCGACGTCGGCCAGTGCCGGGCCCCGCCAGAGGGCGAGCGCCTCCCGGAGCAGGTCGGCGGCCTCCCGTGGCCGGCCCCCCGCCGCCCGGGCCTGCTTGACGAGCAGTTCGAAGCGGACGGCGTCCACGTCGGCCGGGGGCACGGCCAGTCGGTACCCCCCGGGCGCGGACTCGATCACGGTTCCGTCGGGCAGGCTGCGCCGCAGCCGCGAGACCAGCGACTGCAGGGCGTTGGCCGGGTCGGTCGGCGGGCAGTCCTGCCAGAGGAAGCCGACGAGCGGGTCGGTGCCGACGGGCACACCGACATCCAGCGCCAGCCGGGTGAGCAGAGCGCGCAGCCGGGCCCCGGTGATCGGCACCGGGCGTTCGGCCACGTGCACGGCCAGCGGCCCGAGGATCCCTACGCGCATGGCACCACTGTGGCAGCCCGGTCCGGGCCGGTCAGCGCGAGACCACCACGTGCTGGGCCGTGGCCTTCAGGGTCATCCCGTGTGCGTCGGTGGTCACCGAGACGACCTGGAGGCCGAACGAGAGCCGGGGTGCCGCGATGGCCGTCTGCACCAGGTCGCGCACCTGGTCCCGCAAGGTGGTGGGCAACCCGACCAGACTCTGCGGCAGCAACTCCAGGGACAGCTGTCCTGCCACGATCGACACGCTGATCGTGCCGTTGGCCGCCACGTCCCCGACCGGGGTGTGGAAGGTGGCCTCCAGGCCCACCTGGCCCGGGGAGATCGTGCGCAGGGTGACCTTGGCGTTGTCGCCGGGGAGACGGCGGGCGATCGCACGTTCCAGGGTCCCGAGGCCCAGGCGTCCGGTCGCCTCCACGCCGTCCACCGCCACCGAGCCGACCCTGCCCCCCACGAGCTGGGAGATGGGCACGTGCACCCGACGCAGGGTCACGTCGAGGTGGTCCAGGGTCAGCCCGCTCGGCCCCGAGACGTCATTCGCCCGCACGACGATCTTGTCGTAGGTGCCCCCCAACGCCTGGGTGAGGAAGGGGAAACCCTCGAAATTCACGTCCGGGCGACTCTGCAGCCCCTGCGCGTCCCGCACCCGGTCGGCCAGCGTTGCCCCGGCGAGGGCGGCGAGCCCGCGGTCCGCCACCACCAGGGCCACCAGGAGGACTGCGATCACGATCAGGAGACGGCGCATCCGCAGAGCCTCTCAAGTCGGGGTCCTCCCGTGCCAGCGGTCGCGGGTACCCATCGCCCGGAGGAGGGATCTCGCACCTCAGGAGAAGCACTCCAGCGCCCTGGCCACTGCCCCGGCAACCGGCAGGTGCAGGGCCGGACCTGGACCTGGTGCATTCACCCCGGCGTCGGGTCCAGGGATGGGCAGCCCTCTCCTCAGGGGCGCAGGAGGACCTTGATCGCCCGGCGCTCGTCCATCGCCCGGTAGCCCTCGGCGGCCTCGTCCAGGGGCAGGGTGAGATCGAAGACCCGGCCGGGGTCGATCTCGCGGTGCCAGATCAGGTCGATGAGCTCGGGCAGGAATCGGCGCACCGGCGCGGGACCGCCGTGCAGGTGGACGTGGGAGTAGAACAGCTCCTGCCCCGGAAGTTCGACGCCGTGGGCCACGCCCACGTACCCGACGTGGCCTCCCGGCCGGGAGGCCCGGATGGCCTGCATCATCGACTCCTGCGTGCCGACCGCCTCGATCACCGAGTGCGCCCCCAGGCCACCGGTGAGGTCCTTGATCCGGGCGACGCCGTCGTCCCCGCGTTCCGTGACGAGGTCGGTGGCCCCGAACTCGAGGGCGAGCTTCTGGCGGGTCTCGTGCCGGCTCATCGCGATGATCCGGTCGGCGCCCAGGCGGGAGGCGGCCAGGACCCCGAGCAGACCGACGGCGCCGTCCCCGACGACCACCACCGTCTTGCCCGGTCCGACCTCGGCGGCCACGGCCGCGAACCAGCCGGTGCCCAGCACGTCGGAGGCCGCGAGCAGGTCGGGGATCAGGTCGTCCGGCGGCAGCTCCGGGGTGGCGACCAGGGTGCCGTCGGCCAGCGGAACGCGGGTGTACTCCGCCTGGGCCCCGGTGGCCGCGCCGGGCTGCCGCTGCACGCAGGAGGTCTGGTACCCGGCCCGACAGATCTCGCAGGTGTTGTCGGAGGCGAAGAACGAGCCGACGACGAACTGACCGGGCCGGATCATGCTGACCTGGTCGCCGATCTCCTCGACGATGCCGACGTACTCGTGCCCCATCGGCGTCGGCCGGTCGACGGACGCGATCCCGCGGTATGGCCACAGATCCGACCCGCACACGCAGGTGGCGGCCAGCCGGATCACGGCATCGGTGGGCTGGACGATCGCCGGCCGCTCGCGTTCCTCGACCCGCACGTCGCCGGGAGCGTGGAGAACGACTCCTCGCATGAGAGGTACCTCCTGCCGGTCGGGCGCCGCTCAGGCGCCGCGGAACACCTGCTTGGCGACCGTCATCGCCGAGAACGCCCTGGGCCACCCAGCGTAGAAGGCCAGGTGGGTGATCTCCTCGATCAGTTCCTCCTCGGTGACACCGTTCCGTCGCGCCAGCCGCAGGTGGTGGGGAAGCTGTTCGGTGTTGCCGCCCGCGGTCAACGCCGCGACCGTGATCAGGCTGCGGTCCCTGGGCGACAACTGCGGCCGGGGCCAGAGCTGCCCGAACACCAGGTCGTCCGTGAAGTCGGCGAACGCCGGTGCGAAGTCGCCGAAAGCCTGCTGCGCGACCGAGAGCGTGGCGGTGTTTGTTCCCTCCCGCTCGCTCGGGCCGGTGCGCGTCGTGCCGGTGGGCGTAGTCCCCTCGTTGGTGAGGTCCCTGTCGGTGAGGTCCCTGTCGGTCATGATTGCTCCTGTCGTGAACGGGCTCCTGCCCTGGACGACGTGCCGTTCGCGCCGCCCGGCGAGGCCCCGCGCCGGAGGTTCAGCGTGGTCTCGGCGGCCCCACGGGAGATCATCGCCGCGACGTGCTCGGCCCCGTGACCGGCGTACCTGGTCCGGTAGGCATGGTCGATCGCCTCTCTCCGGGCCAGGACCTCGCTCCCCGGGCACGATTCCATGCAAGCAGCGCCGGCGCCCCCCGTGCCAGGCCGGGATGGTCAGGGGTCCGGCAGTACCCCTCTCCCCGTCCGGCCGCTATGCCTCGAGGCCTGCGTCGGCCGCGAGCGCCGTCCGGCTGCCGGAGAGGACGGCGTCGAGCAACCCGGGGAAGGCCTGGTCGAGCTCAACCCGACGCAGCCGGTTCAGCGATCGGGTGCCGCTCTTGGTGGTGGCGATCACGCCAGACTCGCGCAGGACCCGGAAGTGGTGGGTCAGGGTGCTCTTGGTGACCGAGACCTGGAACGTCCCGCACTCACGGTCGTCAGTGACCGCAAGCTCGGCGACGATCGAGAGCCTGATCGGGTCGGCGAGGGCATTGAGGACCGCGAAGAGGTCCAACCGCTCGGGCTGGGGCGGCACTCCCCGCATGGCTGCTCCTCCGGTCGCCGTCCCGATCCTTCGGTGACCACCTGCGGATCGCATCCCGGTACCGCCCGGACGCCGTCGGCATCCTGCGCGGACGCGGTCGAGAGCTCATCCTAGGTCGATGGTTCGCCGACCTTCTAATTTGATTGTACGAGAACAATCCTACTACGGTGCAGTCATGCGCACCTTGGAGATGACCGAACCCGGAACCGCTGACGTCCTCCGCCTCACCGACCGGCCGGTACCGGCCCCTGGACCCGGCCAGGTGCTGATCCGGGTCACCTTCGCGGGGCTGAACTTCGCCGATGCCCTCGCCCGGCGCGGAGCCCCCGGCTATGCCCTGAACTGGCCCTTCGTGCCCGGACTGGAGGTCGCGGGAACGGTCGAGGGGCCGGTCGGTGACGGGGTCGGACACCTGGTGCCCGGCGACCAGGTCGTCGCCCTCACCCCCGGCGGCGGCGGCTTCGCCGAGTACGTCGTGGCCGACGCCCGCCTGGCCAGCCCCGTCCCGGCCGGGGTCGACCTCGCCACGGCCAGCACCGTCCCGGTGACCTGGGCCACCGCGCTCGGGTTGGTCCGACGAGCCCTTCCGGTCACCGGGGAGTCAGTCCTGATCACCAGTGCCGCCGGTGGGGTCGGCTCCGCCCTGGCCACCGTGCTCACCCGGCACGGCATCACCCGCGTGATCGGTGGAATCAGTTCGGCGGCCAAGTCCTCGGCCCTGCGTGGGGGCGTCGTCCCGGTGGTGCGCGGCGAGGACTTCTTCGCCCGCGCCGTCGAGGCCGCCGGGGGACCCATCGACGTGGTCCTCGACTCGGTCGGTGGTCCCGTCCTCGGCGAGGCCGCCTCCCACCTCGCCACCGGCGGGCGACTGATCTCCTACGGTGCCGCGGCCGGCCACCCCGATCCGGACAGCCCCGGACCCGCAGCCCTGCGCAAGAACAACCTCACCGTCTCCGGCTTCAGCATCCTGGGCCTGGCCCGCTCGGCTCCCCAGCGCGTCGAGGCCCTCGTCACCGGCTCCCTCACCCTCCTCGGCGACGGACTCGAGATCCCCACGCCCACGCTCGTGGGCTGGGACGGGCTCGTCGAGGCCCATCTGCGCCAGAGCGAGGGGCTCACCACCGGCAAGGTCGTGCTCGCGGCGGTCACGGGCGAGGGCTGAGGGCCGCTGACCCCACTCTCCCGCCGCCAAACCCCCGCTGGGTCAGCGCTGCCCCAGGCCCGAACCCGCGGGGTCAGGAACGCGCCGGAACCGCCGACACACAGAAGCCCGGGAGGACACCTCCCGGGCTCATCTCTTGATCGATATCAGAGGCTTTCGCCACCACTGCTCAGTGCGCGAGGGGGGAGTTGAACCCCCACGTCCTTTCGGACACAGGAACCTGAATCCTGCGCGTCTGCCTATTCCGCCACTCGCGCGCGCCGTGAAGAAGGCTATCACGGCCCCCTGCGCCACCCCGACCGCGTTTCCGCGACCCCGTTCCCTGCTCCGCCGCCGCCCCGGCCGTCCCGTGCGCCGACCGACGACATGCCTGAGGCTTTCTCTGCCCCCGGTCCACCGGGGATCTCAACCGGATGGCGGAAGGGCGGCTACCCTGATGGCGGGTACGGCTCGCCGGCGGGAGCCGGACGGAGGGAGGTGCGCGATGGGCGTGCTCGACCGGTTCGAGAAGGGCATCGAGCGAGCGGTCAACGGCGCCTTCGCGAAGGCCTTCCGCAGCGAGGTCCAGCCGGTGGAGATCGCCAGCGCCCTGCGGCGCGAGCTCGACGACCGCGCGACGATCATCGGGCGGGGCCGCACCCTCGTGCCCAACACCTTCGTCGTGGAGCTCGGCCCCGACGACCACGAGCGGCTCGGCGACTGGCAGGAGGCGCTCGCGGACGAACTGCGCGCCGTCATCCACGACCACGCCGCCCACCAGCGATACGCCTTCGTCGGCCCCGTCACCGTCGAGTTCGGACGCGCGGAGGACCTCGACACCGGCCTCTTCCGGGTGCGCAGCACCACCACCCGTCCCAGCGAGATCGCCGCCCCCGAACGTCCGGCCGCCGGACCCGCCCCCTACGCCCCGTCACCCGCGCCCCCCATGGCCGCCCCGGCCCAGCCCGCCGCGGTCGAGGGGTGGCCCGAACCGGTGCCTCCGGGCGCCGTCCGGCCCGAACCGTCGGCCCCGGCCCCGGTCGCTCCCGCGCGGGTCGGCGCGGCGGTCTCCCCGCCGCGCAGCACTCCCGCCCCGGCCCAGCCCGCCGCCCCACCCGCGCCCGCGCCGCTGGTCGTCACCCTCGACGTCGACGGCCGCCCGTACCAGGTGCGCCAGCCCGTCACCGTCGTCGGCCGAGGGGTGGACGCCGACATCGTCCTGGACGACCCCGGCGTCTCCCGTCGGCACGCCGAGATCCACGTCATGGACGGGCGCGCCCGGGTGATCGACCTCGGCTCGACGAACGGCACCTTCGTGGACGGCGAGCGCGTCCACGCGGGCGTCCTCACCGACGGCAGTGCGATCACGATCGGCCGGACCCGGATCATCGTGCACACCGGGACCGGGTGAGCTCTCGCAGATGAGCGAGTTGACCCTCACCCTTCTCCGGTTCGGATACCTGGCCGCCCTGTGGCTCATGGTGCTGGCCATCGTCCTCGTCCTGCGCCGGGACATCTACGGCACGCAGGTCACCCGCCGACAGTCGAACACCCGCACCCCCCGGAGCCCGCGTGGCCCCGGCGAGATCCGCGGCTCGACCCCACCTCCCCCCACCCCCGCGGACCTGGATCGTCCGCGCACCCCTCGCAGCCTGGTCGTCACGGAGGGATCCCTCCAGGGCACCACCATCGCGCTCGGGCAGGCGCCGATCCTCATCGGCCGTGCCCCCGAGTGCACGTTGGTACTCGATGACGACTTCGCCTCGGGACGGCACGCCCGGTTGTCGTTCCATGAAGGGCAGTGGATGGTGGAGGATCTCGGGTCAACGAACGGCACCTTCCTCGGACGTGCCCGTGTCGACCGGCCACTGCCGGTCGAGCCGGGCACCCCGGTGCGGGTGGGCCGGACCGTTCTCGAGCTGCGGAGGTAGCGGTTGCCCATCGCCCTGCGCTACGCCGCGCGATCCGATGTCGGACTCCTGCGTTCCAACAACCAGGACTCCGGGTACGCGGGTCCGCACCTGCTGGTGGTCGCCGACGGAATGGGTGGCCATGCGGGCGGTGACATCGCGTCGTCCCTGGCCATCGGGGAACTCGCCGCTCTGGACGGGGAGTCCCACGGGTCCGACGACGCGTTGGCGCACCTCGCCGGTGCGGTACGGACGGCGCATGCCGACCTCCTCGACCGGGTGGCCGAGGAGCCCTACCTGTGCGG
Organism: uncultured Kineosporiaceae bacterium; assembly: GCA_964583765.1. GTDB lineage: Bacteria > Actinomycetota > Actinomycetes > Actinomycetales > Kineosporiaceae > CAZOWW01. Next base: position 12,542 of record CAZOWW010000077.1, read on the forward strand.
CATGGGGACGACGGTCACCGCCCTGCTGCGCACCGGCAACCGGCTCGCGCTCGCCCACATCGGTGACTCCCGGGCGTACCTGCTCCGCGACGGGATGCTGGTGCAGATCACCCGCGACCACACCTTCGTGCAGTCGCTGGTCGACGACGGCCGGTTGACCCCGGAGGAGGCCGAGCACCACCCGCAGCGGCACGTCATCATCCGCGTGCTCAGTGACGTGGTCACGGACACCACCCCGGACCTGTCCATGCGCGAGACGCACATCGGTGACCGCTACCTGCTCTGCTCCGACGGGCTGTCCGGCGTGGTCAGCCACGAGACCCTCGAGGCCACACTCTGTGAGCAGGAGGATCCCGGCGCCGCCTGCGAGGCCCTCGTGCAGCTCGCCCTGCGCGCCGGGGCCCCGGACAACGTCACCTGCGTGGTCGCGGACGTGGTGGACGCCGGCGCGATCACGGACACCGTGCCCGTGGTGGTCGGTGCTGCCAGCCTGCGCCAACCCGCCCGGCGCGGACCCGTCGCCACGTCCTCGGCCGCCGAGCGGGCGGCCGCGCTCACCGCGCCACCCGTGGACGCCGAACCCGAACCGGAACGCCCCCGCCGCCGCCGGGTCGTGCTGCGGCTGCTGGCCCTGTGCGTGGTCGTGGCGGGCGTGACCGCCGCCGGGGCAGGCACCTGGAGCTGGGTGAACGACCAGTACTACGTCGGTTCCGCCAACGGCTCGGTCGCCGTGTTCCGCGGCCTGCCGCAGAGCATCGGCCCGCTGTCCCTGTCCAGCGTGCAGCAGACCTACCCCGATCTCCCCGTGACCCATCTGCCGCGCTTCTGGCGGGACCGGGTCAGCCAGGGCATCGAGGCGGACAACCTGGCGGAGACACAGAAGATCCTCACCACCCTGCGCCAGCAGGCCCAGACCTGCCTGACGACCCGGCGTCCAACCGTGACCACCACGACCAGGCCCGCGGTCTCCTCACCGTCCTCGACCCTGTCGCCGAACAGCCCGCACGCCTCCGGCAGCACCTCGGCGGCGACCAAGCCGACGCCGAGCAGTCCCGCGACGTCCCGGACGGTCCCGTATCCCGCCGCCACGCCCACGCGGGCCGCGACGAGCCCCGCGGGCGCCGCCACGACCACGACGACCGCCCCGGCCGGCGCGACCGACTGCGACGGCCTCGGATGAGCCCCCTCCCCCGACCCACCGGGACCGGCTGATGGCTGTCGTCACCGCCGTCGCACCCCCCACCCGGCGCAACGTCGAGGCCGTGCTCCTCGTCCTCGCGCTCGGGGTGGTACTGGGTGCGTACGCGCTGGTGGGGCTTGCGCGGGACGACCGCGTGCCACCGGATCTCGCCGCCTACGGCCTCGGCCTGGCCGCACTGGTCGGCGTCGTGCACGGCGTCCTGCGGTGGCGTGCCCGCTACGCCGACCCGACCCTGCTGCCGATCGCGACCGTCCTCAACGGCCTCGGACTCGTGATCATCCACCGGCTCGACCTGGTGGAACACCGGGCCTTCGGCGCCACCCTGGCTCCCAAGCAGCTCCTGTGGAGCGCGATCGGCGTCGTCCTCGCCGTCGTCGTCCTGCTCGCCGTGCGCGACCACCGGGTGCTCTCCCGCTTCACCTACACGGCGATGGCGGCCGGGCTCGGCCTGCTCCTGCTCCCGCTGGTCCCGGGGCTGGGGAGCAGCATCCACGGCGCCCGCATCTGGATCCGGCTCGGCTCGATGTCGTTCCAGCCCGGCGAGCTCGCCAAGATCTGCCTCGCCCTGTTCTTCGCCGGCTACCTGGTCACCGCGCGGGACTCGCTCTCGTTGGTGGGACGCCGAGTGCTCGGCCTGCGCCTGCCCCGCGGGCGGGACCTGGGCCCGATCCTGGTGGCCTGGGCGTTGAGCCTGGGCGTCCTGATCTTCGAGCGGGACCTCGGCACCTCGCTCCTCTTCTTCGGGCTCTTCGTCGCCCTCCTCTACGTGGCCACCGAACGGCTCAGCTGGATCGTCATCGGCCTGCTCCTGTTCTTCGGCGGGGCGTTCACCGCCTGGACGGCCTTCGCACACGTGCAGGAGCGGGTGAACATCTGGCTGCACCCCTTCGACCCGCACTTCGCGGCCAGCAGCTACCAGCTCGTCCAGGGGCTCTACGGCATGGCCAGCGGCGGCCTGCTCGGCACCGGCCTGGCGCAGGGCCGGCCGAACATCGTGCCCTATGCGGAGAGCGACTTCATCGTCGCCTCGATCGGCGAGGAGCTGGGGCTCACCGGACTCTTCGCGATCTTCCTGCTGTACCTCGTCCTGGTTCAGCGCGGTATGCGCACCGCCATCGGGGTACGGGACGGGTTCGGCAAGCTCCTGACCGCCGGGTTGTCCTTCAGCATGGCGCTCCAGGTCTTCGTGGTCGCCGGCGGCGTCACCCGGCTGATCCCGCTGACCGGGCTGACCATGCCGCTCCTGGCGTACGGGGGGTCCTCGCTCGTGTCCAACTGGGTGATCGTCGGACTGCTCCTGCGTATCTCGGACGCCGCACGTCGCCCCTCTCCGGAGATACCCGCCACGCCCGTCCCCAGCCCCGCACCCACAGCGCCCACGGAGTCCACGGAGGAGGCCGCCTGATGAACACCCCCCTGCGCCGCCTCGCCGTCGTGATCACCCTGCTCTTCCTCGCCCTGCTCGGGAGCACCACGAACGTGCAGGTGATCCAGGCCGGGCAACTCAACGCCCGTCCCGGCAACGCCCGCGCCCTGTACAAGGAGTTCGGTCGCAACCGCGGGCCGATCCTGGTGGACGGCAATGCGATCGCCCAGTCGGTCCCGGTCAAGGACGCCTACACCTACCTGCGTCAGTACCCCGCCGGATCCATGTACTCGGCGGTGACCGGTTACTTCTCGTCGGTGCTCTACAGCGCGACCGGCCTGGAGCAGGCCACCGACTCCTGGCTCTCGGGTACCTCCGACCGCCTGCTCTACCGGCGCATCCAGGACATCCTGACCGGTCACCAGCCCTCGGGTGCCGCGGTCGAGCTCACCCTCGACCCCGCCGCGCAGAAGGCGGCCTGGGACGCGCTCGGCGACCAGCGCGGTGCCGCGGTGGCGATCCGCCCGAGCACCGGGGAGATCCTCGCCCTGGTGAGCAAGCCCGGATTCGACCCGAACACGCTCGCGAGTCACGACTCGCACGCGGTCAGGACCGCCGCGGCCAACCTGTCCAGCGACGCCGGTCGCCCCCTGGACAACAGGGCCATCGCCGGCCGCGGGTATCCTCCAGGCTCGACGTTCAAGCTCATCACGGCCGCGGCAGCGCTCTCCTCCGGTCGGTGGCACGCCACGACGCCGACGATCGAGGGCCCGGCCGTGCTCGACCTGCCCGGCACGCGCGCCGACCTGCCCAACGAGTTCAGCGGTGCCTGCGGGCCGGGCGGGAAGACGACGATGCTGGTGGCTCTGCGCATCAGCTGCAACACCGCGTTCGGCTGGCTCGGCATGCAGCTGGGCGAGCAGGCGTTGGCGGACCAGGCCGCCAAGTTCGGGTTCGGCCAGGAGCTGGAGCTCCCGCTCAAGGTCACCCCGAGCACCTTTCCGTCGCACCTGACCAGCGCGCAGGTCGCGCAGTCCGCGATAGGCCAGTTCGACGTCCGGGTCACCCCGTTGCAGATCGCGATGGTGACCGCGGGCATCGCCAACAAGGGGGTGGTCATGAAGCCCAACCTGATCCGGTCGGTCCGATCGACCACCAGTCTCGACGTGATCAGCAAACCCGCACCACAGGTCTTCTCGACGGCAGTGACACCACAGGTGGCCGCCGAGCTGACGCAGATGATGGTCGACGTCGTCCAGAACGGCACCGGCCGTTCGGCCCAGATCCCCGGCATCTCGGTGGCCGGCAAGACCGGGACCGCACAACAGGACAACGGGCGGTCGCCGCATGCGTGGTTCACCGCGTTCGCGCCCGTCGACAACCCCCAGGTGGCCGTGGCCGTGGTGGTCGAGGACGGCGGGAGCCTCGGCGACGCGACGTCCGGAGGGCGGGCGGCCGCCCCGATCGCGAAGAAGATCATCGAGGCGGTGGTGCGGTGATGATCCCGCAGCCAGGAGTGTCCCTCGACTCGCGGTACCAGCTCGGCAGCCGGATCGCGCTCGGTGGCATGGGCGAGGTCTGGAACGCCGTGGACCTGGTGCTCGACCGGCCGGTCGCGGTGAAGATCCTGCGCCCGGAACTCGCCGCGGACGGCACCTTCCACCGGCGCTTCCGGGTGGAGGCACGGACCGCCGCCAAGCTCTCGCACGGCGGTATCGCCGCGGTCTACGACTACGGCGAGGCGCTCGGCACGAGCTTCCTGGTGATGGAACTCGTCCCCGGGGAGCCGCTGTCCGCGCTGATCGGCCGCGAGGGGGCGCTCGGCACGGACCGGACCCTCAACTACCTCGCGCAGACCGCCCGCGCCCTTCACGCGGCCCACCTCTGCGGGGTCGTGCACAGGGACGTCAAGCCGGCCAACATCATGATCACCCCGGACGGGCGGGTGAAGATGACGGACTTCGGCATCGCCCGGCCGCACGACCACGAACCGCTCACCGCCACCGGTCAGGTCATGGGGACCGCCCACTACCTGGCGCCCGAGGTGGCGCGCGGGCACACGGCGACCCCGCTGTCCGACGTCTACGCCCTCGGTGTCGTCACCTACGAGTGCGTGGCCGGCTGGCGTCCCTTCGACGGCGTGAACCAGGTCGCGGTGGCCACCGCCCATCTGCAGGAGCAGCCGCCGCCGTTGCCGGACACCGTGCCCGAGCCGGTCCGGGACGCCGTGGCCATGGCCATGGCCAAGGACCCCACCGCCCGCCCGCAGGGGGCCGACGTGTTCGCCGGGATCCTGGAGTCGCTGCGCCACCGCAACCGCGCCCTCGTGGCCGACCTGGGCGCCCGGGGAGGCACCCGGACCGCCGGTGCGTCCCCCGCCCAGCCTCTGCCCGGAGGGACCCGGGCCGCGGCGCGGGCCTCCGGCACCCGAGCTGCGGGACCGGCCGGGCATCGCGCAGCCGCGGCAGGCCCCGGCGGACGCCCGGCCGCGCCCGACAACCCGTCCCGCCCCGCCCCTGGTGCTCCTTCCCGCCCCGGCTCCGGTGTTCCCGCCCGCCCGGCCCAGGGGGAGCAGGCGCCGGCGGCGCGTGGCACCGACCCGGTATCCCGCGCGGGCGCGGCCCCGGCGAGCCGGGCCGAGGCCAAGGCGGCGGGGATGTCCACCCGTACGTCCGTGCTCCCGGCCGCAGAGCTGGGTCCCCGGCGCCAGCGCCGCCAGCAGGCGGGACGCGCGCAGCAGACCCGGTCGCGGTTGCCGTTCAGCCGCGGACAGCTGATCATGATCGGCGTGGTGGCCGCCGTCCTGTTGACCGCGGTGATCATCGGATTGCTCGGCGGTGGGTCCTCGAAGTCCCTCCCAGATCCCGGCGACGACCGCGGGGTTGAGCTGGCAGCCCCGATCGTGTCAGGGTCAGCGCTGCCGCAGGTGGACGAATGCGGTCGGGCTCGGGGGACAGTGGCAGAGGCAGTGGTATCTGGCGCGACAATGCAGTACACGAAGATCCAGGGATGTGACCGGTGAACGAGAGTCCCCGCGTACTGGGCAACCGCTACGAGATCGGCGATCTGCTGGGTCGTGGTGGGATGGCCGAGGTGCACATCGGCCGGGACACTCGCCTGGGCCGCACCGTGGCCATCAAGCTCCTGCGCACCGATCTGGCCCGGGACTCGACGTTCCAGGCCCGGTTCCGGCGCGAGGCGCAGTCGGCGGCCGGGCTCAACCATCCCGCGATCGTCGCGGTCTACGACACCGGTGAGGAGTCCCTCACGGACAGCGGCGGCGGCCAACTGACGCTGCCCTACATCGTGATGGAGTACGTCCACGGGCGGACCCTGCGGGACATGCTCGAGGAGGCCAAGGCCCGCGCCGCGGCGGCCGTCGGTGGCTACGGGGCGGACGCGGCGACCGCTCCCCTCGGCTCCGCCGCGCTCGACGTGACCACCGCGCTGGAGGTCACCTCGGGTGTCCTCTCGGCGTTGGAGTACAGCCACCGGGCCGGGATCGTGCACCGGGACATCAAGCCCGCGAACGTCATGGTCACGTCCGCCGGGGACATCAAGGTGATGGACTTCGGCATCGCCCGCGCCATGGCCGACGCCTCGGCCGCGATGACCCAGACCCAGGCCGTGATCGGCACCGCCCAGTACCTGTCGCCCGAGCAGGCGCGCGGCGAGACCGTTGACGCCCGCAGCGACCTGTACTCCACCGGGTGCATGCTCTTCGAACTGCTCACGGGCCGCCCGCCGTTCGTGGCGGATTCCCCGGTCGCCGTGGCCTACCAGCACGTGCGGGAGTTCCCCCAGCCGCCGAGCTCCTTCAATCCCGCCGTCCCCGAGTCCGTGGACCGCATCGTCATGCATGCGCTGACCAAGGACCGCGACATCCGCTACCAGACCGCCGAGGAGTTCCGTTCGGACGTCGACTCGGTGCGCCTCGGCCGCGGCGTCAACGCGCCCGTGGTCGTGCCCCCGGCGGCGCAGTCCGCGGCCACCGAGTACCTGGGCACCGCGGGCGCCACCCGGATGATGTCCCCGATGGACGGCGCCGGCACCATGCTGCCCGGCAGCACCGGCCCGGGTGCCTTCCCCGGCGAGAGCGAGCGCACCGCGTACGTCCGGCCGCGCGACGACCGCCCGGACCGGCGCGGCGTGGGCTACGCCCTGCTCACCCTGGCCGTGATCGGCGTGTTCGCCCTCGTCTTCTGGGTGGTCTCCAAGGCCGTCAGCAGCGGCACCCCGGGCACACCCCCCACGACCGCCCCCTCGACGGCCGCCCCGGCGAAGGTGACCGTGCCAGACGAGACGGGCAAGCTCTACGCGGACGCCAAGGCCGACCTCGAGGCGCGCAACCTCCAGGTGCAGCAGGGCGCGTCCGCGCCGGAGACCGCGGACATCAAGGCCGGGCACGTGCTGTCCCAGGACCCGGAGCACGACAGCGTGGTCAACGCCGGTGACATGGTCACCCTCGTCGTCGCGGCGGCCCCCGAACAGGTGATCATCCCGCTCGACATCCAGGGCAAGAGCTGCACCGACGCCGTCAACGCCCTGCACGCCGCGGGGTTGGCCAACACGAACAGCGCACCGGTGGACGTCTACGACCCCAAGTTCCCCGGCAAGGACATCACGCTGGCCACGGAGCCCAAGATCGGGAGCTCGGTCGACCCGGGCCAGACGGTCACCGTCAAGTGCTCCAGCGGGTTCGTGGTCGTGCCGGATCTGTCGGGCAAGACGCTCAACGAGGCGACCAAGGCCCTCGACGCCGACGGGCTGAGCCCCAACCCGAACTGGGTGGACAACAGCGAGCCCGCCAACAACGTCGTCGGTCAGGACCCGGCGCCGAACCAGCGGGTCGCGGTCGGCACGGCGGTCAACATCGACGTCTCGAAGGGGACGGTGCCGACGACCACCACGCAGTGGACGGACACCGCGCCGCCGACCACCGACACCACCGCGCCCACGACCTCGACCACGGACTCGACCCCACCCGGGCAGGGCAATCACTGAACCCTGGTCCCGGTGTCACCGGTCCCGGCGGGCGGGGCCGGTAGGGTCGCGGCCGGACGGGTGGGAACAGCTCGCCCGGCCCGGTGCCGGGCGAGCGAGAGCGGTTCCCCTCAGCGCCGCACGAGCGGCGCGAGTCCGGCCGAGCGAGCCACCGCGCCCTGATCTCCGCAGATCTCGAGCCAGTTCGCCAGCAGCCGGTGGCCGCCCTCGGTGAGCACCGACTCGGGGTGGAACTGCACCCCGTGCAGCGGCAGCTCCCGGTGCCGCAGCCCCATCACCACGCCACCCTCGGTCCACCCGGTGATCTCCAGCTCGTCCGGCACCGTCTCCGCGACCACGGCCAGGGAGTGGTACCGCGTGGCCCGGATCGGGGAGGGCAGTCCGGTCAGTACGCCGGCCCCTTCGTGGTGCACGAGGCTCGTCTTGCCGTGCATCAGCTCGCCGGCCCGCGTCACCGTGGCCCCGAACGCCTCACCGAGACCCTGGTGGCCCAGGCACACTCCGAGCATCGGACGCCGGGCGGCCGCACAGTCCGCGATCATCGCGGGGCAGATCCCAGCATCCCGGGGCGCACCGGGTCCGGGTGACAGGAGGACGCCGTCGTACCCCTGCGCCTGCTCCACGGTCACGGCGTCGTTCCGGTGGACGTCGCACGTCGCACCGAGCTGGGCGAGGTAGCCCACGATGGTCCAGACGAAGCTGTCGTAGTTGTCCACGACCAGGATGCGGGTCATCGGCTGCTCCAGATCTCGGCGGCCCGGGCCCGACGGCACGGCACGGCGGCGACGGCAGGAGCCTACCGAGTGGTCGAGGGCGCGACGTGGGCGTAGCGCAGCTCCAGCGAGCCGTCGTAGGCGGGCAGGCTCACGTCGTCCCGCGTCTCGACCTTCCAGCCGAGCCCGACCAGCTTCACGTACTCGAGGTAGATGTCCACCTGGGGACTGTCCTGCAATGCGGCCTTGAGCCGGCGGGTGTTGCCGATCGCGGTGATGGCATACGGCGGCGAGGACAACTTGCCCTGCAGGATCAGGGTGTTGCCGACACACCGGATCGCGCTCGTGGAGATGATCCGCTGACCCTGGATCATCATCGCCTCGGCCCCGCCGGCCCAGAGGGCGTTCACCACGGCCTGCACGTCCTGCTGGTGGACGACCAGGTCGTCCGCCTCGAAGCGCGTGTTCGACCGGGCGGACGGCGACGCGTCGTCGAGCGTCACCTCGACCCCCGGCCCGTGCACGGCGTCGACCCCGGCGAACGCGGCCAGGGACCGCGCCCGGCGCTGCAGGCCCGCCACGGACTGATCGCTTCGTGCCACCTGGTCCGTGGCTGCCTCGACATCCGCCCGGAGTGTGCGAACCTGATTCCCGGTCGCGTCACGATGTGCGGCCTCGGCTCGGTAGAGGCCGATCAGATCGGACCCGTCGGCCCGGAACCGGGTAGCGTGCGCCGTCGTGGCTCCGGTGGCCATCAGCACGCCCGCGCCCACCAGCACGAGCGCGACTCCGAACTGCCCCGCATTGGGTCGGCGACGGCGCGTTGGAGGGTTCGGGTGACGAGGTAGGTGCTGTGGATCGTTCACATGACTACGCTAGTTGAGTCCCGCGCCCGACCGACGACGGCGGGCAGATGCTAGGAGCGACGAGATGCCCGAGTCCAAGGTCCGGCGGAAGAAGTCGTACACCCCTCCGGTCACGTCTCCCAAGGTGGTCAAGCCGAACGCGGCCTGGTTCGCGCCGACGATGGTGACCTTCCTGCTCGTCGGGTTGTCCTGGGTCGTGGTCTTCTACGTGAGTCAGTCCAAGTATCCGATCCCGCACATCGGCGCCGCCAACATCCTCATTGGCTTCGGCATCATGATGGTCGGCTTCGGCATGCTCACCCGCTGGCGCTGAACCGATACCCGTCTCCCGGGACCTCCCTGTCGGCTGAACGCCGGCGCGAAACACCGGTCCAGGCAGGGCCCGACACCTCTGGTGTCGGGCCCTGCCTCGTTCTCGCCCCGCACCGTCCGTGGAGATCGACGTCTCACCGACGCTCAGGACCGTCGGAGCTCTGTCCACAGCGGTGAATAACACCTGTGGAATTACAGCGGTGTAGTTCACCGTTCCAGCACCCAAAGCAGTCACTTGCGTACCGAGAGTGACAGATCGACTGTGGACGAACGGCGTCCCCACGCCGGAACAGGGGCAACTCGGTGGCACCGCGGGGAAGCTCCTGTGGACATCCAGGCATACACCTGTGGACAAACCTGTGGAAAAGGCGGGGTGTCTGTGGAGTGCGTGCCGACGCGGCGTCCTCCAGGCCCCCGGACGCTCCCGCAGAACTGCGGGCACGCAGAGCACAGAGAGGGTGGGCGGGTCGACCGCGTGCCGTCTTGTCGGACCTGTACTCCATCGTGGGGCTCATGAGCGATCTTCGAGGCGGACAGCCGGACGTTGCCCCTGTGACCGTCGAGCAGCTGCAGACCCAGTTCGATCAGATCCAGACCGTCCTGTCCACGGCGGCCGCGATGGCGTTCGAGCTGCAGGCCTGGAGCCACGGCCTGCCCCGTCGGCATGTGCCTCCCACGGACGATGTGCTGATCACCGACCTGATGCAGGTCGCCAACCCGGACCCGGCCAGGTTGCAGCGGCAGGCCAACGACGTCGAGGACCTGGCGCTCCAGGTCGCCGCGGCGATCGTGCGGCTGCGCGCCACCGCGGCCGCGGACACCGGCAGCTTCGGTGAACCGCTGCGACCGGCTACCCGGTGACTCGCCCACCCGCCTGCCCATTCACTCGCCGGGGAGTGCGCTGGGCGCCTGGACGCGGCCAGCAACGGGGGATGCCGACGCGGGCGTCGTAGGCCTGACACCGGTGGATGCGGCCGTCCGGGCAACCGGAACGACGTCCCGAGTGGTGTTCCCGGTAGAGGCGTAGAGGTTGAGGAGTCGACGATGGCCGAACCCGACGGGCTGCGGGAGTTCGTGGCAGCACGCCAGGGCGCGCTGTTGCGTACGGCCTGGCTCTTGACCAGCGACTGGGCGCAGGCCGAGGACCTGGTGCAAGCCACCCTGGCCAAGGTCTGGCCGCGCTGGCGGCACCTCGTCCAGCGAGGAGATCCCGAGGCGTACGTGCGCCGCGTGCTGGTGACCACCTACCTGACCTGGCGGCGTCGCCAGTGGCGTGGTGAGGAACCTGTCGAGGTGATGCCCGAGACGGCCGTCCCTGGGGACGAGATTGCGGCCGTGGACCTGCGGGACCTCCTCGGGAGGATCTTGCCGTTGCTGCCGGCCCGTCAGCGGGCGGTGCTGGTGCTGCGCTTCTACCAGGACATGTCGGTGGAGCAGGTCGCCGACGCGATGGGCTGTTCGGTCGGAACCGTCAAGAGCCAGACAGCCAAAGCCCTGGCCCGGTTGGCGGCCGCGAAACTGGCGCAGGAGACCCGATGAACACGGAAGAGCTCACCCGCCGCCTGCCGGGGGAACTGGCGGATCTGGTCCCCGACCCGCCCCATGAAGGTGATCTGTTCGAACAGGTCGCAGACCGGGTTCACCGATGCCGGCGGCGACGCATCACCGCGATGCTGGTGCCCCTGCTGGTGGTGGGAGTCGTGACGGCCGTGGATCCGGCCTGGCTCCTGTCACACCGCGGCACACCTCCCGTGGTTGCGGAACCTGCGTCGGACGCGGCGGGCAACTACGCGGCGGCCGTCGGCGAGAGTGCGCGGTTGATGTCCCTGGTGCGGGTTCCGGATACGGCCGTGCAGATCAGCGCGATCGACCCGGCCGCCCAGCCGTTCAGCGACGAATCCATGCAGAGGGGGCCATCGGTCGTCCGGGAACGATCCTGGCGGGTGAACCAGCCCTTCGAGCAGACCCTGGCCTGGGTGCACGCCCACCACCCCCGCGGTCTTCACGAGGGTGCCGAGTCCACGATGCGCATCCACGGAGTCGTCACCACCATCGGCCACGAATATTCCACCTCGAACAGCCCGTTCGCCGCGCCGAACACCGCGATCTGGGTCAATGCCATGCTGTTGGTCGAGGTCACCCACACGGACGCGAACACCAGCGTGATACACGCCGCGGCCAGCCTCGACTGGATCGATCCGGAACCCCTCAGGGACGATTCCACAGGCCCACGAATCCGGGCCACGGTCATGGGCGGATGCCCGGGGAACATCGCACATTACGTGGGGGTGATCAACACCGGAGACGATCTCTCCCATCGGCTGTTGCCTGATGCTCGGCCCACCGGCGGCCTGATCTGTGAGTATCTGGGGTTTGATGGTCATCCGGCCCTCAAGCACCAGACTGCGCTCAGCGGTGACCGTGCCCAACGGATCGCGGCCACCGTGGGCAAATGGTCCCTCGGCCACGCTGTGCTAGGTCGGCACGAGTGCGGTGCGGCCCTCGGCTCGGCGACGATCCTTGTCCTGTCCTACCCCGACCGTGCAGACGTCGATCTGTGGAGCGACGACGGGGGATGCAGTGCCGTCTCGAACGGGACCATCGCCGCCGGGGGAACGTTGCAGTCCATCATCTCCGGCAATGCCGACTGAGCCGTCCCGTGAAACCTCTGGGAGGGCTACCCGTGACTCGCTCGTACGAGGACGTTGTCGCTGCCTTGCGGCCCACAGCCGACCCCGATCTGGACCGGTTCGCACAGGCTGCCGAGATCCACTTCCACGAGGCCTACCGCCTGATCTTCGGCCTTGGGGAGGCCGTGGCTCAGACGAACATGAACGACGGCAGCGCCTCGACCCGCACGATCGTGACCACCAGGAGCAGCACCGCGACCCCGACGAGGCCGAGCGTCTGCAGGAGGGTGCGCTTCTCGCGGGGTGCGTAGGCGATCGTTGCCGCGGCGATCGCTCCGGTGACCAGGCCGCCCAGATGGGCCTGCCAGGCGATACCCGGATAGAAGCTGATCATCCCGTTCACGACGATGAGCGAGATGATCGCCGTGGAGTCCCGCCCGAGACGCCGGTTCACCACGAAGAAGGCGCCGAACAGGCCGAAGACCGCTCCGGAGGCACCCACGGCTCCGGCGATACCGGGGCCGGACCCCTCCGACATCATCAGGTACCAGTCGCTGCCGGGTCCGGCGGGAATCAGCAGCAGGTAGCCGACCGATCCGCCGACCGCGCTCAGCAGGTAGACCGCGGCGAAACGCGCCTGGCCGAGCACCCGCTCGAGGATCTGGCCGACGTTCCACAGGGCCCACATGTTGAAGCCGAGGTGGACCAGCGAGAACGGGAACGTCGGGTAGTGCAGAAAGGCCGAGGTGAGGAAGCGCCACGGCTCGGAGACCACGAGCGGCGGGAAGAACTCGAACCGCTGGGTGACGGTCTCCGAGGTCGAGAGCGGCGAGTGCGAGTGTTGGGAGATCGCCTGGAGCACCCAGGCCAGCCCGCACAAGGCCATGATCGTCATGGTGACCAGGGGACGCTGGACCACCCCACCGCCGAAGAGCCCGCGGACCTGGGGCATCGAGCGCCGCTGTCCGGCGACGCAGTCCACGCACTGCACTCCCACGGCGGCCGGACGCTGGCACTCCGGGCAGACCGGCCGCTCGCACCGCTGACACCGCACATAGGACTCACGGGAGGGGTGACGCGGGCAGACCGGGACCCCGCCGAAGGAGGTCCCGGCCTCGCCCGGAGGAGGGGTACTCATCCCCGCTCGACGACGACCTGGTTGAGGACCACCGGCTCGACCGGCCGGTCAGCACGGTCCGTCCGAGTGGTGGCGATGGCGTCCACGACCTTGCGGCTGTCCGCGTCGGCGACACGACCGAAGATCGTGTGCTTGCCCTGGAGGTGCGTGGTGGGCGACACCGTGATGAAGAACTGCGAGCCGTTCGTGCCCTTGCCCATCCGCGTTCCTGCATTGGCCATGGCCAGGAGGTAGGTCTCGCGGAAGGTCAGCTCGGGGTGGATCTCGTCGTCGAAGTTGTAGCCGGGACCACCGCGACCGTCCCCGTTGGGGCACCCACCCTGGATCATGAACCCGTCGATGACGCGGTGGAAGATCAGGCCGTCGTAGAAGGGGTCGTGCCGCTCCTCGCGGGTCCGCGGGTCCTGCCAGGCGCGCGTCCCCTCCGCGAGTTCGACGAAGTTACGCACGGTCTTGGGGGCATGGTCGGGGAACAGCTCGATCCGGATGTCCCCCCGGTTGGTGCGGAAGGTCGTGAAGAGTGGAGACGTCAGCGGTTCGCTCACGATGGGCCTTTCGTCGAGGCGGAGGCTTCCCAGGCGGTGTCATTGGCTCCCGGTCCACCTGGAGGACCACGCGTCGGTCCGGGGCAAGTCTCGCATGACCCGCGAGAGCCACTGGGTCCCCGGACCCCGACGTACGGCCGTGCCGCTTCCCGGTTCGTCGGCCCCGGCCGGCCGACCACAACCACCGCCGGGAACTCGACACCACCGCAGGCCACTCGACACCACAGCACAGGGGAGAACCGTCGCGAAGGGGTCCTCTCGGCGTAGTCTCGGCGCAGGGTGATCAGTCTGCCGGGCGGCACCCGCCGCAGGCGGACGGGGAGGAGTTGCCATGACCAAGGCTCGCCGCAAGAAGGCCCAGGGATCCGCCGTCGACGCAGCGGACACCATCGGAGGGACGTCGCAGGAGGCGCAGAGCGGGACTCGTCGCGGCCGGAGTGGCCGTTGGAAGGCACTGGGACTCGTCGCCGGTCTCGTCGCGGCCGGAATGGCGTTGCTCGCCCGTCGTCGCGGCGACGCATCGTGTTGCGGCACCAAGGCGTGCTGCAGCGCGACCTCCGACAAGGACGGTCTCCCGCTGGACGAGATCGAGGCGCCCGAGACGGAGGACGTCGACGGGGAGAACGGGGAGGACTGACCTCTCAGGGCAATATCGAGCCATCAGGGTCGAACGCTATACGGCACTAGATTCTCCGACAGAGGCCGGGCGGGAGCCCGCGCCGCCGGGGTGGTCGTGGACCGACTCTGGACCGGGGGGCAGTCGGTCCACGACCGCGCGGGGAAGTGCGACTCGCCACCGGGTCGCGCGCACCCGCGCCCTCAGGAATCCAGTCGCGTCGGAACGTGCACGTAACACAGTGCACCGTCGTCCTCCGGCGGATCCGTGCTGAGCCGGTACACCGACCAGCCCATGCCACCTTCACGCGCCTGCCGATGGACGGCGTTCATCACGGCTGGATCAATCCCCGCGATCACCAGACGCTTCCCGACCCGGGAGAGGAAGTACAGCTCCCGGATCTTGTCCCGGCGAATGCGGATCCAGGCGGTCATGCCGTCGAGGCGGCCACCGCGACAGCGGATGAGCACGGTGATCGCGACGACCTCCTCGACCACGACGCACCTGCGCGGCCACCACCCACTCCTCCCGGATGCGTGGCGCCACGGCATCATATCGACCTCGGTCCACGTTTCGTAGCCTGAAGCCACAGTCGATGTGTAGATGCCACACTCGCGTGTCGACGATTCACGGGTGTCCCGTCTTGACGATGTGGTAGCGCGCAACGTGCGGGCAGAACGCGGCCGCCGGCGCTGGACCCAAGCCGAGCTCGCCGACCGGTTGGGTTGGGGGCGGTCCACGGTCGGCGCCGTCGAAACCGGTGCGCGCCGGTTGTCGATCTCCGACCTACCGGATCTGTGCCGCGTGTTCGACGTCCCGCTCGCCCGGTTGCTCGTGGGGGCCGACCCGGCGGACGTCGCCGTCCTGCGCCTGCACGAACAGGGCTGAGCAACCCGCGCGAGTACCCGCAGCCGGTGCCCTACCGGCCACGGAGCCGCACTGACCACCCGACCGTCCCGGCGGCGCCGTTCCGATGATCGGGTCGTCCCGGATGATCGGGTCGTCCCGGCGGACTCAGCGAGCCAGCATGTGCGTGCGCAGTTCGCCGGCCTGGTCGGAGACCACGGAAGCGACCTCCCGCAACTGTCCGAGCGCCGAGATCGTCGCACCCGCGGCGGAGGCCACCGCCGTCGCGCTGCTCGCCATCTCCGCGGCGACCGTGCCCTGTTCCTCCACCGCGCCGGCGATCGTGGACTGCTGAGCCTCGACCGCGCTGATCAACTCGACGATGCGCTCGATCGCCGCGCCCACGGTGACCCCGTCGCTCTGGAGCGCCGCGACCATCGTCACGATCTCGTTCGACGCCTCGGCGGTACGCCGCGAGAGCTCCTTCACCTCCCCCGCCACCACGGCGAAGCCCCGCCCCGACTCGCCGGCCCGGGCAGCCTCGATCGTCGCGTTGAGCGCCAGAAGGTTCGTCTGCGCCGCGATGCTGGTGATCAGCTTGCTCACGACACCGATGGTCGCGCTGGACGTCGACAAGGTGGTCATCGAGGTCGTCGCCTCCTGGGCCGCGGTCACCGCAGCAGCGGTGCTCTCTGCCGCGACCGAAGCGCTGCGGGCGATCTCCGCGATGCTCCCGGCCATTTCCTCGGCGCCGACGGAGACCTCTCTCGCCCGGGTCGAGACGATGTCCGTGTTCGACGCCAGTTGCTCGCCGAGCCCGGAGACGTGCGTGGACGCCTCCGAGAGCTGGCCGATCACCGTTGCGGCCGTCTCCCCCTGGAGTTCCTCGGTCGTGACGTCCCGGTAACTGGCCACATAGCGGTCCCCGCACCGGTCCACCACGAATTCGATGACCCCGTCCGCGGTGGTCCGCCCCAGGCGCACCATCTCCCGTGCCGGGAAGGTCGACGAGGTGCGGGCGATCCGGACGAGCTCGGTCCGAAGCATCGCCAGGACCTGTTGCCCGTGATCCCGCTGGATCCGGACCGCGCTCCGCTTCGCGGTGACGTTCCGGTAGACGATCCGGTCATCACGATCGAGCACCAGGACGTTCAGCGGAAACACCCGAAGAAGGTCCTCGGCGCGCAGACCGGCTGGAATCGGGTCCGCATCCCCGACCCCGAGGTCGGACTCACCGCTTGGGCGGCTCCCCATGACGACCCTCCCACTCGGCCGACACCGTCGGCGTGCTCGGATCTGGTCGCCCGCCGTTCACCACACCATCGGACACCCGGGCAAGCACCTGAACTGCCGCAGGGACGGGGTCACTCCACCGGACACGGCCCCACAGCGGTCCCCGCCCTCACCGGCGCCCCACAGGCACACGGGGTGTGAGTCATGGACGTGTCGTCCACGACTTTGGGCAGGTCGTTCCCTAGT
>CAZOWW010000078.1:0-28888 GCA_964583765.1 uncultured Kineosporiaceae bacterium
CGCCCGGCTGAACACCGGCGGGGTCCACGCATCCATGATCGCGGCCACGGCCGGGACCTCCGACCTGACCTTCGTGCTGCCCCTGCGCACGTGGACCAGGGACTGGGGCCTGTTCGCGGTGACCGGGCCCACCGACACCGACACCCCCACCGGCAGGGAGACCTACTTCCACTGGGGGGCCATGCTCGGCGTCGCCCTGGACCACCGGTCGATGGTGCGGTCACTGCGTGAGCGGCAGAGCGACCTCGCTGCGGCCTACCAGCGCGAGCGCGGGTTGGTCGAGAACATCCGGATCAGTGAGCAGCGCTACGCGCTCGCCGCCGAGTCGGCGAACGACGGCCTGTGGGACTGGGATCTGGACGCGGACGAGATCTACTACGCCCCCCGGTGGAAGTCCCTGCTCGGGTTGGTCGGTCAGGAGGTCGGCCGCTCGCCCCAGGAATGGCTCTCCCGCGTGCACCCCGCGGATCTGCCCCAGCTGCAGGCCGCGCTCGAGGCCTCGCGCAGCCGTCACCTCCCGCTGGAGATCGAGCACCGCATGCAGGCCGCGGACGGCAGCCACCGGTGGATGCATGCGCGGGCCCTCGCCGTCCCCGGGGAGGGTGGGGCCGCGATCCGGCTCGTCGGCTCGCTCACCGACATCACCGAGCGCAAGGAGCTGGAGGAGCGGCTGCGGCGGCAGGCGCTCTACGACGCGCTCACCGGTCTGCCGAACCGGGCGCTGTTCTTCGACCGTCTCGAACGCGCCATCGTGCAACTGCAGCGCAACCTCGACCTGGGCTTCGCGGTGCTCTTCCTCGACCTGGACGGGTTCAAGGTCGTCAACGACAGCCTCGGCCACTCGGTCGGCGATCTTCTGCTGGAGCAGGTGGCGGGACGGCTCCGACAGCACCTGCGCACGGGTGACACCGCGGCCCGGTTCGGCGGGGACGAGTTCGCGATCCTGCTCGCGGGCGTGCGGGACGTGGGTACCGTGCTCCGGACGGTCCGCCGGTTGCAGACCAGCCTGTCCGAGCCCTACGACCTTGCCGGACATCACGTCGTGGTCAACGCCTCCGTGGGGATCGCGATGAGTTCCCCGGACTACCGGCATCCCGAGGAGATCCTGCGGGACTCCGACATCGCCATGTACCGCGCGAAGGGTCAGGAACGGGGCGGGTTCGCGATCTTCGATCCGTCCATGCACGCCCGGGCGGTGAACCGCCTGCGGGTGGAGTCGGAGCTGCGGCGCGCGATCGAGACGGGCGAACTGGAGGCGCACTACCAGCCGATCGTGCGCGTCGAGACGGGCGAGGTGGCTGCTTTGGAGGCCCTCGTGCGGTGGCGGCATCCCGAGCGTGGCCTCGTCGCGCCGGGGGAGTTCCTCCCGGTCGCCGAGGAGACCGGGCTCGTGGTGCCCCTGGGACGGCGGATGTTCCGGGACGTGTGCGGCGACCTGGCCGGCTGGAAGAGCGGAGGGCTGCTGCCCGAGACCGCCCGGATCAGCGTGAACGTCTCGAACCGGGAGTTCTGGCAGAAGGACCTGCTGGAGAACCTGGACACGATGCTCAGCGAGACCGGGACGCCGGCGGAGTGGCTCACGCTGGAGATCACCGAGGGGGTGGTCATGGGCAATGCCGACCAGGCCGCCCGCACCCTGGAGCAGCTGCACGCCCGGGGTCTGCACCTGCACATCGACGACTTCGGGACCGGGTACTCCTCGCTCGAGGTGCTGCACCGGTTCCCGATCCACGCGCTGAAGATCGACCGCTCGTTCGTGCTGCGGCTGGACGGCGAGAAGTCGAGCCGGGAGCTCGTGCGCACCATCGCCCAGATGGGTCGCAACCTCGGCCTCGAGGTGATCGCCGAGGGCATCGAGAACGCCCGGAGCGCGGAGATCCTCCGGGAGCTGGGATGTCCCTTCGCCCAGGGCTACTGGTTCGGCCGCCCGGTCTCGGCCGCCGAGACCGGACTCGTCCTGCGCGAACCGTGCCTGCCCGCCGGCCGATCCCGCCTGCCCGCCGGTTGATCCCGACCGCGCGTTGATCCCGACCGCGCTGCCCGGGGGCCGTCGTCCGGCATGAATCACTCAGCGTTGCGAATCGACTACCTCGGCCCGTTCGGGCAGGAATTCGTTCCCCCGTGAACCAGCGGATTCCGGTACGCGGGCGCGGGTGTACGGGCCATGATCTCACTGATCGGGGGTCGATGCCGGGGGGCCGGTGGGCTGACCGTCGATTCCATGGCCGGCGAAAGGACTCATGATGGGCAGCCCCGCACACCGCCGAACCTCTCCGAGTGTCAGGACGATCACGATCGCGGCGATCGTCGTGACCGCGGCCTCGCTGGCTGCGTGTGGTTCCTCGACCGGGCACAGCTCCGCCGCCGGGAGGGTGAGCTCCGGAACGGCACCCACCGGGTCGTCCGGCGGGTCGAAGGACTCGGGCGGCATCGGGGCCCTGCTCACCGACAAGAACGTGTCGACCGCTGACCTGGGGGCGGCGATCACCGCCGCGATGCGCACGGCCGGTACCGCGCAGGTGACCTCGACCTCGACCGGCATGGGCAACTCCCGCTCGGACGGGGTCGTCCGGTTCACCGACTCGGGTGTCGAGGGAGCGGTGACGAGTTCGACCGATCTCATGGGCGACATGCAGTACAGGGTGATCATGGTCGACGGTGCTGTGTACGCGCGCCGCATCAAGGACTCCCTCGACGGGCCGTCCGGATGGATCAACTACGGGGCCATGCCCCAGGAGATGAGTATCGGCGACAAGGCATACACCTACGGGATGACCGTGCAGGCCTTCGGTCTCGGGCGTTCGTTCAGCATGGTGGGCGCGCTCGTCAACGCGGGGCACGAGACCGTGAACGGTATCGAGACCACCAAGTTCACGACCTCCGTCTCGCGGAAGACGATCGCGGACAAGGCCAAGTCGGCACTCAAGAACCAGAAGGGCCTCGGCGGTCTGGGCTCCGTGGCCGACGACCTGGCGAACGCGGCCGTAGGCAGCGACGTGGCGCTGATCCTCTGGATCGACCCGAAGGGCCTACCGGTGCGGATCGCCACGTCCGTGAAGGTGATGGAGACCCAGGTGCAGGCGATGACCACGTTCACGCACTGGGGAGAACCCGTGGACATCTCCGCGCCCGCCGGCGCGACCGTGCCGACGAGCAAATAACCGCCGAGCAGGCAGCCGCCGAAATCGCCGACGAGCAGGTGGCGGGCGAGCCCGCGTCCCGGCCCGTGGTGGCCGGACCCGCGCGTCGGCGGCCGTGACGCGTTCTGGGCCTCCGCCCGTCAGCCCGCGGAGACGGCCTCGCCCACCAGGGAGCCGATCGCGTGCCGGATCTCGGCGCTGCCGGTGGCCGGGACGGCGTCGAGGTTCGACGTGTGCGCAGTCCCGCCCACGGTGACGAACCGGATCTCGAGGTGGGTGGCAGCCACTGCGGTGACTGCGCGGGTGGGCGCGGTACCCGAGGCGAGGATGACCGTGCACCGGCGCTGGACCAGACCCGCCAGGTAGGTGCGGGCCGCGGACGGGCTCTGGGGTCCGAGGGCGGCGACGTACTGCACCCGGGCGTGACTGGTGGCGGAGGCATCCTGCATGCCGGCCCAGGCCGCCCCCGCCTGCTGTCCGGCGAGGCCGCGCTCGTCCGTGAGCAGGCAGGCCGTGACGTCCTGATAGCCGCGGGCGCGGGCGGCTGCCGGGGAGGAGGGCCAGAGCGCGACCACCGCCCCGGTCACCGCGACCACGACGGCCGCGGTCGCGGCCGCGACGACCCTGAGCGGCACCTCCCTGATCGGTACGGCCTCGGTGCCCGTCCCTCGGCCGGCCAACCAGCCGCGGCCGGGCCACCACCCGCGGCTCAGGCCCGCCGAGCGTGCGGAGGGCCTCCGGATCTCGCCCCCGGGTGCCGGTGCCCTGCTTCCACGCGGTCGGGTCCCGCCCTCGCGCGCCTGGGCCCTCGAAGCGGGGACGCGGTGCGAGCCGGTGCCTCTGCCTGCCTGCGGCACGGTCCTGTCCTCCCGGTGAGTCGGCGCCGCCCTCGCGGGGACCGCGGGCGGCCGGACGGGAGCAGGATGCGCCAGGTGCCCGAATCCGTCATGTCCCGGGAATCCGGGACATGACGGGCCACCCGCGCGCGCCGCAGACTCGCCGCGGCCACCCGCGCCCGCTGGTGGCCCGGGGCGGCGACTGCTGTCCGTGGATCGCCGTCGCGCGTGCGCAGCCCGTGCGCGGGAGCATCGGAGGACGTCGTGACGTGGATGCGGGGACATTCCAGTCCGTTCGCTCGCCCGGCAACGTGCACCGCCAGTCCCGAGGGAGCGTCCACCGCCCGACCCTGGGGCGATGCCACCACACGCCTCGGGGCACTGCACGCCCCCCGCGCCTGGAGTACCCCGACCGCCCGTCCCGGGGCCGGCTTCGTCGCACACCGGGGCATGCCGCGCGCCGTCCGGAGTTGGCTGGTCCGGCTCGTGGTCGCGGCCGTGTTCGTGGCCGGTGTGCCGTCCCCGGCCTCGGCGACCGGGGCCACCGACTGGCCTGATCCCCGGCCGGCGATGGCGCGGGCGCTGAGGGCGGTGCTCCCGGACGCGCTCCTGGGAGGCTCGTCCTCCGGCCGCTCCGGCCCGAAGGTGCCGACCCAGGGCGTGGGCACCATGGAGGGCAGCGCCCACGCGGTGCCGGCCTCGGCGACGCGCTGGGGCAGGGGAACCGGCCGGGCCCCGGGCACGGGCCGGGGACAACTGCCGCCGTACCGCACACCCGTCGCCACCTCGCACCCGCACCGCACCGGCCGCGCGGTCGGGGACGGCTCGCGCAGCTTCGACCCGGGCACCAGCACCCGGGTGGCCTCGCTGTCCACCCGGACCTCCGACCTGTTCCGCAACACCGACGGCAGCTACACGCGCCACGTCTACAGCGGTCCCGTGAACTACCGGGGCACGGGCGGCACCTGGACGCCCATCGACACGCGTCTGGTCCTCGGCACCGACCAGCGCTGGCACGAGCAGGCCGACGGGCAGGACACCACCTTCGCCCCGCGCGCGGACGACGCCCAGGTGGTGCGCGTGGGGCTGGGCACGGACAAGGGCCTGGGCTACGGCCTGGCCGGGGCCGCCTCCGTGCCCGCGCAGGTCACCGGCTCAGTCGCCCGGTACCCGCAGGTGCTCCCGCACACCGACCTGGTGCTCTCCACCGTGGCTGGCGGGGTCAAGGAGGTCCTCTCACTGTCGTCCGCCGACGCGCCGACCAGCTTCGTGTTCCCACTGCGGCTGTCCGGCCTGCGGGCCCGGGCGGCGGGCGACGGCACGGTCGAGTTCGTGGACGGGTCCGGGGCGGTCGTCGGGCGCATCCCCGCCGGGTACCTGCAGGACACCACGGTCGATCCCCGTACCGGGGGCCACGCGCTCTCGCACGGCGTGACGTACACCCTGATCGAGCAGGACGGCGCGCCCGCGATCCGCCTGGACATCGACGGCACCTGGCTGCGGGACCCGGCCCGCCGGTTCCCGGTCACGGTGGACCCCTCGTTCAACGCCGCCGGCTCCGGGTCGACGTACACGCTCTCGGACATCGGCAACGTGGACCGTTCCGGCGAGTACCAGATGATCATCGGGACCTGGAACAACGGCGGTCAGATCGGGGTCGCCGACCTCGCTTTCTCCGGTCTCGGCAACGCGCTCGCCGGCGTCCACGTGTCCTCGGCGTCCCTGAGCGTCTTCTGCTACTGGGCCTCCAGCACCGCGGCGGTGCCCTTCTGGGTGGCGCCCATCACGCAGTCCTGGTCGGTCTCCGGGGCCAAGTCCTACCCGGGTCCGGCCTACGGCGGTGCCATCGGCTCGGTGACCGCCGACCCCGGGTACTGGCCGCGCCACAACACGAACGGCGACCAGACCCTGGGCACCTGGATGACCGTGCCCCTGGGCCCGGACACCTTCAACAGCTGGACCACGGGCGGCACGAACAACGGCCTCGCCCTCTACGCGGCCACCAATACCAGTAGCTGGAAGCGGTTCGATTCGGTCAACTCGGTCAACCCGCCCTACCTGACCCTCAACTACACCCCCGACGCCGCTCCCCAGATCGACGCCCAGGCCCCGGCCAGCGGCTACCGGGCGCCGACCCTGACCCCCGAGCTCACCGCCACCGCGCACGACGCCGACGGCTGGCCGACCAACGCCGCCCTGAAGTACGGGTTCACGGTCTACACCACCTCCGGCTCCGTCGTGACCGACTCCGGCTGGCTGGACAAGGGCGACTGGACCGTGCCGGCCAAGACCCTCACCTGGGGGCAGACCTACCTGTGGTCGGCCCGGGTGAGCGACGGCTACGCCGTGGGCACCGGCAGTTACGACTACCTGACCCCGATCGTGCCGCAGCCCCTGATCACCTCCTCCCTGGCACAGAACACCGGCGGCCACGGCTTCGACCCGTCGGTCGGCAACTACACGACCACGGTCACCGACGCCCAGGTCCCCACCGTGGGGCCGCCACTGTCCGTGCAACGGGCCTACAACAGCCTCGACCCGCGCACCGGCGGGGCGTTCGGCGCGGGCTGGTCGAGCGTGCTGGACATGCGGGTCGTGGAGTCCACGGACGCCGCCGGCCAGGTCGTCGGGGCCGTGGTCACCTACCCCGAGGGGCAGGAGATCGGGTTCGGCCGCAACAGCGACGGCAGTTTCAGCCCTCCGCCCGGCCGTTACGCCCGGTTCGCGGCCGCGACCTCCCCGGCGGTGGGGTACACCCTGCTCGACAAGTCCGGCACCACGTACACCTTCGGACAGGCCACCGGTACCGGCAGCTGGGCGCTCACCGCGATCACCGACAACGCCGGGCGCGCCGAGACCTTCACCTACCCGAGCGGCCGGCTCACCACGGTCGCCTCGGTGGCCTCCGGGCGGGCCCTGCACCTGACCTGGAGCACGCCGTCCGGCGCCACGGCGCCCCATGTGAGTGCCGTGGCCACCGATGCGGCGACTCCCGGGGACGCGAGCACCGTCGCGACCTGGACCTACGCCTACGCCGGGGACCGCCTGAGCACGGTGTGCCCGCCGACCTCCGCGACCGCGTGCACGAGCTACGGCTACACGAACGGGTCGCACTACCCGACCGCGGTCCTGGATGCCGGCCCGCTGGCCTACTGGCGGTTGGGGGAGTCCTCCGGCAGCACCGCGACGGACGCGGTGCTCGCCAACCAGGGGGCCATGAACGCGACCTACACCGGCGTCGGTCTCGGTACGACCGGTCCGCTGCCGGGCTCCGGGGCCACTGCGGCGACCTTCGACGGCAGCAGCTCGGCCGTGACCCTGCCGACCGCGCTGACCAGCACGATCGGCGGCTACTTCAGCGTCGCCCTGTGGTTCCGCACCACCACGCCCAACGGCATCCTCTACAGCTACCAGTCGGACCCGCTGTCCACGGGCAGCGCGACCAAGTACGGGCCGGCCCTGTACATCGGCAGCGACGGGAAGCTGCTCGGCAGCGTGCTGTGCGGCACGGTCTGCCAGATCACCTCGAAGTCCCCGGTGACGGACGGCACCTGGCACCACGTGGTGCTCGCCGAGGCCGGCACGACGGTCGCGATGTACCTCGA
This sequence comes from uncultured Kineosporiaceae bacterium, assembly GCA_964583765.1. GTDB lineage: Bacteria > Actinomycetota > Actinomycetes > Actinomycetales > Kineosporiaceae > CAZOWW01. The sequence continues at coordinate 7,582 of CAZOWW010000078.1, forward strand.
CGGCACCCAGGTCGGCAGCGCGAACGGCGCCATCACCGAGACCGCCGCCCAGGGGATGGCCAACGCGTACGTCGGCAGCGGGTACATCGGCGGTGCCTGGGCGGACCAGCCCCACTACGGCGTGGCCAGCTCGCCGATGTACTTCACCGGCCGGATCTCGGACGTCGCGCTGTTCAACCGGTACCTCACGCCGTCGACCGTGTCCCAGCTGTACGCGGCGGGATCGGCGGCCGGATCCCTGCTGACCACGGTGACGACCCCGGCCGGCAACATCCAGGCCAAGGTCGCCTACGACGCCGTGGCCGACCGGGTCACGTCACTCGTGGACGCCAACCAGGGCACCTGGGCGCTCTCGGCGCCCACCGTCAACGCCTCCTCGCAGTCCTACCGCGCCGCCGTGCTGGGCGCATCGCCCGCCGGGTACTGGCGTCTCGGCGAGGCCTCCGGATCCCAGGCCACCAGCGAGGTCAAGTCCCTGCCCGGCACCTACAACCTGGTCACTCTCGGCGGCGCGGGCAGCTCGCCGTTCGTGGACGCCACCGGCGCCACGCTCAACGGCACCAGCTCGTACGTCGTGGTCCCCGGCACCTCGGCGTCCCCGGCCGGAGCCTCCGCCGCCCAGACGGCCCTGGCCGGGACCGGTGCCGCCTCGATCGGCCTGTGGTTCACCATGGCCGCGGGCAGCACCGCCGGCGGAGTGCTCTTCGGCTACGAGGGCGAGGCGCTCGACGGCACGCACAGCCAGTGGGTTCCCGCCCTGTACGTGGGCACGGACGGCAAGCTCCGCGGGGAGCTCTGGTACGCGAGCGGACCCGCCCCGGTGACCACCTCGGCGACGGTCAACGACGGCACGTGGCACTTCGCCCTGATCTCCGCGGACACCGGCAGCCAGACCCTCTACCTGGACGGCAGCCCCGTCGGCACGATCTCCGGCGCACGCCTGGCCTCCTCGGCGGCCTACCTGTACGCCGGGGCCGGCTATGCGGCGTCCTGGCCGTCCGGGCCGAGTGACCCGCAGGGACACTTGAAGGGGTCGATCGCCGACGTCGCGGTCTACCCGAGCGCGCTGTCCGGGACCCAGGTGGCCGCGCAGTACGCCCTCGGGCACGCGGCCGCGGCCGGGCCGGGTTCCCCCGTGGAGAAGGTCACGGTCACGGACCCGGGCAACCACCCCATCAGCTACCAGTACGACCTGAGCAACGGCGGGCGGGCGCTGTCCACCGTGGACGCCACGGGCGCCCGGACCAGCTACGGCTACGACACCATGGGCTACCTGGCGACCACCACGGACGCGAACGGGGCCACCGTCACCACCGGGCACGACGCCCAGGGCAACCTCGTCTCGCAGACCTCCTGCCAGGACCAGACCGCCAACCGGTGCTCGACGACGTACTACACGTACGACACCACCGACGCCGTGCCCGACCCGCGCAACGGCGTCCTCACCGCCACCTTCGCGCCGCCGTCCACCGGCACCGGCGACACCCGGTACCGCACCAGCTACGGCTACGACGCACTCGGCAACCGGACCTCGGTGACGACGCCGCCGGTGGCCGGGTTCCCGAACGGCCGGACCTCGACCACCGCGTACACCGACGGCCACAGCCAGACCGCGGTGGACGGCGGTGCCGTGCCCGCCGGACTGGTCTACCGCGTCACGACCCCCGGTGGCGCGACCGAGACGGTCAGCTACTTCCACAACGGGGACCCGGCCGTGGTCACCGACGCCGCCGGGGTCAGCACGAGCTTCGGCTACGACGCGATCGGGCGGGTCACGAGCCGCACGGTGCGCAGCGACCGGCATCCCGACGGACTGGTCACGCGGTACACCTACGACCTGCTCGGGCGTCCGCTCACCGAGACGGATCCCGCCGTCCTGGACCACGTGACCGGGGCCGTGCACACCGCGCAGGCGACCCGCGCCTACGACGCGGACGGCAACCTGGTCTCGGCGACCATCGCCGACCTCACCGGCGGGGACGCCTCCCGGACCAGCACCAGCAGCTACGACAGCTCGGACCGCCTGACCGCCACCACCACGCCCGGCGGCGAGAAGACCACCTTCAGCTACGACCGCTACGGCAACCGGATCTCCCAGACGGACCCCACAGGGCGGACCACCCGCTACACCTACGACGCGGACGACCGGCTGACCTCGACCGTCCTGCAGGGCTACGTCGGGGACCCCGGCGCCCCGGGCACGCCCACGGATCTCGTGGAGTCCTCGCGGGCCTACGACCCCGCCGGACGCCTCGCCTCGGTCACGGACGCCATGGGCTGGGCCACCCGGTACACGTACACCGATAACGGGCTGCTCGCCTCCGTCGTCCGCACCGACGGCACCGCCACCTTCACCCAGCAGGCGAACACCTACGACGCGGCGGGCAACCTGGTCTCGCGCGCGACCAACAACGGCACCACGACCACCAGCTACGCCGTGGACGGCGCGGGCCGCACCACCGCGGCGACCCTCGACCCGGGCGGCCTGGCCCGCACCACCCGCTACACGTACAGCCCCGACGACTTCGTGCTGAGCACCACCCACACCGACGGCAGCGGTGCCCGCTCGGTCTCGGACGCGCGGCTGGACGCCCTCGGGCGCACCACCGCGATCAGCGTGCACGACGGTTCCGGGGCCGGCGCGCAGGGTTGGTGGCCGCTGGACGACGGCGGAGCCCTGCCCACGACCGCCGCGGACAGCTCGGGCGGCGGGGCCGGGGCCACCCCCTCCGGCGACGGGGTGAGCTGGGCCACGGACGCGGTCGCCCTCGACGGCCAGAGCGGGGAACTGGACACCGCCGGCCCGGTCGTGGACACCACGCACGGCTTCACCGTCTCGGCCTGGGTGCGCCTGGACGCCGGCCACACGGACGAGTGGCAGACGGTGGTGTCCCAGGACGGCGCTCACCAGAGCGCCTTCGAGCTCACCTACGACCCGGACGCGGGCGCCTGGTCCTTCGTCCGCTGGGCGACCGACGCCGACGGCTCGGACGACACCACCATCACCTCCTCGACCCCGGCGGCCACCGGCACCTGGACCCACCTGGTCGGCACCTACGATGCGACCACGCGGGCGATGGCCCTTTACGTCAACGGAAAGCTCTCGGACTCGGACACCTCGCCGTACGCGCCCTGGGCCTCCACCGGACCGCTCGCGATCGGCCGTCACCTGGAGAACGGCGAGAAGGCGAACTTCCTCGCCGGCTCCGTGGCGAACGTCCAGACCTACGCCCGCACCCTCACCGCCGCCGAGACGTCGTCCCTGTACACGTCCGGTCGTTCGGGGAGCACCCTCGCCGGTGCCGCAGCCAGCGGGTGGTGGCGCCTGAGCGACGGCGCGGTCAGCAGCCTGGACCGCCCCGGCTACGCCCAGGACCTGTCCGGCTCGGGGGCCACCGCCCAGACCTCGGGCACCGCTCCTGCCTGGTCGGACGGGGCCGCGGGCTTCGACGGCACGGGTACCGCCCTGACCACTGCCGACCCGGTGCTCGACACCACCGGCAACTACACGGTCTCCGCCTGGGTGAAACTCACCGGCACGAGCACCTTCCAGACCGCCGTCTCCCAGGACGGCCCGGTCGACTCGGCCTTCTCCCTGCAGTACTCCCTGGCCGACAACCGGTGGGCCTTCTCCCGGGTCTCCTCCCGGAGCTCGGCGTCCACCACGTCCACCGCGGCCAGGGCGCTGTCCGCCGAGGCGCCGTCCCTGGGCACCTGGACGCACCTGGTCGGGGTCTCCGACGCGAGCGGCGGCACGATCCGCCTGTACGTCGACGGCGGGCTGGCCGACACGACGAGCGCCCCTGCGGCCTTCGCGAGCACCGGATCGCTGGCCATCGGCCGTGGCCGGTGGGGCGGGGCGGCAGCCGACTTCTTCGGCGGCCAGATCGCCGACGTGCAGGTCTATCACCGGGTGCTCTCCGCCGCCGAGATCACCACGCTCCACGACCGCGGCCGCACGGGAGCCCCGCTCGGCGCGGCGCCCCGGACCACCCGGTGGCAGCTGGACCAGCAGGGCCTGCCCCTGGCCAAGACCGACCCCGACGGCAGCACGACCTACTACCAGTACGACGAGGCCGGCAACCTGGCCGTGACCGTGCTGCCCGCGGTGGCCACGGAGAGCGGAGGCACCGCCGCGGTTACCGCCCACCCCATCACCACCACCGGCTACGACACCTTCGGCGAGGCCGTCGAGAGCGCCGACGCCGACGGCAACGTGATCGTGGACGGCTACGACCCGGACGGACGGCTCACCAGCCGTACCCTGCCCCGCTACAGCCCGCCCGGCGGCGGGACGGCGATCACCCCCGTGACCCGTTGGTCGTACACCGCCCTCGGCGAGGCCGCGTCCGTGACCGACCCGCTCGGGCAGACCACCCGCTACGGCTACGACCAGCTCGGGGACCGGGTCTCGGTCACCGACGCCGCAGGCGGCGTGACGCGGCGCAGCTACGACCCGGCCGGCGACGTCCTGTCCGTGACCACGCCGACCGGCGCCACGAGCACCGCCACCTACGACTACCTCGGCCACCGGATCACCGCGAGCACCGTGGTGCGCCAGCAGAACACGGTCGAGACCACCGCCCTCGGCTACAACTCCGCCGGGTACCTGTCGGCGCAGACCACACCCGCCGGGGTGACGACCCGGTACGGCTACGACGCCGTGGGGGAGCGGATCACGGTCACGGACGGCGCGGGCAACGTCACGACCACGCAGTACGACTTCCTCGGCCGGGCCGTCGCGACCATCGCACCGGACCGTTCCCGCAGCACCCGCACCTTCGACGGACTCGGCAACGTGACCGGCACCGCCGACTGGGCGGCCGGCGGCAGCAGCCCGCTGCGCGGCACCTCGGCCACCTACGACCCGAACGGTCAACTGCTCACCAGCACCGACGCCCGTAGCGCGACGAGCAGCTACACCTACGACGCCACCGGCCTGCTCACCCGCAGCACCCACCCCGTGAGCGCCACGGCGTCGATCACGACGTCCTTCGGCTACGACGCCGCCGGGCACCGCACCCGCACCACGGACGGCGCGGGCAACGCCACCGTCACCACCTACAACGCGTGGGGGCTGCCCGAGTCGACCGTCGAGCCGTCCACCCCGGCGTACCCCGCGCCCGCGGACCGCACCTTCACCGTCACCTACGACGCCGACCAGCGCATCACGTCCCGGCTGTCCCCCGGTGGGGTGAAGGTCGCCAACAGCTACGACCTCCTCGGCAGCCTGACGGGGCAGACCGGCAGCGGCGCCGAGGCCGCGACGACCGCCCGCAGCTACGCCTATGACGCGGACGGCCGCCTCACCGCGGCGGGGGCCGGCGCGGGCACGGACACCTTCGGCTACGACGACCGCGGCCTGCTCGTCTCGGCCACCGGTCCCTCGGGGAACTCCTCGTTCGCCTACACCGCGGACGGGCAGGTCAGCCAGCGCACGGACGCCGCCGGGACCTCCCGGTACGGCTACGACGGCGCCGGGCGCCTGGCCACCATTGCCGACGGCGCCACGGGTTCCGCCATCTCGCTCTCGTACAACGCGCTCTCCCAGGTGACCGGCGAGAGCTACGGCACCGGGAACGCGAGTCGCCGGTTCACCTACGACTCCCTGCACCGGTTGACCGGGGACACACTGCTCGCCCCGAGCGGTGCCACCGAGACCTCGATCAGCTACGGCTTCGACCTGGCGGACAACGAGACCAGCAAGACGACCACGGGGTTGGCCGGGTCGTCGAGCAACACGTACACCTACGACCTCGCCGGTCGGCTGACCTCCTGGAACAACGGCACCACGACGGTCGGCTACACCTATGACGCGGCCGGCAACCGCGCCTCCGCGGGGGCCACCACCTACACCTACAACGCCCGCAACGAACTGGTTTCCGACGGGACGACGACCTACGGTTACACGGCTCGGGGTACGCGCTCGGCGGCGGGCAGCAAGCTGTCGACCTCGGACGCCTTCGACCGGGTGATCACGGACGGCGGCACCAGCTATCAGTACGACTCGCTGGACCGCCTGCTCACGGCGGGCACGGCCACCTTCGCCTACAGCGGGGCCGGGAACACCGCCGCCTCGGACGGTACGTACACGTACAGCCGGGATCCGTCCGGTGGCCTGGTGGGCCTGGCCCGCGGCGGCACCGCTCAGTTGGCGTTCGCCGACCTGCACACGGACGTGGTCGCCACGTTCACCGCCACCGGGTCGTCCCTGACCGGGTCCCGGACGTTCGACCCGTTCGGCACCGTGGTGGCGAGTACCGGGACCCTGGGCAACCTGGGCTACCAGCAGGGCTGGACGGACGCCGCCTCCGGTGCGGTGAACACCGCCTCACGCTGGTACGACCCGGCCACGGCCCGGTTCACCAGCCGGGACTCGGTGAGTCTGGACCCGACCGCGGACCCGACCCTGACCAACCGGTACGCGTACGTCAGCGACAACCCGCTCACGGGCACCGACCCCTCGGGCCACTGCGACTGGTGGAACGTGGCCTGCGGTGCGCAGCAGGTGGCCAGCGCCGCGACGAAGGTCGTGAGCAACGCGGTCTCGACGGTCTCCTCCGCCTGGAACACGGCCAGTTCCATCGCCTCGGCGTACATCGGCAATGTCGCCCAGACGGTCGGGCAGGTGTACCAGAACTTCACGACCGCGGTGAGCACGACGGTGCAGAACGTCAAGCAGGCGGTCACCCAGACGGTGACGACCGTGGTCAACAAGGTCTCCGACGGCTACAAGGCCGTCAGCCAGGCCGTGACCAGCGGTGTCAGTTCGGTGGTGAACCTGGTCACCACCGGCGGGGCGAAGATCTGGTCGGCGGCCTCGTACGCCGTCCAGCACCCGACGGAAGTCGTCCAGAACGCCTGGGACGCGACCACCGCCTTCGTCAAGGACCATGCCGCGGACATCGCCTCGTTCGCGGTGGGCACCGTCGTGTTCTTCGGGTGTGAGGCCGTGCTGGGCGCCTTCACCATGGGGGTCGGCGCGGTCGCGGGCGCGGTGGCCTGCGGAGCCCTCTCGGGGGCGATCTCCTCGGCGGTCAGCTACGGCATGACGACGCCGCGGGACCAGTGGAGCTTTGGCGGTTTCGCGGGTGCCGCAGCGATCGGCGCCGTCACCGGGGCCGTGGGCAGCTTCGCCGGGGCGGTCGGGGCCAAGCTGTTGGGCCCGGTGGGCACCGCGCTCGCCAACCGCCTGGGCCCGGTGGTCGGCGGTGCGGTGATCGGTGCCGGGCTCGGTGCCGTCTCGGGTGCGGCGGCCGGTGCGGTCGGTGGGGCGGCGACCTACGCGATCGGCTGCGTCGGCGGCCAGCAGTGCACCATGGAAGGGCTCGGCCAGAGCACGCTCGACGGGATGGTCAGCGGGGCCAAGACCGGCGCCATGACGGGAGCCGCGTCCGGCGCACTCGCCGGGTACCGCAGCCAGAAGGCTGGTTCGGGCTGTGGGCACAGCTTCGCGGGCACGACGCTCGTCCTGCTCGCCGACGGTGGCACCAAGGCGATCAAGGACATCAAGCTCGGCGACCGGGTGAAGACCACCGATCCGCGGACCGGGCACGTCGCGGCCGAGTCCGTGGTCGCCCTGCACGACAACAAGGACCGCGACCTGACCGACGTCACGGTGCGGACCTCGGACGGCGGCACGGCGGTACTGCACACCACGACGCACCACCCCTTCTGGGACGAGGGCGCCGAGCGGTGGACCGACGCGGGCGAACTGCGGCCCGGGACGGCGTTGCTCACCTGGGACGGGATCGCGGAGCGGACGGCGGCCGTCGTCGCGGTGCGCACCTGGACCGGCCTGCACGACATGCGGGACCTGACCGTCGCGCACATCCACACCTACTATGTGCTCGCCGGGACCACACCGGTACTGGTGCACAACTGCACCGGCGAGGGCGGGGGGACGGCGGGTGGTGGGGATCCCCAGAAGAAGACCGCAGTCATCGGCCGCCTCGGTGACACCCACGCGGCCGAGGGGTTGGAAGGTTTCGAGGTTCTGGACCTGCCGGATGGGCAGTGGTCCATCGGGCGCAACGAGGAATGGGTTCAAAGCGTCGTGGATCGCGAGATGGATGTGTATGTCGCGTCGACACCCACCTACGAGAACATGTGGAACCCGATTGCCGCCGAAGGACACGGACCCGGTCCAACGGTCTTCGCGCAGGAGCTCAACCAGTTCGAGAAGGCCGGCTACACCTGGGACGGATTCATGTTGCGTCATCCGGGCCATTGAGTCGCCTCGCCTCAATGCATGGAGCGGCGCAGGTTCACCCGCCCGACGATGGAGTGCAGATTGACCGGCAGCCTCGCAGGGCGGGTCGTGGTGGAGATGCGCGTCGAAGTGGGGTGCGGCAGGCTGGGTCGGTGATGCTGACGGTGCCGAGGATATCGGTGGTTGCCTTGACGACCGCCGCAGGTAGTGCCCGCCGATCGCATCGTGCCTGGTTCGTGGCGTCGTTCCGACTGAGTTGGAAATTCCAGAAATCGGTGAGTACTCGGATCCGTCGGGCCCCCCCATTTATTCCCCCGTTGCGTGCACTGCAGCCAGTGCGGTGAAGAAAAATACGAGGAACCTTGGCGGGCTCCCCGGAGTTGCAATACGTGCTCGGAAGCAGTGTGCACGGTGTTGCAATGCTCACCACGGTACACGCCGGCCTCGTTCGCGGTGAACGCGTGGCCAGGCACCTGTGGACAGAGGGTACGTCGGTGGTTCTGTGGAGGCGTCATCGAACCCGGCCGGTGCTCTCCTCGTCGTCCGGGGTCATGGCTCAGGGGTGGTGCCGACGTCCGGCCTGCCGCTCCTGGAGTCAGGACGCTCCCCGTCCACCGGGCAGCGCGTGGCGGAGCCAGAGCCCGAGCCAGAAGCCGCCCAGGGCGAGGAGTGGCCAGCCGTACCCGTCCGGGAGGATCACCCACACCGCGGTGAGCAGGAAGGCAAGCCACAACGTGCGGAGAACCGCGACGTGGCGTCCGCTGTGGGAATCGACCAGCCCTGCGAAGGCTTCGCGCCCTGCCCTGCACCAGGTCCGCGCCCAGCGGCGGAGGTGGCCTGCACGTCGCGTGCCCGGGAGCGCAGGGAGCGGTTCCCCGCGCAGGATCGCCCGCGCCAGGAGAACGAGGGTCCCCGCCGTCGCGTGGATGTCGCTGGCACTTGTCTGCGACAGCCACAGTGCGGCGAGCACGAGCAGCACTGCTGTACCAAGGAACGTGGACGCGAGCCCCGGCGATCCGCGAGTCAGTTCCCGGGCCACGACCCGGCGTGTGCCCGAGGACAGGGTGCTCAGGAATCGAGCGATGGCGGCGAAGGGGACCGCGAGTACGAGCAGCGGCAACCAGCGCCCCGTCTCGGGTGGGAAGGGGGTGTGGCCCGGGCCGATCAGCCAGTGGCTCAGCACCGCGAGGAACAACTGCGTGGCGATACGCGCCATCGCTGCGCGGAGGAGACCGGAGAAGTTGTCCCGGGCGATCCGGTCACGGGGATCGGCGCGGACGGCGCTCGCGAAGGTCTCGGCCGCCTGCGCCAGGCTCGATCCGCTGTCGCGCCTGGTCTCGAGGAGGCGCAGCCGGGCGAGCTCGTTGCGGGCAGCACCGTGTTCCGGATCGAGGGTCAGCGTGCGCCGGAAGGAGTCCTCGGCACAGCCCAGAAGGCCCCAGTGCATCGCCACCGTGCCCGCCGTGAAGTGGGCATAGGGGTGACCGGCGCTCAGCGTGACTGCCTGTTCCACTGCGGCGTCGGCCTCCGCCCAGTTGTCCGGATCGGCGCCCTCGTACGAGAGCGCCGAGGCGAGCCGAGCATGGAACTGCCAGGTGCCGGGGGCGAGCGCGAGCGCTCGCCGAGCGGCCTCGACGGCTTCCGGGTGCTGGCCGAGCCCCGACGCCGCGAAGCTACGGATGCGGTGAGCCCATGGATCATCCGGTGTGAGCGCACAGGCCCGGCGCGCGGACCGCAGGGCCTCGGCATCCTGATCGGCGTCGATCTGGGCCTGGGCGAGAAGACGCCAGGCAGATGCCTGGTCGGGATCGTCCGCCAGGACGCGCCGCAGCAGCGAGCCCGCCTCCTCGTGACGACTCAGGTCGAGGAGCGCCCGGGCGCGGGCGATCTGCGCCTCGGCATCGGGCAATTCGCTCATCGGCGGCCGCCAGAGTCCGGCTCTGTCTGGCACCGGTGCCTCCATCGCAGGGGGCGAACGACTCGCGGCTCGGCGTCTGATTCCGGCGGGTGTTCCAGGATCACGGGCGCAGTATCCCTGTCCGGTCGGGGTCTTGACCGATGCCCACCGGGTGTGCCGGAGATCTTCCACCAGGGCGGCGAGGCCCGTGGGGATCGGCAGGGCAGGCAACCGGCGGGGTGGGCGCCCGCAGCAACGAGCCCGCGGTGCGAGCGCCGCCGTGGTCAGTGCCTGCGGCGGCGGCGCGGTCGCAGCCGGCGCACCCGGATCCCCCGCAGGATCCCGAACCCGAGCAGGACTGCGGCCCAGAACGCGAGCTGCCAGCCGAGCTCCCACGGCACGAGGGTCACCGCCACCGAACCGAGGAGGAGCAGCCTCAGGGCCCAGGCCAGGCGTACCGCGGATCGGGGGAGGTGCCGGGCATTGGTCAGACCCGCGGCCACCTCGCTGGCTGCCCTGCGCCAGGTCTGGGTCCAGCGCAGGGTGAGTCCGGCCCGTTGCCCGCTCGGGGCGGTCGCCAGCGGTTCGGCATAGAGGATCTCCCGGGCCAGCAGAGCGAGGGACGCCGCGAGGGCATCGACCTCGTCCGGCAGGGAACCGGGCAGCCACGGCGTGGTGAATGCGAGCAGCTGAGCCATGACCAGGAACGCCGCGGCCAGTCCCTGCGTGCCGCAGGTGAGCTCTCGGATCACCGCCCTGCGCGTGCTCGGGGACCAGACGGGCAGGAGCTCGCGGAATTGGGCCTGGGGCAGAACGAGGACGACCAGCGACAGCCACTGCAGCACTGCCACTGGTCTGTGCACGGTGGCCGCGCGCATCAGCCAATGGATGAACACGGCGAGCAGGACGCCGGTCGCGAAGGACCCCGCGAGCACGCGGAGGACGAGGAAGAAGTTCCTCCGGGCGAGCTCGTACCGGGGATCCGCGTGGGCCGCCCCGGCGAAGCCCTCCACCGCCCGCGCGAGCGAGGTGATGTCGCCGCCGCCTGAGCCGAGCAGGGGAAGCCGGGCCAGTTCGTTGCGGGCGCGGCTGTGCCCCGGATTGATCGTCAGCGCACGACGGAAGAACTGCTCCGCTGTCCAGAGCCGTCCCTGGGACTGGGCCACCTTGCCGGCCACGAAGTGGGGCTCGGCCTGGTCCGGGCCGAGCTCAAGAGCACGCTCGACCGCGGCGTCGGCCTCCTTCCAGTTGGGCTGGTCCTTCCGGGGATCGTCCCCGTTGATCCCGCCGGCCAACGCGCTCGCGAGTTGGGCGTGCCCGTACCAGATGTCAGGGCGGGCGGCGATCGCCCGTCGGGCGGCTCGGACGGCCTCCTCGTGCTTGCCGAGCTTCGACGCAGCCAGGCTGCGGATGCGCTGGGCCCATTCGTCCGCCGGAGCGAGCGTGCAGGCCCGCCGCGCGGACCGTAGGGCCTCGGCGTTCTCGTCGGCATCCACCTGGGACAGGGCGAGCACGCACCAGGCGCGGACCTGGTCGGGGTCGTCGGCGAGCACGTGCCGCAGCAGTGTGATCGCTTCGTGGTGGCGCCCCAGATCCCGCAGAGCTTCCGCGCGGGCGATCCGGATCGCGATGTCATCCGCCGTTCCGCTCATCGACCCGCTCCCGCCGCCCGGGAGCTCCTCGTCCCGGGGCCGCCCTCGATGTGCAGGCGCTCCTCCGCCCGCGGCCTGCCGTCGAGGAGCATTCGGGCAGTATTCCTGCCGCAGGAGATTCCCGCCGGGGACCGCTGATCCCAGGGGTATCGGTTCAGGCGAATGGGTGAACCGCTCGCGTCGTCACGCCGGACTTCCTCCGTATGTCATGACAGCTGGTCGGCGGCGATCAGGACGTCCTGGGCGGACATGCCGTCGGTCCACCGGACGGCGGACCAACCGTGTTCCCGGGCTGCGGCGACGTTGTCCTGCCGGTCGTCGAAGAACAGGACGTCACCCGGAGCGGTGCCGAACAGCTCGTCGGCGCGGGCGTAGATCTCGGGATCAGGTTTGGCCAGGCCGAGCTCGGCGGAGAAGGCGAGTACCTCGAAGGCGGCGGACCAGGAAGAGGCGCGTACTCCGGCCGCGAGTGGTGCGGGGGCGTTGGAGAGCAGGCCGAGGCGCCTGCCGTCCAGCCCCGCCAGCAACGATGCTCCCGACGGCGGGAGCGTGCCCCACTTGCGGGAGTCGAGGGCGGAGAGCCGGCGGACGAGCGCGGGGTCCGGCTCGCGGCCCAGCTCGGCCAGTATCGACGTCCAGTAGGTGTCCTCGTCCCCGCCGAGGTCGAAGGCACGCCGTTCGCGCCAGTAGGCGGCCCACAGCTCGTCGACCGTGATGCCCAGCTCGCTGGCGAGCACCGGCAGCACGTCGCCCGAGGGGACGAGCACATCGCCGACGTCGAAGACCAGGAAGGAGGGCTGCGACACGTGGCGACCCTACCTTCCGCCTCGAACGGCGTCGGGCCCCTGTCCGGCAGGGCTCTTCCCGGCGGAGGCGTGCGCGGACGGGACCCTCGTGGACCGCTCGTCCTCGGCAACTCGTGGTCCGCGACCGGTGAAGGCGACCCGCTGATCCGGAATGCCGGACTCGGCTCGGGAAGCACTCCTACCCTGAACTCATGAACCGTCGTGAACGGCACACCACGGAAGGTGTCCTCTCCGGCCTGTCGGCCGCGGAGCAGGGTGCCCTGCAGGCGTGCGCTCGTGACTACGGGATCGAGCTCGCCAGGGATGCCACCGTCTATGTCACGGAAATCACCGGCGAGACGCGACGATCGGTGTTCCGCCGGGCGACGGAGCAGTTCCGCGTGCGGATCGCCCTGGTGCTCGCCGACCCGGTGCTGCTGCTGGCGATCACCGGCGAGTCCGGGATCTCGGTGCTCCACGCGCGAATGCGGGACCTGCAGGCCTCCAGCGCCGCCGATTCCCTGCCGGGTGTCGAGCCCGGGTCCCGGCTGGCCCGCAAGCTGGAGGAACTCGGTGGCGACGGCGTCGACCTGGCCGGGTTCCGGGTGAGTGGCGAGGACACCGCGGCCACCGGCAGCTACTTCCTCCAGGTGGGTCCACCCGACGGCGAGCGCGCGAAGGCGGCGATCACTTCGGCCGTCGCGCGCGGATCTTCCGGCGAGTAGGTGCCTTCGCCGGCGCGGGGCCTGCGGGCGAGAGCATCGTGCCGGCGGCCGGGTCCGGGTGAGATGTCCCGCCCGGATCCCAGCCGCATGGTGTCCGACTCGAGGTCCTACTCGCAGCCCCAGCCGTCGCCGTCGGCGTCCAGGCCGTAGATGTCGACCCCGATCACGTGCACGGGGCCCCGTACGTATGCGGGACCGTTGCCGCTGCCACCCGCGCAGTCGACGTCGCTGGCGATCGGCACGCAGGCCCCGCTGTAGTTCGGGTCGCACGAGGAGCGTTGCGTCGGCTGCGTCGTGCGGGTGCCGACGCGCACGACCCGGTCGATCGGCGTCTTGACGACGATGCGGGTGATGACCTGCCGCTGCTTCTGGACGCCGTCGATCACGGTGACCCGGTACCGGATCCGTTCCCGTCCGCTGGCCCCGGCCGTGAGGACCTTGCGGGTGCCCTTCGCCAGGGTGGAGTCCTTCTGGGTGCGGGTACGGAAGGGAAGTGTCCTGGTCACGGTGACGATGGTGATCCGCGTGCGTGTGGCCGGAGTGGTGGCCGTGGTCGTCGTCGTGGTGCTGTTAGATGCCGACGACGTGTGCCCGGCACCGTGTGCGCCCGAGGCGTTCTGGGTCATGGGTGCTGTGCCCGGGGCGGCTGCGGTGGACATCGGCTGCCGGGTGCCGAAGCCGTGCACGGTCGTGGACTCCGCCGAGGTGCTGCCGCACGCTGAGGTGAGGCCCACCAGAGCGGTCAGGCCGAGCGCCGCGGCATGACGTCCGGTGCGTCGGACCGTCGCCTGGCCGGCGCGTCCCGTCCGGACTTGTCGTGCGATGAAGGTGGTTGGCTTCGGCTGGATGCCCTCGTAACGCCCCCGACCCGACCTGCCCCCCATGCGGTTTCTCATGGTGATCAGTCAACCACTAAGGGTGTCCGGTTCGGTGAGATCGTGGGGAGGGTCAGGTGAATGGGGGGTACCCGAGGATGACGGGAAGCCCCCCGCTCGTTCGGACGCCCGAGGACGGGATCCGGCGAGGACGGGACCCTCAGGGACGCCGACCGTTGTGCCATCCCCGCCCCGAGTGGGGGGCTTGACTTGTCTCATCTGGCCCTGCGACGAACAACGGCGACCGCAACCCACTCTCCCGGGGCGTCCGGCGGTCGGCGCCGGGAGCGTCCACGACGCCGCCGTGGAGCGAAGCGTGGAGCTAACTTCGGGGCATATTTGGGGCGGACCACCGCTGCAAACCGGTCGCGGCCGGACCCTACCGGACAACGCAAGATCGGCCCGAGACCATGTCGCTGCGGGTCAAGGGCCGAATGAGGTGGTGCGCAGGGTGCGCGCCCGGCAGGGATCGAACCTGCGACCGACGGATTAGAAGCGGGAGACTGTCCGTGATGTCGCTTCACCTTGCCGCCGCTCTTGAGGTGATCGGTGCTGGTGATGGTGCTCTCGTGTGCTCAGGTGTGCGATCGCCGATCGGCCGTGACGGCGGAGTTCGTGAGCAATCCGTGAGCAGGTGGGCGCCCAACCAAGAGGACGAGGCCGGGCCGGGGCTGTTGGAACACGGCGGAGAGCCGACCGCGGGAAAGCCGCGATGGAGCCCGGTCGCGGAGGCCGGGAAGGGGTAACGCAAGAGTCGGACCCGGCCCGTGGGGGACGCCGCCGCGACGGGGCCCGGCCGCGGAGGCCGGGAAGGGCCTGAGTTGGCTACTCCGAGACACCAGCGTGACACGCCGCGACGGAGCCCGGCCACGGAGGCCGGGAAGGGGCCGCCACCGACCGACTGGGCGGCCTTCGCGATGCCGCCGCGACGGAGCCCGGCCACGGAGGCCGGGAAGGGCTTGGACGATTGGCCGGCGCATCAGGCGGCCCTCGCGCCGCGACGGAGCCCGGCCACGGAGGCCGGGAAGGGGCCTCGCGTCCGGATCTCCATGCCCGGGTACGCCTCGCCGCGACGGAGCCCGGCCACGGAGCCCGGGAAGGGGGCTGGCCCTGGCCCCCGTCGTCATGCACGCCATGCCCGCCGCGACGGAGCCCGGCCACGGAGGCCGGGAAGGGGACGAGGAGCACGCGCACGGCGTTGCCCTCGAAGGTGCCGCGACGGAGCCCGGCCACGGAGGCCGGGAAGGGGGCCCCACGGGCGGCCAACTTGGCCTTGTAGGCCTGGCCGCGACGGAGCCCGGCCACGGAGGCCGGGAAGGGGATCCGGACCGGGACCTCGGCGAAGTCGTCCGACGCGCCGCGACGGAGCCCGGCCACGGAGGCCGGGAAGGGGGGCTCCTACTCGGAGTCCTACCCGACCAGCGTGCCGCCGCGACGGAGCCCGGCCACGGAGGCCGGGAAGGGGACCCACACCCTGCAGCACGACAAGCGCAACACCTTGCCGCGACGGAGCCCGGCCACGGAGGCCGGGAAGGGCTCCGTCACCGATCTCGACGAGATCAAGCAGCAGCTGCCGCGACGGAGCCCGGCCACGGAGGCCGGGAAGGGTCGCTATGGCCGCCTGAACGTTCGGATCGGTGTTAGCGCCGCGACGGAGCCCGGCCACGGAGGCCGGGAAGGGGACTCGGGGACGCACACCCACGACAGGTCCCGCGTGCCGCGACGGAGCCCGGCCACGGAGGCCGGGAAGGGGTCCCACTGCGCGGGCCACTCGGGGACCTCACCGCAGCCGCGACGGAGCCCGGCCACGGAGGCCGGGAAGGGGGCATGGGTTGGCTCGCACCGGATCGCCCCGGTCGTGCCGCGACGGAGCCCGGCCACGGAGGCCGGGAAGGGCTCACCGACGACGGCGCCCCGACCATGGGCAAGATGCCGCGACGGAGCCCGGCCACGGAGGCCGGGAAGGGCCTGCAGCCGCCCGGCACCCGCAGGGACATGATCCGGCCGCGACGGAGCCCGGCCACGGAGGCCGGGAAGGGCTCACCGACGACGGCGCCCCGACCATGGGCAAGATGCCGCGACGGAGCCCGGCCACGGAGGCCGGGAAGGGCCTGCAGCCGCCCGGCACCCGCAGGGACATGATCCGGCCGCGACGGAGCCCGGCCACGGAGGCCGGGAAGGGCAGCGTCTTGATGTCCGTCAAGGACGGCCCGACCCCGCCGCGACGGAGCCCGGCCACGGAGGCCGGGAAGGGGTGTCGATCGTGAGCTGCTGACCGGATTCGAGGGTGCCGCGACGGAGCCCGGCCACGGAGGCCGGGAAGGGCGGCACCTCGCGACGCCGTGGTCCTGGCCGTGTGGCAGCCGCGACGGAGCCCGGCCACGGAGGCCGGGAAGGGCCTGGCCACCCGTGGAGCCTGCGCGTTGATCAAGCTGCCGCGACGGAGCCCGGCCACGGAGGCCGGGAAGGGCCGCCCAGCACTGCACGACCATCGGGTTCGTGTACCCGCCGCGACGGAGCCCGGCCACGGAGGCCGGGAAGGGCGGCCTGCCGCCATCCGGCGTCCCGCTGCTCCTCGTAGCCGCGACGGAGCCCGGCCACGGAGGCCGGGAAGGGGAGCTGCGCCGCGAGCTGGTGCTGTGCCCAGCCGGGCCGTGACGGAGCCCGGCCACGGAGGCCGGGAAGGGCCAGTAGCCCAAAGTGTGGCCCGAGGCAACCGTGGCGCCGCGACGGAGCCCGGCCACGGAGGCCGGGAAGGGGACGACCCCGGGCCACCCCTGGTGCCCAGCATCGGGGCCGCGACGGAGCCCGGCCACGGAGGCCGGGAAGGGCACGAGCAGTGGCGGGACCCCCACGCCGCCCACGAGCCGCGACGGAGCCCGGCCACGGAGGCCGGGAAGGGCAGCCGAAGCAGTTGGATGCCGACGGGGCGAGGGTGCCGCGACGGAGCCCGGCCACGGAGGCCGGGAAGGGATCTCATCCTGCGCCGCCTCGATGACCCCGGGTGCGCCGCGACGGAGCCCGGCCACGGAGGCTGGGAAGGGGATGCACCCGGCAGCGCACCGAGATCGGCTCGCCAGTGCCGCGACGGAGCCCGGCCACGGAGGCCGGGAAGGGGGTCACGATGCCCGAGCTGTCGAAGGCCTCGAGGCCGCCGCGACGGAGCCCGGCCACGGAGGCCGGGAAGGGCGCGGTGCCCGACCCCGACGACGACCCGCGGGACCGGCCGCGACGGAGCCCGGCCACGGAGGCCGGGAAGGGGGGTGCTCCCTTCGGTCAGGCGCCGACGGTGCCGGAGCCGCGACGGAGCCCGGCCACGGAGGCCGGGAAGGGGAGGGTCTCGTGGAGCAGCACCCGGCAGCCGGGGGGCCGCGACGGAGCCCGGCCACGGAGGCCGGGAAGGGCGTGCCGCCCGTGTACGCGGTGTGCTCCTGGAGGGTGCCGCGACGGAGCCCGGCCACGGAGGCCGGGAAGGGTCCTCGACGACAGGGTGGTCTTCAGCGCAGCGTCGTGCCGCGACGGAGCCCGGCCACGGAGGCCGGGAAGGGCTGCGCCCGGATCTCGTCGGTGAGCGGGACGACCCGCCGCGACGGAGCCCGGCCACGGAGGCCGGGAAGGGGAGCTGACAGGGATCCTCCTGGCACTGGCAGGTGCCGCCGCGACGGAGCCCGGCCACGGAGGCCGGGAAGGGCCGGTGCGGGTGTCGGCGTCGGGTACGCCCGCTCGGCCGCGACGGAGCCCGGCCACGGAGGCCGGGAAGGGCCGATCAGGTGCGGGCGCTGTCCGTCCGTCTCCTCGGCCGCGACGGAGCCCGGCCACGGAGGCCGGGAAGGGGGGACCGGCGGTGCCGGTGCCGGCCTCACCTCCGGGCCGCGACGGAGCCCGGCCACGGAGGCCGGGAAGGGATCTCGCTTCCAGACACTGCGGACATGTCCACGTCGCCGCGACGGAGCCCGGCCACGGAGGCCGGGAAGGGTTGCCGCCCACCTCGGGCCCATCGGCGAGCAGATCACGCCGCGACGGAGCCCGGCCACGGAGGCCGGGAAGGGCTCGCCCACACCGCAGTCACCGCGGCACCCGCCTGGGCCGCGACGGAGCCCGGCCACGGAGGCCGGGAAGGGGTCCCGCGCCATCTGGATCAGCTCGGCGCGCAGCTGGCCGCGACGGAGCCCGGCCACGGAGGCCGGGAAGGGCGTCAACGACGGTGGCCTCATGTATGCCCAGGAAGGGCCGCGACGGAGCCCGGCCACGGAGGCCGGGAAGGGGCCTCACGCGGGGCCGCATACGGAGCATCTGGGCACGCCGCGACGGAGCCCGGCCACGGAGGCCGGGAAGGGGATCGCCCTCGACGAAGACTCCACCCACCGGATCCTGCCGCGACGGAGCCCGGCCACGGAGGCCGGGAAGGGCGGCAGCCAGGGCGCCCCACCCGGGCTGGCCCTTCAAGCCGCGACGGAGCCCGGCCACGGAGGCCGGGAAGGGCAGCAAATTCGTGGTCATGGCGAGCGGCGCGATCCCGCCGCGACGGAGCCCGGCCACGGAGGCCGGGAAGGGCCCGCGAGCCGCAGGTCCTTGAGTGGGCCGTCGATGCCGCGACGGAGCCCGGCCACGGAGGCCGGGAAGGGAGGTCGTCGCGGACGAACCGTCCCGTGCTGTCGCGGGCCGCGACGGAGCCCGGCCACGGAGGCCGGGAAGGGCCGTACTCGCCGGCTACGTGCCGGGCATGGGCAAGCCGCGACGGAGCCCGGCCACGGAGGCCGGGAAGGGACGGGGTCGGCTACCGGCGGCCCGTCCTCAGATCCGCCGCGACGGAGCCCGGCCACGGAGGCCGGGAAGGGTGGCAGCGCCGACACCATCGCCATCCCGTCATAGAGGCCGCGACGGAGCCCGGCCACGGAGGCCGGGAAGGGCGGGCGGTGGCCTCCACAGCCGGCCACTCCTTCACCCGCCGCGACGGAGCCCGGCCACGGAGGCCGGGAAGGGAGCACGCCCAAGACAGCCTTCGCGACCGCGTTCACGCCGCGACGGAGCCCGGCCACGGAGGCCGGGAAGGGCCGGTCCGTGACCGCACCCCCGCACGCCCAGCACTGGCCGCGACGGAGCCCGGCCACGGAGGCCGGGAAGGGATCGGCCCAGACGGCCGAGCGCGACGCCAATCACAGCCGCGACGGAGCCCGGCCACGGAGGCCGGGAAGGGCTCGCGACACGTGGAGCCTGCGCATTGATCAAGCTGCCGCGACGGAGCCCGGCCACGGAGGCCGGGAAGGGCCCGAGCGGGCGGTAACTCGCCCTCGACCGGCAAGACGCCGCGACGGAGCCCGGCCACGGAGGCCGGGAAGGGGAGGCCGCGCAGCGACGGTCCGCTCGGACCGGATGCGCCGCGACGGAGCCCGGCCACGGAGGCCGGGAAGGGCCGAGCTGCGGGAACTTGTCCGCAGCGGCCTCCAGCGCGCCGCGACGGAGCCCGGCCACGGAGGCCGGGAAGGGCAGGATGTCCCGGCGCGCGGCGTAGGTGTCGCACCCGCCGCGACGGAGCCCGGCCACGGAGGCCGGGAAGGGCCGACCGCTCTCCGGTGGAGCCGGTGACAAAGATCTGCCGCGACGGAGCCCGGCCACGGAGGCCGGGAAGGGGACCGCCGGGATCACCGCGACGACCGGCATCACCGGGCCGCGACGGAGCCCGGCCACGGAGGCCGGGAAGGGTCGGGGTCCCCCGGGTCCGCGTTCCACGCCACCTGGCCGCGACGGAGCCCGGCCACGGAGGCCGGGAAGGGTCGCCGCCTGCCACACGGGCCCGTCCGGGCCGCACCCGCCGCGACGGAGCCCGGCCACGGAGGCCGGGAAGGGGCCCATTGTTGCTCGACGACGATGGGTCCATCGACGTGCCGCGACGGAGCCCGGCCACGGAGGCCGGGAAGGGCACCGAGACCGTGCCCTACCCGGAGAGCGGGTTCGCGCCGCGACGGAGCCCGGCCACGGAGGCCGGGAAGGGCTGGGGGCTCACGCATTCCTGGAGGAACACCCAAATGCCGCGACGGAGCCCGGCCACGGAGGCCGGGAAGGGCTGCTGGATACCGCGCTGATGCATCACGCGATGTGGGAGCCGCGACGGAGCCCGGCCACGGAGGCCGGGAAGGGAGTCCACCCGGTCGCATACGCGCAGGTCGACCACACGCCGCGACGGAGCCCGGCCACGGAGGCCGGGAAGGGCCGCCTGGTGAAGGCGTCCATCTGCGCAGTGACGGGCCGCGACGGAGCCCGGCCACGGAGGCCGGGAAGGGCGCGCATGCCGCGTCAGCGATGGTGTCGATCGCCGTGCCGCGACGGAGCCCGGCCACGGAGGCCGGGAAGGGCTCCGCAACTGCGGATTGTTGTACAGGTGCGTCTCGTCGCCGCGACGGAGCCCGGCCACGGAGGCCGGGAAGGGGAGGGCATCCAGCTCGACCTGTTCGGTGAGCAGGAGCCGCGACGGAGCCCGGCCACGGAGGCCGGGAAGGGGACGCCATCGGACCCAGCGAGTCCAGCGTGACCATGCCGCGACGGAGCCCGGCCACGGAGGCCGGGAAGGGAGCCAGTTCATGTCGCATCCAGTTCGATCAGAGATGCCGCGACGGAGCCCGGCCACGGAGGCCGGGAAGGGCGGACAGCGCCTGCGCGTGGTCGGCAAGGGCCGCCGGGCCGCGACGGAGCCCGGCCACGGAGGCCGGGAAGGGGTCGTGCGGCCCTCCAGCGCGGCCGTGTCGACCTCGCCGCGACGGAGCCCGGCCACGGAGGCCGGGAAGGGCACACCCGCGCCGAGCACTGGGTGGAGCAATTCGCTGCCGCGACGGAGCCCGGCCACGGAGGCCGGGAAGGGTTGACGGCGTTCGCGCCGATGCGTCCGATCATCGAGCCGCGACGGAGCCCGGCCACGGAGGCCGGGAAGGGGACCGGCTCCATCGCCGACGGCGCCGTGACCTACCCGCCGCGACGGAGCCCGGCCACGGAGGCCGGGAAGGGGCCCGTCCGGTGACGCATCTCCGACTTCGTGCGCTCGCCGCGACGGAGCCCGGCCACGGAGGCCGGGAAGGGGGGGACGCAGCGACTCCCGCCCCGGCGATGTCCTCGCCGCGACGGAGCCCGGCCACGGAGGCCGGGAAGGGAGGACGTAGCCGAGGACGA
>CAZOWW010000079.1:0-28738 GCA_964583765.1 uncultured Kineosporiaceae bacterium
TCGTCGCCCGTGAGATGGCCGTAGGTGTCGTTGATCTGCTTGAAGTGATCAATGTCGACCATGGCGGCGGCGAGGGGGCGGGCATCGCGCAGGGCGTCGGCAGCGGAGCGCTCCGCCTGCTCGAAGAAGCTGCGGCGGTTGGGGATCCCGGTGAGCTCGTCCACGACCGCCAGCTCCTGCACGCGCGCGAACAGCGCTGCCCGGTCGTACGCGGTGACGCCCTGGGCCACCACAGTGCTGGCGACGTCCACGAGGCCGTTCGGATAGGCGTCCGGGGCTGAGGAGACGAGCAGCAGAACCCCCAGGCGGAGCTTGCCGGACTCGAGCGGCAGGGCGAGCCAGCTGGTGGTCTCGTCCGGCAGCGGACCGAGCAGGCGCATCAAGGTCGAGGACGTCATCTCAGGGATACCCGCTCCCACGACGGGCCCGTCGGCGACCAGTGGCCACAGGTGAGGATCGTGCTGCCGTACCTCCGCATCGTGCTGGCGCACCTCGGGATCGCGTACCGGGACCCCTGCGGTGGCGGCAGTCACCGCACCGGGCCGGTGCGCCAGCACGGTCGTCCCGTCGGGGGTCTCCCGCAGCAGCCACGCCTGCTCGCAACCCACGATCCGGGCCACCGAGTGGAGCAATCGGACGAGGACCTGCTCCGGCTCCAGGGTCTGCGACATCTCCTGCAGGGAGGCGCGCAGGGCCTCGCTGAGGTCCCGTTCCCTCCGTGCGGCCTGGGCCGTCACTTCGAGCTGGGCGGCGCGAGCGGTCTCCAGCGCGGTGGCGATGGGGTTCGTCAGAGCGGTGAGGAGGGCGGCGTCCTCGGCGGTGAAGATGCCCCGGGCGATCCGGCTGTCCAGGTAGACCACGCCCAGAAGGCGATCGTCCAGCAGGAGCGGTGCGGCCAGGATCGAGCGGAGGCCGTGGGCCAGGACACTCTCGGCGCCGAGGACGGCTCCGTCGTCGGCCCCGGTCAGTACGACGGGCTCCCGGCTCGCCCGTACCCGCTCGACGATGCTGGCGCTGTACGCGGTGAGGGTGCTCAGATCCTTCCCGGCGGCATCCCGGCCCAGTTGGTGCCCGGACGTCGCCTCGCGGTCGTCCGGGTCGGTCAGGAAGAGGAACGCACGTTCCGCCCGGAGGATGCGGATCATCTCGTCCAGCGTGATCCGGGCGAGTTCGTCGGGGTCCAGAATGCGCGAGGCCGCCATCCCCACCTTCTGCAGTGCCTGCAACCGCTCCTGGCCCAGGCCGGTCAGCTCGCTGGACGAGGCGAGGGCGCCGCTGGTGCGTGCGCTGGAGGCCGCCAGGGCCGCGAACTCGGCGTTGACCCATCGGGCCCGGTGGGGCCAGCCCTCGACCGTCGAGAGCCACCGTGCGTACTGTGCCGTGCGCAGCGCCTCGGCTTCGTAGCCGAGTCCCTGCAGCGCCCGCACCCGCACCCGTGCGGCCTCGAAAGTGATCGAAGGGGCCGGCACCCGGAAGGGCGCGAGACGGTCGAGAAGGCGCAGCGCCCGGCCGTACCGGCCCTCCAGCACCGCCAGATCGGCCGTGAACACGGTGGCGTAGCCGCGGAGCACCGTGCCGCGGGCTGCGCGTCGCAACTGCCGTACCGCCGTCCGGGCTGCCGCCAGGCGCTGCGCGCGGTCGGGCCCGGGTGCTCCGCGGTCGGCTGCATAGCGGCACTGAGAGATCCGCCCGACGGCGATGAGATGGAACATGGGGAGGTAGCTGCGGATCATCTCGCGCGGTCCCAGGCCCATGGCGAGGAACTCGGCGACGCACTCGTCGAACCGGGCGCCGAAGTCCTGCTGTTCCGCCAGCGTGATCAAGGTGCTCTGCAGTTGGTTCACCCGCAACCCTCGCCCGCTGTGCGCGGGGATGAGGGCCTCGGTGCGGGCCAGCTCGGCGGCCGCCGCCGCGTGGTTCCCGGCCAGGGTGTGCCCCATCGCGGTCAGGGTGGTCGAGGAGATGGTCTCATTCGCGCCGTCCCGCCGGAGACGGCGCTCGATCACCTGCAACCAGGCACGCGTCTCCGGAACCCGGCCCCGGAGGAACTCATCGAGGCACATCGCGCCGGCGGCGTCGGAGAAGGCGCCCGTGTCGACGTACCGGCCGTGTTCGGTGAGACTGCACGTCCAGAGTTCGCCGTCGTCGTTCCCGCTGATGTAGGCGGCCGCACCGCGCTGGTACTGGATGTTCGCCTGCAGGACGGGGTCGTGCAGCGCCGCGCACACGGCGTCCGCCTTCCGGTAGATCGACCGCGCCAGACGGCGAAATCCGATCAGCTCCGCGATGATCCCGCCGCCGGTGTGGTTGCGGACGTACTGCGGGCCGGGGCCCAGCCGGTTCACCCAGTACGGGGCCCGCAGTGCGATCGCGACCTGCTCGGCCGGGCGCATGTCGAGGACCGCCGCGTAACCGGCGGTCAGCCAGAGCGCGCAGGCCAGGGTGTACCGCTCGCGACGGGCCCCTCTCACGGTGCCGAAGCCGATCCTCGTCCACGCCATGAGCAGGCTGGCGACCAGGCGCACGAGCGTGGAGCAGATCAGCTTGACGGGATTGGTGGGCCAGGGCAGGCCGAGCTCGGCGAGTCCTCGGTGCGCCGCGGCCCGGCACTCGGCTGCATGCCAGGTGGCGCGGTGGCACTCGGCGATCTGCATCAGGGTGGAGGCCCGGCGCATCGGTTCGACGTGCCGCTCGAGCGCCCGGTCGAGGACGACGAGCGCCTCGGTGAACTCCCCCGCCTCGCGCAGGGCTGTGCCGTACAGCTCCAGGAAGTCGGCGTTCGGGTCCGGGCGGAGCCCGGCCGCGTGCCGGAGCAGCACCACGGCCGTGTCCGGGACCACGTCGGACAGGGCGAGACGGGCGGCCGCGACGCAGGCGGCGAAGGCCCGCTCCGGTGTCCGCTGCGATCGTCCCTGCACGAAGTGGTGCGCGAGTGCGTAGACGTCCTCGGCGTCCGCCCCGCCGTTCTTCTCCAGGAGAGCATCGAGCACTTCGGCCGCCTGCTGGTGGGCCTCGGCGAGCGTGTCGGCGTCGAGGTCGAGCAGCGCCTCCCGGATCCGGTCGTGCACGAAGGCGTATCTGCCCGGGTCCCGGCGCTCGACCAGCTGCCGCCCCGTGGCCTCGACGAGCACGGGCAGGATCGCCTCCAGCTCCCGTCCGGCCAGGGCGGCGAGCTGGTCGACGCGGAAACGGGTGCCGAGCAGCGCGGCGAGGGTGAGAAGTTCGCGCGTGTGGGGGCCGAGCCCTGCCATCCGTGCGAGCACGAGCCCCATGGCGTCCTGCGGCAGCTCCAACCTCTCCAGTCCGGCCTCGTCCAACGACCAACCGCCCCAGGACGGGGTCAGGAGTCCGCCGTCCACCACCGCCCGCAGGTACTCGAGGATGACGAGCGGGTTGCCGTCCCCCCGCGCAGCCAGGAGCCGGGCCAGGTCGGAGAGGGATCCCAGACCCGGTAGCTGGGCGGCGATGAGCTGGGTCGCCGCCGTCTCGTCGAGCGGGTGCAGGTGCAGGTGCAGGCGAACCGCTGCCCGGACCCGGTGGACCACCGACTCGGCGGCCGCCGCGCTCCGTTCGTCGTCCCGCGCGGTCATCAGGAGCATGAGCGGCAGCCCGGCGTCCGCGAGCTGGTCGGCGAGCTGGGCGAGCACCCGCACCGTGGCCTGGTCCGCCCACTGCACGTCATCGATCTGGAGCAGCAGGCCTGCGTGACCGCGCGCGAGCTCCCCCAGGAACTCGGCCGTGGCCGCGACGAGCCCGTCGGAACCACCGGTGTCCGCCGTCCCCGTCACCCCGAGGACCGAGGCGAGCGCCGGGGTCAGGGGCGCGAGCCTGGCGGCGGACGGCCCGGCAGCGCTGCGCAGCGCATGCACGAGAAGGTCCTGTCGCGGGGCCGGGAGCCGGTTCACCCTCCGGAGGTACGTCTCCACCGCCTCACGCAGGGGGGCGAAGGGAACGGTTCCGTCCTGCGGGCACTTCCCGCGCAGGACGAGGGCCTCCTGGCCGGTGGCGAACGCGGCGGTCTCGCCGCACAGTCGCGTCTTTCCCGCGCCGGCCGCGCCGACCACGACGACGACGCCGCCGCGGCCCGCGGCGGCGTCGGTCCAGCTCTGCACGAGTCGTGCCAGTTCCGCGTGGCGGCCGCGGAACGGACTCTGTCCGTCGGGGTGCTCCGCCGTGGTGGTCCTGGGCTCGAACCGGGCAGTGGGGTCCGCCGCGAGGCGCAGCAGGTCGTCGACGAGATCCTGGCCGTCCTGGTAACGGTCGTCCGGGTCCTTCGCGAGCAGGGCCTCGACCATTGCCGTGAGTGTCGGACCGGCCTGGGGAGCCAGCGACCGGAGGTCGGGCGGCGGCGTCACCGCGTGCATGCGCAGGAGTTCGCTGGTGGTCGGCGCCTCGAAGGGCAGGCGACCGGCCAGGCACTCGTACAGCAGCACGCCCAGGGCGTACAGGTCCGACCGCTTGTCGACCGTCCTGTGCAACATCCCGGTCTGCTCCGGTGCGGCGTACGCCAGGGTGCCCACGGTCGAGCCCTCGGTGACGTCGGTCGTCTGCCAGGTGGCCAGCCCGAAGTCGATGAGCCTGGCCCTGCCGGAGGACTCGACGATGACGTTCTGCGGTTTGAGGTCCCGGTGGACGAGTCCCTTGCGGTGGATCGCGGTGAGCTGACCGGCCAGGTCGAGGCCCAGGTGGATCGTCTGCTCCGGCGGGAGTGTGGACCGGTGGACGAGGTCGGCCAATGGTCTGCCGACGACCAAGTCCATGATCATGTATGGATGTCCCCCGACGGAGCCCACTTCGTGGATCCGTGGGAGGCCGGCATCGGCGATACCGGCCAGGATCGCGGCCTCGCGGCGGAAGGCGATGTCCGCCCGGTGGTCCGCCTGCCCCGTGAACGTCATCACCTTGATCGCGAAGTCGCCCGTGGCCGCCTCGTTGTTCGCGGTGGCCGGGAGCTGGGCGGTGGTCGCCGGCTCCCGTCGGGCGTGGTGGACCACGCTGTGCGCCCCACGCCCCAGCACGGCGAGCCCCTGCCATCCCGGTGGGAGAGGTACCTCGCTTCCCCCGGGGCCGTGCGTGTTGTCCGGGGCGTCGCCGACCGACGTGACGTCGGTGTGGCCTCGGGTGCTCACCCCCTCGTCATCGATCGGTCCCCGGTCGAGGTTGAGGGAACCCCGGCCCCGGGGCTCTTGTGGGGAAAGGCCTCCCAGGGCGTTCTGGCTCGTCTAGCATCGGCATCGGCGAGTTGACACGAATCGTCGACATGGTGGCCTTTACACCGTTGTCGAGCCCGGCTCCTCGTCCGGACTCGTCGTGCCACCACCGTTGCACCAGCTCCTCGGGGGTGGCTCATGCAGGTGTCGGGTCTTCGGACGAGCCGATTGCTCGCCATGCTCGTGGGGTTGGTCCTTGCCGCCGGCCCGGCGTTGCTCGGTCCGGGGGCGGCCTCGGCGACCGTCGACGGGGGGTCCGACTCTTCCGCGGTGCGGGCGACCTCGGCACCCTCCTCGACCACGCGTGGGCTCGGGGAAGCCGCCGGGGCGGACCCGGGGGCATCGTCCGCGGCGAGCGAGGGCGCGGACCCGTCCGCGGAGACCTCGCCACCCGCCTCCACCACGTCGACGGACCGGTCCGAGTCGGTTCTCACGAGCGCACCGTCGTCCCAGACCCAGGAACCTGCCCCGACCACCGCGGGGCCGCCGACCGCGACCCCGGAGACGACCGCACCCTCCTCGGCTTCCGCGCAGACCCCGACGTTCGCGCAGGTCTCGCCGTCGACGACGTCCCGCACCTCGCCGTCGGCCACACCGGTTCCCACGACCAGTTCCGGACCCGCCTCGGTCCCTTCCGGCTCGCCGAGCACCGGGACCACGACCACTCCCCCGGCGTCGAAGCCGCTCTCGCCCGGCGGGTCGGCTGCGTCCTCCCAGGTGCCGGCGGCGGAGGCCGCCACGGTCACGGTGACCCCGACCGGTGACGTCTGGCCGATCGTCCACGACGACACGGCCACGGTGGCCGCCGACTCCACGGCGACCATTCCCGTCACCGCGAACGACCTGGGGGTCGACGATCTCTTCGACCCGTTCGTGGACATCATCGAGAGTCCCGGGCACGGGAGCGCCTCGGCCGACGGCCTGGACGTCCGCTACTCGCCGAGGACCGGATTCGCCGGTACCGACACCTTCGCCTACGCCCTGTGCTCGTCCTGGGTTCCGATCGACGACCTGCCCGCCCGGGCCACGACCAGCATCTTCGCGGAACTCGCCTCGAGGGCCGTCGACGAGGGCTGCCTCGACGAGGGGCACGGCACCGTCACGGTGACCGTCCCGGCCCCCGCCCCGTCCGAACTCCGCGGTTCGACCTATCCCGGCAACCCGGTCACGCTCACCCTGCCCGACAGCGCAGGCTTCTCCCTGCGGGCCACCCCCGCCCACGGGACGGCCGTCCCCGGGCCCCAGGGCCCCGAGGAGGACGCGAGCCTGACGTACACCCCGGACGCCTCCTTCACCGGCACCGACACGTTCCCCTACCAGGTGATCGGCGTCGACGGGGACGTCGTCGCCACCGGGACGGCCTCGGTCACCGTCGCGCCGCTCGCCGCGCTCGACGACCTGGACGCCACCCGGGTCGGCACCCCGGTCGCCGTGCCCGTGACCGCCAACGACACCGCGCCGTCCGGGTTCCTGCCCGTCGTGGCCACCGATCCCGGCCACGGGACTGCGGCGGTCCAGGGCAACCAGATCCGCTACGTCCCGGCGGAGGGCTTCACCGGTACGGACACCTTCACCTACCGCCTCGCCGACCTCTCCGGCCACCGGTCGGCACCCGCGGCCGTGACCGTCCGCGTCATGGACGCGGTCGACGACACCCGGGCCCTGACCAGCCGCGACGTAGTGGACATCGACGTCCTGGCCAATGACGCAGTTCCTCCCGACGTCGTCACCGCCCTGGTCGGCCGGCCGATCGGTGGCACCGTGGAGCCGGACGGTGCCGGCGGCTACCGCTTCACCCCCAGCCCGTGTTTCGCCGGTGCCGGTGGGTTCGACTACGCCCTGCTCTTCGGCACCCGCACCGTGGACACCGCACAGGTGACCGTCACCGTGCCCGCCCCGGTCGTCCACGACCGCGCCGCCACCGGGTTCGACAACTTCCCCCTTGCCGTTCCCCTGATCTCCCCGGACGAGTCGATCGACGGCTTCACCCTGCGGACCGGGGCCGCCCGACACGGTGAGGTGCGGCTGAACGGGACCACCGCGATCTACCGTGCGAATCCCGGCTACGTCGGGCCCGACCAGTTCACCGACGAACTGCTCGACTGCGACGGCGCCCCGGCGGCCCAGGCGACGGTCACCCTGACCATCCTGGCCGGGCCCCGGATCACCCCGGACGACGCCGTCACCGCCCCCGGGGTCGCGGTGAGGATCCCGATCCTGGACAACGACAGCGCCCCGCCCGGATTCCTGCCCGAGCTCGTGACGGCGCCCGCCCACGGCACGGCCGTCCTCACCGCGGACCACCAGGTGCGCTACCTGCCGGACGCCGGCCTGCGGCACGAGGACTCCTTCACCTACCGCCTCACTCACCCCGACGGCTACACCACCGCGCTCGTGCCGGTCACCGTCCACCTCATCGACGCCGTCGACGACACCGCGGCCACCCTGATGGACCAGCGCGTGCGCATCGACGTCCTGCACAACGACACCACCTACGCCACTCCCACCACCCACACCGAGGTCGCCCTCGTGGGCACGGTCGGCCACGGCAGCGTCCGTCCGGACGGCAGCACGTTCGTGTTCACGCCCCAACCCGGCTACCACGGGGGCGCCGGCTTCCGGTACGCCCTGACCTTCGGCGGCCGCACCGTGGATGTCGCCCGCGTCCTGGTCAGCGTCGACCTGCCGTCCGTTCCCACGACGACCACGACGACCACGACGACCACGACGACCGCCGTCCCCCCGAGTACGGTGCCGGAGACGACGACCACGACGACCGCCGAGGGCCTGCCGCCCACCACCAGAACGACCTCACCGGACACGACCTCGCCGGCGCCGGGCACCACGACCACCACCACGGCGACCGGCCAGCCGGCGCCCAGCACCTCGCCCACGCCGGGCACCACGCTGCCCACACCCTCCACCGGCCCCGCCGACACGCCGACCTCGGGCAGTCCCGGCTCTTCCCTGCACCTGCGCGGCACCGGATGCGCCCCGCACGCCACGGTCCGGATCCTCGTCGACGGTGATCTCGTGCGGTCGACACGCGCTGACGCGGCCGGCGCCTTCACAGCGACGGTTGCCGCGTCCACCCGCATCGGCCGGCACCACCTCGTCGAGACCTGCAACGGGCACACCGCGACCTCCACGCTCGACATCGTGGAGACCACCTCGACACCGGCGGCCCCCGCCGCCATCGCCTCCCGGGCGGCCACCGTCGTGGGCGGGGTCTTCGCCTTCTACCTCCTGAGCACTCTCGCCTTCCAGCCCGCCTACCAGCCTCGCCCGAACCGGCGGCGGCGTCACTGACCGACGGCGGGGCGCTGCAGCGCGAACACCTGATCCGGCCGCGGGGACGACCGCTGGTCCAGTGACGGGGACAGCGGGCCGCTCACCGTTCCCTTGTCGTCGCGGGGCGGGAGAGGACGCTGTCCCCGGTGTGTTCCGGGTGCCCCGCTTGAGGCCGTGGTCGGCCTCGACGGGCGCTGGGTCGCGCGCGAGGCGCGTGAGTTCTGAGATCGCTGCGGTGGTCACCAGGTGCGAACGGGGCGGTCCCGGGACGTCGACCGCCCCGGGACCGGTCGTCACTTGAAGACGAGCGAGACACCGAGCAGGACGAGCGGCCACAACACGATGCTCAGGATCGCGGACAGCACGCGACTGACGGTGTTGACATGTGCCAGGTATCCGTGTTGCGAGGCGACCACCACCCCGACGATGAGGTAGATGAACGGAAGAATTCGATAGACCATGGCTTCGATGCCTCCCTGGGGTCCGATGGTCGGTGTGCGCCCAGCACGTCCGGAGACGGTGGCGTCGCACGAACTCGATCATCTGCGGGTTTGATCGGGATCACATGTTCCCAATCCGGGGACCGGGGAAACGGAACATTCGTCGTCGGTTGATGGCTGTCGCAGGCTGCCGAGCCGGTCGGCGCGACAATCCCCGTGATCGCCTACCGGCGTCGGCGCGAGCGACGGGGCGTCCAGCCGGTCCCGATCCCGGAGAGGTGCAGGGCCAGGGAGGTCAGACCGAGGAGGAGGAGGTTCTGGGAGGAGAACACGGAGTTGGTGGAGACGTCGCCGATGTTGACGAGGAAACCGATGAAGAACAGGACGGCGGCCAGGATTCCGAGCATGGCTGACCCTTCCGGGAGGATCGGACTACCCGGGAGGATCGGACTACCCGGGAAGATCGGGTAACTCATGACGTTACTCTCCCGAAGCCGCTTCGGCATCTCATCATCATGTGGTGACGGTGCGTTCGATCCGAGGCGCGTTTATGCGTCCGAGCAGCACCTTTCGGACAGGTTCGCGGGAGGGAATTCAAGATCCCTCGTCGTCAGGCCGAAGCCACCCCGTGGGCAAGATTGCGAGGGATCCGATGGCGGGTGTGGCCGGCCGGGCGGTGCTGACCACCGTGACCGGGCTGGAGTCGTACCAGCTCGCCGTGATCCGGGGCCTCTACGGCGTCCTGAGCGAGCACGGGGTGCCCTTGCTGACCTACGTGAACAACGGTCATGTGGTGGGCTTCGAGAATGTCGACCCGGGGCCCGCGGTCGCGCCGTCCCTGGAGTGCCTGTTGCGGCACGGCGGCCTGCTCGGGGTGGTACTGACCATCGCGCTGTCCCCCGACCAACAAGAGGCGTTGGCCGAGCTGACGACGTCGCTGGACCTGCCGGTCGTGTACTTCTCGCGCGACGAGCCCGGCCAGGACTGCGTCCGTGGGGACAACCGCCAGGGCATCCAGGACGTGATGACGCATCTGCTGAGCGAGCGCGGGGTTCGGCGCCCGGCGATGGTGCGGGGGCAGCGGCACCAGCCCGACCACGCCGAGCGTGAGGAGGTGTTCCGGGCCGAGCTGCTGCGGCACGGGCTGACGATCGACGAGGAACTGTTCGTCGACGGGGAGTCCGAGCGGGAGATCACCCGCAATGTGATGCGGAGCCTGCTGAGCCGCCGCCGGGACATGGACGCGGTGGTCACGACCGATGACGACTGTGCCCAGATCGTGGTCGAGACCCTGCTGGACGCCGGGCTGCGGGTGCCCGAGGACGTGCTGGTGACCGGGTTCGACAACTACCCGACGGCCAGCATGAACTGGCCGGGCCTGACGACGGTCGACCAGAACCTGGTGGAACAGGGGGCCGAGGCCGCGCGGATGATCCTCGCCCGGGCGGGTGGGGCCCCTCCCCGTGGCATGACGGTGACGCCGTGCAACCTGATCGTGCGCGGGTCCACGGTGGGGACGGAGGCGGCAGGGACCTTGGGTGACGTCACCGTGCAGAGCATCGCGCGGATGGCGCAGGCGCGACAGGTGGCCCATGGGGCCTTGCGCCGGCTCGGTCGGGGGCTGACCGAGTGCCGCACCCTGGACGACATCGCCGAGGCGTTGGCGCTCTGCCTGCCCGTGCTGCAGATCGACCGGTGCTTCCTCGTCGTGCACGACGGAGAGGCCGATCCCCCGGACGGCGAGGGCGTCGTCCACCGGCCCTGCCGCCTGGTCCTGGACTTCCGCGGCGGCCGCTCGAATCCGGTGCCCGACGCCGTGTTCTCCTCCTGTGACCTGCTGCCGGCGTCGTTGCGGTCCGAGCTGGCCGCGGGGAACCTCGGGTACCAGCAGCTGACCGCCGCGGACGGGCTGTTGGGGTACCTGCTGACCGAGCTCCCTTGCAGCGGCGTTCCCGTGATGGAGCAGTTGCAGCTGGACGTGGCCCGCACGGTGCGCGTCGTGTTGAGCACCCAGGAACTGGAGCACCGGGTCGAGCAGCGCACGCGGGAACTGCGAGCCGCCCAGAGCGACCTGGTGGACGCCGCCCGCCGGGCCGGCATGGCGGAGATCGCCACGAATGTCCTGCACAACGTGGGCAATGTCCTGAACAGCGTGAACATCTCGGCCAGCCGCGTGACCAGCATCGTGCGCGGGTCCGAGGGCGAGAACGTCCGGCAGGTGACCCAGCTGATCGAACAGAACCGCCGCGATCTGGCGGGGTTCCTCGCCCAGGACGCCAAGGGACGGCTGCTGCCGGAGTACCTGGGCCGTCTCGGGGAGGCGCTGGCCGAGGAACGGCAGGTGATCCTGCAGGAGATGAGTGATCTGACGATGCGGATCGATCACATCAAGAACATCGTCTCCACCCAGCAGTCCTATGCCGGGAGCGGGCGGCTGGTCGAGTCCGTCCGTCCGCAGGATCTCGTGGACGACGCGCTGCGCATCACGGCCGAGTCGTTGACGCGCCGCGAGGTGCGGATCGTCCTGCGCATGGAGGAACTGCCGCCGCTGCTGCTCGACAAGGGCCGGCTGGTGCCGATCCTGGTGAACCTGATCAGCAATGCGCGGGCCGCCATGGAGGCCGTGCCTCGGGACGCCCGGGTACTGACCGTGCGCGGGTGGGTGACGGACGGCGTGCTGCGGATGAGCGTCGAGGACACCGGCGAGGGCATCCTCGAGGAGAACCTCGACCGGATCTTCACCCACGGCTTCACCACACGTTCCGACGGCCACGGGTTCGGGCTGCACAGTTGCGCGGTGGCCGCCACGGAGATGGGCGGTTGCCTGACCGCCCACAGCGACGGGCCCGGCCACGGCGCCGTCTTCACCCTGGACGTCCCGTTGCAGACGGGCGTCGAGACGGAACGGGTTCCGGAGAGGACCGGATCGTGACCGTGCCCCCCAGCTCGAGCACGTCCCCCACCACGAACACGTCCCCCGGCCGTACCGCGCCGTCCTGCCGTCGGATCCTGGTGGTGGACGACACCCGCGCGATTCACGAGGACTTCCGCAAGATCCTCTCCGTGCCCGCGGTGCCCACAGAGCTGGACGCCCTCAAGGCGGAACTGTTCGGCGTGCAGACCCCGCGCCGGAGTCCCGGGTTCGAGCTCGACTCCGCCTTCCAGGGCCGTGAGGCCCTGGCCAAGGTGCGGGCAGCGGTCGAACAGGACCAGCCCTATGCCATGGCCTTCGTGGACATGCGGATGCCGCCGGGATGGGACGGGGTGGAGACCATCGACCGGATCTGGGCATGCGATCCCCGGATCCAGATGGTCATCTGCACCGCCTACTCGGACCACTCCTGGCACGACGTCCTGCAGCGGCTGGACACCCGCGACCGGCTGTTGATCCTCAAGAAGCCGTTCGAGGAGATCGAGGTGCTGCAGCTGGCGGCCGCGCTCACCACCAAATGGGATCACGCCCGGTGGGTCGACGGCCAGATGACCGAGCTGGCGCACCTGGCCGACCAACGGACGGCCGAGCTCAGGTCGGCCAACCTGGTGCTGCGGGGTCAGGTGGAGGAACGGGCGCGCCTGGAGGCCGAACTGCACCTGGCGTCCACGGCCCTGGACAACACCCCGGACGGCATGCTGATCATCGATGCCGCGGCCCGCATCGTCTCGCTCAACCCGGCGTTCGAGGCCATCACCGGCTACTCGGCAGCAGATCTCGTCGGACGTTCCGCAGGCGTGCTCCGGCGCGCGCTGCCCCCGGGCGACGTCTACCTCGTGCTGCGGCGGGCGCTGGCCGAGCTCGGGCACTGGGACGGCGAGATGTGGTGCCGGCGACCCGACGGCGAGGAGCTGCTGCTGCGGATGGACCTGTCGGCCGTCGGCAGCCTGGACTCCGGACATGTGGTCGTGGCGGTGGGCGATGTCACCGAACTGCGCCGCAAGGACGAACAGATCCACAACCTGGCCTTCCGGGACCAGCTCACCCGGCTCCCCAACCGGGCCCTGGTGATCGATCGGATCACCGACCGGATCGTGGCCGCCGAGCGTCGACCCGGTCCGCTCGGGGTGATGTTCGTCGATCTCGACCGGTTCGCGCAGATCAATGACTCCTACGGCCACGAGGCCGGGGACGCCGTCCTGAAGGAGGTGGCGCTGCGGCTGAAGGACTGCCTGCGCGCTGCCGACACGGTGGCGCGGGTGGAGGGCGACGCGTTCGTCGTCGTCCTCACCTGGGCAGAGGGCCCCGAGGACTACGCGGCGGTCGCGCAACGGGTCATCGCGGAGCTGTCCCGGCCGGTGGTGTTCGGCGACCACCTGCTGCGGGTGGGGGCGTCCGTCGGGATCGCCTGCCACCCGGAGGACGGCGAGAGCGCCGCGGACCTGCTCACACATGCCGCGGGGGCCCTGCGATCGGCCAAGTCCTCGGGCTCGGGCAGGTACGCCTTCTTCCAGCCCCGCATGACCACGCGGGCCCAGGCGCACCTGCAGCTGGAGATGGACCTGCGCGAGGCGATCCTCAACGGTGGCCTGCACCTGTGCTACCAGCCCAAGGTGTCACTCGCGGACGGCGGCCTGACCGGCGTCGAGGCCCTGGTGCGCTGGACGCACCCCAGGCTCGGGCCCCTGGCGCCGATGGAGTTCATCCCGCTCGCCGAGGAGACCGGCCTGATCAGGGAGCTGGGCCGGTGGGTCCTCGACGAGGCGTGCCGTCAGTCGGCCC
This sequence comes from uncultured Kineosporiaceae bacterium, assembly GCA_964583765.1. Lineage (GTDB taxonomy): Bacteria > Actinomycetota > Actinomycetes > Actinomycetales > Kineosporiaceae > CAZOWW01. The sequence continues at coordinate 13,656 of CAZOWW010000079.1, forward strand.
GCTGGCACGGCTCCCTCGGGAGGAGCCCTCGCATCGCCGTGAACGTCTCCGCGGCCGAGCTGCAACAGGACGATCTCGCCAAGGACGTGGGGCGCGCCTGTGACCGGCACGGGATCGAGCCGTCGGACCTCGAGATCGAGATCACGGAGTCCATGGTGATGAACGCCATGGACTCCGCCATGATCACCTTGAGTCAGCTACGGCAGGCCGGGGCGACGGTGGCCATCGACGACTTCGGGACGGGATATTCCAGCTTCGCCTATCTCAAGGACCTTCCCGTCGACACGCTCAAGATCGACCGTTCCTTCGTCCGGGATCTCGAGGAGGCCCCGCGAAACGTGGAGATCGTCAGGGCGATCATCGGTCTGGCCGACGCCCTCGCGTTGACGGTCGTGGCCGAGGGCGTGGAGACCGCAGGACAGGCCGCACTGTTGCGGGGGCTCGGCTGTACGACCGCCCAGGGGTTCCTGTACGCGCGGCCCCTGCCCGCAGCCGAACTCGAGGCCGGCCACCTGGGAGTCCCGGCCGGCGGGTGAGTCCGGGGTCCCTGCCGGGGCCGCCCGCGGGAGCATGAACGAGTGCTGCCCGAGCAGGCGGGTGGGGCTGGCACACTCGGCGGCTGCGGAAGTGATGGTCACCGCCACCCGGAAGGTATGCACGCCATGGTCGAGGAAGCTGTCGAGAACGGGCCGGAGTGGGCCGGCCCCCCGGCCACGATCGCCGAGCTCGAAGATCGGCTCGCGCAGGTCGGGTTGTCCCGGCACGCCGAGGCGCTCGCCCGGCTGGCCCGCACCAGCATCCGGCTCGTCCCTGACAAGGCTGTCGACGTCGAGGCGCTCGGCACGACCCGGCTGGGTGGCGACCCGGATCTGCCGCCCGAGGTCCCCTGGCCGCACCTCGGCGACCGGCCCCTGAGCTTCATCGCCCAGATCAATCTCGCGGCGCTGCCGCGCACTCCGGCATCGGCGGACCTGCCGGACCGGGGGTTGCTGTCGTTCTACTACGACGCGGTGAGGATGCCCTGGGGCTACGACCCCACGCACCGCGGCTCGTGGGCGGTCCGGTACTGCCCGGACGACGGGTCGTGGCAACGGCGGCCTGCCCCCGCGGATCTCCCCGAGGACGTGCGCTTCAAGCCGCTCGGCCTCGCCGGCGAGCCGGAGCTGTGCTTCGCACCGTCCGAGTCCCATGACGTGATGCAGGTGGACGCCGAGCTCCCCTGGTCGCCGTATCACTCGGTGCTCGGGTGGCGGGAGGAGACGCTGCACCGTCTGCTGGGGCATCCCGACCTGATCCAGGAGGACATGCAGCGGGAGTGCCAGCTCGTCAGCAACGGCATCTACTGCGGGAACCCGAAGTACCGGTCGGATCCCCGGGTCGAGCCCCTCCTCGCCGGCGCGGGTGACTGGCGGCTGCTCCTGCAGGTCGACAGCACCGACCGCGAGACCGGGATGATGTGGGGCGACCTGGGACGGCTGTACTACTGGATCCGCGACGAGGACCTCCGGGACAGGGCGTGGGACCGGACGTGGCTCGTCCTGCAGTGCGGCTGACACTGCGGTGCGGCTGACACTGCGGTGCGGCTGACACTGCGGTGCGGCTGATCGCTTCCCTCCTCTGACACGGGTGGCGGGTCACCGAGGTCTTGAGGCAACCTCGGTGACCCCGAGCATCGACATACTCCCGACAGTTATTTGGGAGGGAGTTCGAGCGGTGTGAACGATCTGGAGTCCTACGCCGCGGGGCGGATCCCCGCGCTCCGCCGCGCGGCGTACCTGTTGTGCGGGGACTGGGACCGCGGTGACGATCTGGTGCAGAAGGTTCTGACGGACCTGTTCTCGCACTGGGCGCGCGTACGGCGGGTGGAGAACCTCGACGCCTACGTGCACACGATGCTCGTGCGCCGGGCCATCGACGAACGGCGCAGCTGGTGGGGGCGCAAGGTCGCCCTCACCGATGCGGACGCCTCGCCCGAGGTGGTGGCGCCGCCGGACGCCGATCCGACCCTGCGGATGGACCTGGCCCCGGCGATCCGGCAACTGGCGCCCCGGCAGCGTGCGGTGATCGTCCTGCGCTACCTGCAGGACCTCTCCGTCGAGGAGACGGCCGTTGCCATGCGTTGCTCGACCGGGACCGTCAAGAGCCAGACGGCGCGGGCCCTGGTCACCCTGCGGAGTTTCATGGACATCACGATGCCGGTCGACGCCGCATCAGTAGTTGGGGGAAGTGAGCGATGATGTCGAGTGATCTTCGCGAGACCCTGCTGGCAGGCACTGCCGACCTTCCGCCGTCCCGCCGGATCGACCTGCCTCGCGCGGTGCGCGAGGGGACCCGGGTGCGGCGCCGGAGGCAGGCGCTGACCACCGTGGTCGCCCTGGTGGCGGTGGCCGGTCTGGCCCTCGCGGGCCCCGCCGTGCTTCGCGGATCCCTGTCCGGTGGGCACAGGTCCGCCCCGGCGAGCCCGACCCAGCCGGCGCTGTCGTACGGGCCCCTTGTCGTGGACTTCTCGGCCGGCTGGTTGCCGGGTCACCTGGCTGATGCCGCGGTCGACCGGAGCACCGCCAGCGGAGACGGCCTGGTGGGCATCGAGTTCATCGATGACCGTTCCTGGGTCAAGGATGCCGATGTCAAGATCACCGTCTTCGACCCGTCCGTCCGGACCGACTTCGCGGCGAAAGAACTGGCCAGGCAGGCCTCGGACGACTCGACCCCCGGGCCGACGATCAAGGGAAGTCCCAGCACCTGGACGCACCTTCCGGCGGGGTTCAGCGGAGTCCTCACCTGGCGGCTCAGTGCGAAAGCCTGGGTCGTGATCGATGTGGAGGCATCCGACTCGAGCTACCTCGTGGACCTCCCGGAGACCACCGCGCAGCGGATCGCCGAGAACCTGCGCTTCGGGGTCCGCGAGCCGGTGCTCTTCCCGTTCAGCGTCCTGGCGCCGGAGGGGACTCTGCGGGAAGTGGGCACGCTGCAGCTGGGCCAGGGCTCGGACATGCTCGGCATCCTGGAGTTCGGGGACAACTCGATGCCGATCTCCTCCGATCACACGATCATGAGCACCGAAGCCCCGGACCTGGGGCGCTCGCCGGGGATCAGCGTGTACCTGTCTCCTGCGGGGAGCGAGAAGGTGTGCCCGTCGGACGGTGCGCTCGCCCGGACCACCACCCCGGGTGGACAGGAGGCGTTCGTCCACTTCACCGCGACGGACGGCTGTGTGATCCTCTCCCCGGTCCACGGAGAGGAGGTCCGGATCATGATCGTCGGGTCGTCGATGGTGCGGGCCATGCCCCTGGACGCCGCGCTGGCCTTCGCGGACACCGTGCAGGTCGTGCCCCGGCCGAAGGACCGGACGTCCTGGGTGAAGCCGGTGCGTTGACCCCGGCACTGAGCACTCACGCGCTGATCGGATCCATCGCCCGGGCAGGGATTCCCTGCCCGGGCGTCTGGGCGGACGGCCCGGACGATCGACGACCCCGCCCGTTCCCGGTTGTCGGTTTCCTGTGAGCGGGATGCAACCTCGCCGGCCTGTGGATCGACATACTTCCGACAGCCGTATGGGAGGGAGTTCGAGCGGTGTGAACGATCTGGAGTCCTACGCTGCGGGGCGGATCCCCGCGCTCCGTCGCGCGGCGTACCTGTTGTGCGGGGACTGGGACCGCGGTGACGATCTGGTGCAGAAGGTTCTGACGGACCTGTTCTCGCACTGGGCGCGCGTACGGCGGGTGGAGAACCTCGACGCCTACGTGCACACGATGCTCGTGCGCCGGGCCATCGACGAACGGCGCAGCTGGTGGGGGCGCAAGGTCGCCCTCACCGATGCGGACGCCTCGCCCGAGGTGGTGGCGCCGCCGGACGCCGATCCGACCCTGCGGATGGACCTGGCCCCGGCGATCCGGCAACTGGCGCCCCGGCAGCGTGCGGTGATCGTCCTGCGCTACCTGCAGGACCTCTCCGTCGAGGAGACGGCCGTTGCCATGCGTTGCTCGACCGGGACCGTCAAGAGCCAGACGGCGCGGGCCCTGGTCACCCTGCGGAGATTCTTGGACATCACGGTGCCGGCCGATGCCGCCTCCGAGGTGCGGGGAGGCGAGCGATGATGTCGAACGATCTTCGCGAGACCCTGCGGGCAGGCACGGCCGACCTTCCGCCGTCCCGCCGGATCGATCTGCCTCGCGCGATGCGCGAGGGCACGCGTGCGCGGCGCCGGCGCCGCGCCCTGACGAGCGTGGTCGCGGCTGTGGCGGTGGTCTGCCTGGCCCTGGCCGTTCCCGCCGGGCTGCCCGGATCCCTGCGCAGATCCGCACCGGCAGTCCCGGCACGACCGTCCTCCGGCCCGCTCGTCGTGGACATCTCCCCCGGCTGGTTGCCGGGGAAGTTGGACGTCTCCGAGCCCGCGGGGGTCACGGTCGGTGGAGACGGCATGGTCGGCCTGATCTACCCGGACGACCATCCCACGGATCAGCACCCCCTTCTGGCCATTACGGCCTTCGATCCGGCCGTCCGGACCGACTTCGCCGCGTTCGTGCGGAAGGAGCTGGCCTCGAGCACGTCCAGCCCGGGTCCGACGATCAAGGGAAGTCCCAGCACCTGGACACGTCTCACCGACGACATTGGCGGAACGCTGACCTGGCAGCCCAACGCGAAGACCTGGGTCATGGTCGGCTTGGTCGTGTCCGAGGTCGATTCGCGCAAGGAGGCCCCGGAACTGACGGCGGAGAGGATCGCCCGGACCCTGCGCTTCGGCGTCGGCCATCGGGTGCGCTTCCCGTTCAGCGTTGCGGTACCGAAGGAGACGGTGCGTTCCTATGACACCGTCCAGGTGTGGGACGGGTCGGAGTGGGCCGGCGTCGTGGAGTTCGGGGAGGGGCTGATGCCGGCGTCTGCGGGCGAGTCGCTGTACAGCTGGGACTTCTCGCATACCCCCGGGGTCACCGTGAACGTGGTGCCTGCGGGGACGCGGATGGATTGCCAGGGCGGGACCGACTTCACCCGGGCCACGACGCCGGGCGGACGTGAGGCGTTCGTCCACTACACCACGGATGCCGGCTGCGTGATCCTGTCCGATGTCCACGGCGAGGAAGTGTGGGTCGTGATCGTGGGGTCGTCCACGGTGCGGGCCATGCCCCTGAAAGCCGCGCTGGCCTTCGCGGACACCGTGCAGGTCGTGCCCCGGCCGAAGGACCGGACGACCTGGGTGAAGCCGGTGCGCTGACCGCCACCGGGCGACAGGGGGGGACCGGGTCTCCCCGGACGACCAAGGCTCGTCCGGGGAGACCTCCCGTTCGCACCCGGGATCGCGGACCGGCTCGGGAGAAAGGTCACGCGATTCCCCTGACGACGGGTGAGAAGCCGGCTTCCCTGTGTGGTTGCGGAGCCGAGCGCGGCTCGGGTCGATCCCCGGGGAGGGACCGAGGGCGGGGCCGGTCCCGGATCAGCGGAGCGCGCAGGAAATGCCGGTCGGGGCAAACGCACCGTTCGCCGTTCCGAGGACCACGGTGTTCACCGACCCGCCGGGAGCGACGCTGCCGTTCCAACTCGCGTTGGTCAGCGTGGGAGCCGTGTCCGTGCCACCGGCGACAGCACTGTAGGCCGCGGTCAGCCGGGCCGTTCCGGCCCAGGACCAGGTGACGGTCCAGGAGGCCGCGACCACCGTCGAGGTGTTGTGCACCAGGAACTGCCCCACGAAACCACCCGGCCACTGCGCGAGGGTCTGCCAGTCCGCCGAGCAGCGGGCCGACACGGCAGTTGTCGTGGTCGTCGTGGTCACGGCAGTAGTGGTCGTGGCCGTCGTGGTCGTGGTGCCCAGGGGCAGCGTGCTGGCGGGAGGAGCATCGCTGGTGCCCCACGGCGAGCCCTCGAGCTCGATTGTCGGGTAGTACATCGTCCCCGGCACGAGCTGGTCGAAGGTCAGCGTGCCCGAGGTCGACCCCACGGCGCTGTGCCACACGGCGACGCTCACCGTGTGCCCGGCGTCGGCGAAAAGGCGCACGGTGGTGGCGTAGGTGCGACCGCAGACCGCGGATCCCGGTGCTTGGTAGGAATAGGTGAGGCTGGTCTGCGTCGCCGACACGAAGATCGCCCTGGACAGCACGGGATCACAGATCGCGCTGGTCGTCGCGGTGGTCAACCGGGTGGTCGGTGGGGTGGCTGGTGCCGTGGTCGGCGGCATGGTCAGCGGAGCGGTCGTCCGGGTGGATGTTGCGGTGGTCGCCGCAGGAACCGCCGCGACAGCTCCGACCGGGGAGAGGGCGGAGGCGCCAAGGGCGACGGTCATGGGGAGCAGGAACAACCAGGGCAAACCGCGATGACGCCGATCCATGAAGGTCTCCTTGAATCCGACGACGAGTTGCCGGATGGTAGCCGCTCCCGCTCCCGCTCCCGCCGGCGCCGGTTGCGCGCTCGGAGCACGAGCCGAGGCTGCCGTCGGCCAGTGCCTATGCGTCGTCCCGCGGCAGGTGGTCCTCGGCCAGTTGGTCCTCGGCCAGGGGGAACTCGGCCAGGGGGAACTCGGCGACGAAGCGGGCGCCTCCGGCGCGCGCGTCGGAGCGGAGGACCAGGGTGCCCTGGTGGGCGGTGGCGATCTCGCGGGCGATGGCCAGGCCGAGCCCACTGCCGCCCGTGCCTCGGTCGCGGGAGGTGTCGAAACGGGTGAATCGCTCGAAGATGCTGCCCTGGTACTCGGCCGGGACGCCGGGCCCGTCGTCGCGCACCTCGAGGACGCCGAGACCGTCCCGGGCGGTGACCTCGACGTCGACGCGGGTCCGGCAGTGTCGTACCGCGTTGTTCACGAGGTTGGACAGCAGCCGTTCGAGGCGCCGGGCGTCCCCGCGGACGACCGGATCGCCGGTCGCGGTGCAGCTCAGGTGGACCCGGTCGGGGGCGTGCCGAGCGGCCCGGGTCACGACGTCGCCGGCGAGACCTGCCAGGTGGACCAGGCCGGAGGGAGGCGGGTCGGCGCTGTCGAGTTGGGCGAGCAGCAACAGGTCGTCGGTCAGCGCCTGCAGGCGTTCCGTGTCGGCGAGGAGCCCTTGGGCGACCTGCGCCCACTCGGCCCTGTTCGGGTAGTGCAGCGCCACCTCGAGTTCGGTCCGCATCGTCGCGAGAGGTGTGCGCAGCTCGTGGGAGGCGTCCGCGGTGAACCGGCGCTGGAGGGACACCGCGCGCTCGAGCCGGTCGAGGGTCTCGTTGGTCGTCCGCGCGAGCCGGCCGATCTCGTCCTGGCGTGCCGGAACGGGCACACGCAGGCTCAGGTCCTCCCCGGTGATCGTGCGGAGTCGTCGCTGGATGGCGTCCACCGGGCGCAGGGCCCACGAGGTGGTGGTCCAGACGATCAGGGCGACCAGCAGAGCCGCTGCCGGGATCCCCAGGAGCAACAGGCGATCCACCGCCGCGACCGCCACCTCCGCTCGCACCGGGGAGACCAGGACATGCAGGGTGAGGGCCTGAACGGGGGCCTTCCCCTGCTCCGTGAGCCCCGCGGCGCGGATCACGGTGCTGACCACGGTCAGCTGCCGTCCCTTCAGGCCGCCGAGGTCGTCGTAGAGCACCGCCAGGGGGAACGGGGGACCGCCGGGGGGCGCCGTCAGGCGCACTCGGCTCTGCGTGATCATTCCGCGGGCGGAGGCCGGGAGGACACCGAGCGGGTGCGGCACGAACGGCTGCAGGGCGGGATCGCCCTCCACGAAGCGGCCGGCGGGATCGATCAGCACCCAGGGGGTGTCGATGACCGGGAGGAGAGATCGGGAGGCAGCGTTCCCGATGTGGTCGGGGAGGTCGGGGTCGTCGCTCCAGCTGTACACGATGGTGGCGTCGGAGAGGGTCATCCTGGCCTGGTGGAGGGCGTCGGCCATCTTCGAGGCGTACAGCTCCTGCCGCAACCACCAGCCGCCCAGCGTGAGCATGAGCACGGCGGCGAGCGCCGCGGCCGCCGCGGTGCGGGCCCGGACGGGGAGCCGGTTGACGACGGCCGGTCTATTGATGGACGGCATCGTCCACCAGCCGGTACCCGAGGCCGCGGGCGGTGACGATGCTGTGCCGTCCGAAGGGGGTGTCGACCTTGCGGCGGAGCGCCGACACGTGGACGTCGACCGTGTTGCTGCCGATCTCCGCCGCGGCGTCCCACACCTGTTCCAGCAGGTCGGTGCGGCTGAGGATCTCCCCAGGACGCAGCGCCAGCTGAGTGAGGATGGCGAACTCCTTGGCGGTCAGGGTGATCGGTGTCCCGCCGCGGCGGCACTCCCCGGCGGCGGGATCGAGGTACAGGTCGCCCACCCGCAGCGCGGGGGCGCGGACCGGGCCTCCTCTGCGGACCAGTGCACGCAACCGGGCCAGCAGGACGACGTACGAGAAGGGCTTGGCGAGGAAGTCGTCCGCGCCGGTGTCCAGGGCCTCGGCCTCGTCGTACTCCCCGTTCTTGGCGGTGAGCATGAGGATCGGGGTCCGTATCCCCTCCCGGCGCAGGTGCCCGCACACCCGGTAGCCGTTGAGCCCTGGCAACAGGATGTCCAGCACGACCGCCTCGTAGGGATGCTGACGCGCCATCCAGAGTCCGTCCCGCCCGTCATGGCAGAGGTCGACGGCATAGCCCTCGGCCTCCAGGCCGCGTCGCAGCGCCGCCGCCAGACGACGCTCGTCCTCGACGATCAGAACCCGCACCGCGTCATCCTTCCACTCCGGACCGCGCCGATCGTGAAGATCACTTCATGAGGCTTCAGGGTCCGTTCACGGGGCTTCTCCCAGGCTGGCGACCCCATCGCCGCGCTCCAGGAGGACCTCGTGACGCTCTCCCCCGCTCGGTCGTCGGTGTGTCCGGTCGTCGATCCTCCCGGAGCATCCACCTCCGGTCCCGAGGTATCCGGTGCGATCACCCGTACGGCGAGTGCCGGTGATTCGGCCGGACGCCGGTCCGACAGGCGGCTCCTGCCCGCTGCTCGACCGGACGCGGTGCGCTCCTGCCCACGCTGGGTGCCTTCGCTGCTGGCCGGCGTCTTCTTCGCGCTCTACGCCACGGTGTCGGTGACCCGGCACCTGCATCTGCGGTCCAGCGGCTACGACCTCGGGATCTTCGAGCAGGCGGTCCGTGCCTACGCGCAGCTGAAACCGCCCGTCGCCCCGTTGAAAGGGGACGGGTACAACCTGCTCGGGGATCATTTCCATCCCGTCCTGATGCTTCTGGCCCCGTTCTACCGACTCTTCCCGAGTCCGTTGACCCTGGTCGTGGCGCAGGCCGCACTCATGGCCGTCTCCGTGATCCCGGTGACCCGGGTCGCGATCCGGGCGGCCGGCCCGTGGTTCGGGGTGGCGGTCGGCGTTGCGTACGGGTTGTCCTGGGGGATCCAGCAGGCGGTCGCGTTCGATTTCCACGAGATCGCCTTCGCGGTGCCGTTGCTCGCCTTCAGCCTGGAAGGCCTCAGCGCCCGACGTTGGGGCACGGCCGTCGCCTGGGCGTTCCCGCTGGTCCTGGTGAAGGAGGATCTCCCGGCCACCGTCGCGGCGATCGGGATCTACGTCATGCTCTCCGGTCGACGCCGGCTGGGGGCCGGGGTGACGACCGCGGCCGCCGTCGCGGGGCTGTTCATCGTTCTGGTGCTCATCCCGTACTTCAACATCCACGGTCACTACGACTATGGCCACCTGGCCGCCGGTACGGGCGGCGATCCCGTGACCCGGCTGTTGTTGCCCCCGGTCAAGCTGGGCACGGTGCTGCTCGTCCTGGCACCGACGGCCTTCCTGGCCCTGCGTTCCCCCCTCGCCTGGCTGGCGGTCCCCACTCTCGGGTGGCGCTTCTGGTCGGTGAACCCGCACTACTGGGGTATCGACTACCACTACAGCGCAGTGCTCATGCCGATCGTGTTCATCGCCCTCTCCGACGCGATGGTGCGTCTCGACGGGGGGCGGCTCCTCCGATCGCTACCGGTTTCCCGAGCCGCCGTCGCCGGGGTGACTGTGGTCGGGGTGGCGCTGGCAACCCTCCCGGCCCTGCCCGCATGGGAGCTGACCGGGGCGGCGTGGCGGTCGAGCCCCTGGCAGGGGGCCGCGGGCGAGGTGTTGGCCGCCGTCCCCGACGGTGCCCGCATCGGGGTCACGAACAACCTTGCCCCGCAGTTGACCGGTCGTGCGGAGGTCCTCCAGTTCCCCTCCGCCCTCACCGCATGTCCCCGGCCCGAGTGGCTCCTGGTGAGCGATCCCGACCGGGGTGGCATGCCCGTCGGCGTCGACGAGCAGACCCACCTCCCGGCGATCCCGGCCGCCGGTTACGGGCTCGTGCTGGAGCGATCCGGCATCGAGTTGTTCCGCCGGCAGGCGGATACCTGGTGGCGTGGGGACCAGTTCGGGTGCCCGCCGACCCGTTCCCAAGGAGTGTTGTCGAGCCGGTTCTGACCCGAGTCCGGCGTCATGCAGAACCGGGCCCGGCGTCACGGAGTCTCCTGGTCCCGCCACGCTGCCGGGACGCGGGCGCCGGTGACCGCCTCGGCCAGGCGGGACACCGCGGGCACGATCTGGTGGTCCGTGAGATTCCCGTACCCCAGGACGAGCGCCCCGTCGAGAGTCCGGTTGTGCACGCGGTACTGCTCGATGCAGGCGATCCGGACGCCGTGCCGGGCGGCCGACTCCACCAGGGACTCCCCCACCGCTCCCGGGGCGGTCGGACCGCGCCCCGGCTGGACGAGCAGGTGCAGGCCGGCGGCTGCCCCGGACACCGTGGAGCCGGGCAGGTGGTCGGCGAGGGCGCCGAGGAGCAGGTCCCGCCGGGTGCGGTAGCGCGTGACCGCTCCCCGCAGGTGACGGTCGTAACCTCCCGACTCCAGGAAGTCCGCGAACGTCAGCTGGTCGATGATCGAGGGGGCCGTCCGGCCGGAGTCCGTCTCGCGCAGCCGCCGTGTCCAGCGGGGTGGCGTGGCGAGCCAGCCGATACCCAGCCCCGGGGACATGGTCTTGCTGAGCGAACCGGCGAGGGCCACCCGGGCGGGATCCATGCCCTGGACGGTGCCGATCGGGCGGCGGTCGTAGCGGAACTCGGCGTCGTAGTCGTCCTCGATGATCAAGGCGTCGACCCGACGGGCCCAGCCGATCAGCCGGCTGCGGCGCTCGGGGGCCAGCACCGCCCCGGTCGGGAACTGGTGGGCCGGGCTGATGACGACCGCTCGCACCCGGGGGCACCGGTCCAGGAGGTCGGTTCTCAGCCCGTCCCGGTCCACGGGGACGGGCGCCACCTCCAGGCCGGCGCGAACGACCACCTCCCGCAGGACCGGCCAGCCGGGATCCTCCACCGCGACCGCCCGCACCCCGACCGCCCGCATCAGGGGGCACAACCGCGTGATCGCGTCCGTCACGCCGTGGCAGATCGTCAGCTCGGACGGGTCGAGGACGGCGCCACGCACGCGACGCAGGTAGGCGGCGAGCACACGGCGCAGGTCCGGGTCCCCGCCCGGCACCGGGTACCCCAGGCGGGGATACGGCAACGCCGCCGTGGCCGTGCGCATCGAGGCCAGCCAGCGGGTACGCGGGAAGGCCCGGAGATCCGGCAGGCCGGGCGCGAGGTCCAGCCCGGCCGTGAGGGCACCGGGCGCCGTCGGGGTCGGAGCAAGGGAGGGTGGCTCGTCGCGCCAGCTCACGCGGGTGCCCGCGCCGACCCTCGCCTCCAGGTAGCCCTCGGCGACCAGTTGCGTGTAGGCCTCGGTCACGGCCCAGCGCGAGCACCCCAGGTCGACGGCGAGCATGCGGCTGGGCGGCAGGGTGCTCGCGGAGGCCAGCACGCCGTCACGGATCGCCGCGCGCAGGGCGTGGGTGAGCCGGAGATGGAACGGACCGGGTGGCGAGAACTCGAGGTCGAGCAACGTGCGCCAGGCGAGATTGGACTGTGATCGCGGCATCGCATTGGATCGTAGTCCCTGACCAATCCTCAGGGAGACTGGAGCCGGAACAGGTTCGACGAGCCACGACGACAGCCGGAGGAAGCACGTGCGGCAACGAATCATGAGTGATGGTCGGGTCGGTCTGAGGGTCAGCGAGCTGTGCCTGGGCACCATGTACTTCGGCTACCGGACCGACGAGCGGACCGCGTTCGCGATCCTGGACCGGTTCCTCGACGCCGGTGGGACCTTCCTGGACACGGCGAACAACTACGGTCAATGGCACGGCGACGCCGGTGAGAGCGAGCGGGTTCTCGGGCGGTGGCTGCGGTCCCGGAAGGCCGCCGATCAGGTCGTGGTCGCGACGAAGGTCGGCGCGCGCACGCTCACCCCGGGTGACCCGTCTCCGGAGCACTGGCAGGGGCTCTCCCGGGAACATGTCCTGGCCGATGCCGAGACGAGCCGGCGCAACCTCGGCCTCGACCGGCTCGACCTCTACTACGCCCATATCGACGACCGGGGCACCGCCCAGGAGGAGACGGTCGACGCGCTGGCAACCCTGGCGGAGTCGGGCACCGTGGGACTCCTGGGCTGCAGCAACACCACCACCTGGCGGATCGAGCGGGCGCGGTCGATCGCTCGTGCCGCGGGGCGCCCCACCTACTCCTGCATCCAGCAGAAGCACACCTACCTGCTGCCGTTGCCCGGTCGACGCCAGGGGAACCTGGTCGGTGAGGAGATGCTCGACTACGTCGAGTCCGAGGACCTGACGCTGCTGGCGTACTCGCCGCTCCTTGCCGGGATGTACGCGCGGGACGAGCAGCCGTCCGGGGAGTACCGCCACTCGGTGAACGCCGAGCGGCTGTCGGTGTTGCGTGAGGTCGCGAAGGAGCTCGGCGCCGCCCCGGCGCAGGTCGTCCTGGCGTGGCTGCTCGCGAGTTCCCCGTCGGTGATCCCGGTGACCGGTGCCAGCACGGTCGCCCAGCTCGACGAACTGCTGGGGGCGGTGGACATCGTCCTGGACGGCGAGACCATGGCCAGACTGGACACGGCCGGCCGGACGGCGTGAGGCGGGCCGGGCGGCTCAGCCTGGCCGGATCATGAGGTGCGCCCCTGTGCCACCCGTCCGAGAATCAGCAGCGTGTCCACCGACCCGCATGTTGCTCCGGTCTTCCCGAGTTCTGCGCTGATCACGATCGACGTCCAGCGGGACTTCCTCTCCGAGAGCCCTCACGGCATTCCCGGCACCACCGAGATCCTCCCGCGGCTGACCCGGCTGGTGGAGGCCTTCCGGGCAGCCGGGCTTCCCGTTGTCCACGTGGTGCGGCTCTACCGCTCTGGGGGCGCCGACGCCGACCGGGTGCGCAGGAGCCTGCTCGCCTCCGGGGTGCAGTTGGTGGTCCCCGGCTCCCCCGGAAGCCAGCTCGCGGACGAGGTGCTCCCGGCCGGGTGCCCTGCGCTGGACCCCGACTTGTTGCTCTCCGGCGGGGTCCAGCACCTCGGATCCCTCGAATTCGTGGTGTACAAGCCGCGCTGGGGCGCCTTCCACCGCACTCCCCTGGAGCCACTTCTCCACGAACAGGGCGTCGACACCGTGGTCGTCGCCGGGTGCAACCTGCCGAACTGTCCGCGGGCGACGCTCTTCGAGGCCAGCGAGCGGGACTTCCGCGTGGTCGCGGTCGTCGACGCGCTCTCCCGCGCACGTCCGGAGGCACTCGAGGAGCTGTCCGGGATCGGCGTCACCCTGATGGACGTCTCGGCTGTGGTCGAGGCCCTGCGCGGATGAGCGGTTGACCGGAGCTCAGAGCGTTGTCGCGGTCGGCAGCTCGGACTCGTCGGTGGACAGGAGGATCGCGCGGTTGCGGCCGAGTTGCTTGGCCCGGTAGAGGGCCTGATCCGCGGCCAGCAGCAGGCTGGTCGGGTCGCGGTCCAGGCGGGGGCGCACGACGGCGATGCCGATGCTCGCGGTGACGGTCTCCGCGATGTCGGAGGTGGCGTGCGGAATGGCCCGGGTGGCCAGGGCGGCCTGGAATCGGAGGGCGACGGTGCGACCGGCGCCGGCCTCGCCACCGGGGAGGACGACGGCGAACTCCTCGCCGCCGTATCGGGCCACGAGATCGTCGGGGCGGCGCGCGGACTCCCGCAGGCAGTCGGCGACCGCCCGCAGGGTGGAGTCGCCGGCGATGTGTCCGTAGTGGTCGTTGTAGGCCTTGAAGAGGTCGACGTCCACCATGAGGGCGACCATGGGCCGGTCGAGGAGCGCCTGGGCCTGCCAGTGCTGGTTCAAGTGCTGTTCGAGCGAGGAACGGTTGGCGATCCCGGTCAGGCCGTCGCGCATCGCGATCGTCCGGAGCTCCGCGTACGAGGCCTGGAGTTCGGCCGTCCGGATCTCCACCGTCCGCTCCAGGCCCGCCGTGTACGCCTGCAGGGCCCGCCGGTTGAACACCCCGTCCAGGGCCCGGGCGAGGTCGGCGTGGCGTCCCTCGGCGACGGCCCGCTCGGAGTCCTCCCGTTCAAGGATCAGGTGGCCGTACTCGCGATCGCCGATCGTCAGGGAGCACACGACGGGCAGCCCGTACGCCAGTTGATCCTGGAGCGAGTCGGGCAGCAGTTGACGGGCGGGGAACGGCTCCTCGGGGCAGGGGTGGGTGGTCCCGTCCCGGTAGTCCAGCAGGAGCCGGACCATCTCGGCGCGGTGGGCAAGGTGCGCGGTGGTGTCCGGTGCCTCTCGGGTGAACAGATCGACGGGCACCGCCGACAGATCGCCGCACAGATCGGATCGAACGGTGATGAAGCAGCGGCGTAGCTTCAACCAGCGCAGGGAGGATTCGAAGGCCTCGATCACGTCGTCCAGGGTCTGGCCGGCCAGGGTCCTGCGGGTGAGGCCCTCCGCGGCGTCCTGGTGGTTCATGTACGACTGGGCGGCCTCGACCATGCGCAACGCGTCGGAGAGTTGTTCGGGATCCGAGCGGGGAAACAGGGCCGTCGAGTCCCGGACCACCAGTCTCGAGGGCACCTGCAGACCCTCGGGCACCACGGGCAGTCCTGCGGAAGCCGCGGGTCGGGAGAGGGCGGATTCGTCCCTGGCCAGGATCTGAGCCACCAGGACCTCGGCGGCCCGTCTGCCCTGTCCGATCAGATCCTGATCGACGGTGGTGAGCCCCGGCCACTGCAGTGTCCCCTGCTCGTTGTCGAACCCCGTCACCAGCACATCCTCAGGAACCCGCAACC
>CAZOWW010000080.1:0-28414 GCA_964583765.1 uncultured Kineosporiaceae bacterium
ATACGTGCCCGTAACCGCCAGCTTCCCAGTGGCCGCCACCGACTCGCCCGGACTCCTGCTGCTCCACTCCCCCGGCAACACCTTCGTCCGCGATCTCGCTCCTGGCGAGACGATCCTCGTGCAGCCCAGCGCGCTCCTCTACCGCGATCTCAGCGTCGGCATGCACCTGCACCTGGAGTACCCGCAGTCCGGGAAGGTCTCCCGGTGGACCAGCTACGAGCTGCGAACGGTCTGGCTCCGCCTGATCGGTCCGGGGCGGGTCGCCGTCCAGTCGATCTTCTCCCGGCCGCACGGCGCCATGATCAGCAGCCATTCACCGGCGACGGTCGCCCGCTGGTGACGTTCGACCAACTCGTCGATGTGATGCACACCATATAACGCACTGAAATGCAGGGCGTCCTGTGCCCGTCCAACCTGCCGTAACCCATCGAGCGGCCCGACCGGCACCAGCGAGTCGCGGCGATCCGAGGAAGGGACGGCATCCATGTACGACGACACCGCCGGCACGCCCGACATCACCCCGGAACACGTGGTCACGGAACAGTGGATCGACACCGACGGGAACGGGACGCTCGACCAGCACCTCATCGACTACGACGGCGACGGGCAGGCCGACATCCAGTACGACGACTTCGGCGCCGACGGCCTCGCCCATCACGCGCTGGTGGACGCCAACGGTGACGGCGTGGCGGACGCCGAGTTCGCGGGCATCGATTCCGCCGGCATCGCCCACGACGTCGCGCTCGACACGGACGGCGACGGCTATGCCGACGTCGCGTTCAGCGACCACGCAGGCCTGGCGGCAGCCGCTCTGGACCCCTCCTCACAGGCCGACCCGGCGTACGTCACCGACGGAACACACGGGCCCTTCCCCGCTGACCCGGCCACGGTCAGTGATTCCACCGAGGTGACGGACCCCACCGCCGGGGGCACCGACCTGACGAGCGACTCAAGCGGCGTCGACACCGCCTGGACCAGCACCGACGCTGCCGACGGCACCGGCCTCGTCGGCGCGGACCACACCGCGGTCCCGGGTCCATTCGACGACGCCCTGAACACGGGGATGTCCCCCGACACCGCGGCCCTGGCGTCGAGCATCGACGCACAGATGCACGACGCGACGGTGCAGTACCAGGCCGCCATGGACCCGAGCTCGGTCAGCGCGGGCGACCTCGCCGATTCCACCGCACACATCGACGCCACCGCCCAGGCGACCGGTGCGCTCGAAGGCCAGGTCGTCGCCGGGCAGATCGACAACGAGGTGACGCAGGAGGAACAGGCGCAGCAGTGGTCGGACGAGGCGCACGAGACGGCGACCACGGACTGGATCGCCTCGGAGAACGCGATCTCGGAAGCCGACCAGGCCGTCTGGGACAGCGAGCAGGCGCACGAGTCCGGTGAGTGAGGTTCCGGGGCGCCACGCCACCTTCCCGGGCAATTCCCTCCGCACACGCCGAGGCCGCGTGCCGACGGGTGCGGTCACCGCGCTCACCCTGTTCGCGGCGTTCGCGGCGTTCGCGGCGTTCGCGGCGTTCGGCGCAACGGACCCGGCCGAGGCCAGCAACGGCACGCCTGCCGTGACCGTTCACGCCACCGATCAGGCCCAGGACCTCAGGCCCATCCGTCCCCGCTCGGGCACAGGGAGCGGGGACGGCGTCCGGACCGGTGTCACGGGCGGTTCACCCACCCAGGCCACCACCGGTGGGAACGCGAGCTCGGGGAATGGCTCGGGGGGCACGAAGAAGGACGGTGAGGGCGTCAGCGGCACGAAGAACGGCAAGACCGGCTCGACCACCACGAAGAGCACCGGCAAGAGGCCCGGCGGTGCCGGCGTGGCGTGGCTGCTGGTCCTGATCGTCGGACTCGCCGTCGCGGGCCTCGGAGCGGCGATGTTCAGGCGACCCCGCCCCGCCACGTCCTTGCCGCCGCAGGCCCACCCGGGTGCCGCACCACCGGGGCCCGTCGCGCCCCTCGGCTCGTGGGTGCCCGGATCCCAGTACCCCGGTTACGCGGGCGGTCCCCCTGCCCCGCAGTACCCGGGTGCCGCACCGGCTCCCCCCGGTACGCCGCAGTACCCCGGTGCCCCACCGGCATCATTCGGCATGAACCCCACGCAGCCCGACCCCATGGCGATTCCCGGCGTCCCGGCCCTGCGGCAGGCGTTGCACCAGGTCGCGCTGGCCGGTCCCAGTCCCGCCATCGCCCAGCAGGTAGCTCGGCTCCTGGCGACTCCCGGCGGGGACCGGCATGCCCTGGTGGATGCGGCAATCCGCTACCGGGACCAACTCGAAGGGGTCGACGAGCGCCTCCGTGCCGGCCTCCTCGAGGCGTTGGGCGCGGCCGGGGTGCACGAGGTGCTCGCCGGGACCGAGCGCGTGGACGGCGCCCGGCATGAGGTCGTGGCCACGGCGGAGACCCAGGACCCGGCACTCGACGAGGTCATCGCCCGCACCCTGCGTTGCGGCTACCTCGACGGCGACAGCGTCCTGCGCGTCCCGCAGGTGGAGATCCACCGATGGGTCCGGTCCTCCGGCCCCTTCCCCACCGAGTCGTTCTGAGGTCGATGTGATCCGTCCGAGGCCGAAGGCGCCGAGTGCGCGGCCGGATGCGGCTCACCTGAGCCGGAGCAGGAGCCGGGCTCAGTTCGCCGTCCCGAGCCCCGCACGCACCTGTTCCCGGGCCCGGTGCACCCACACCCGCACCGTGTTGACCGGCGCACCGAACGTCGCGGCGAGCTCGGGGTACGACATGCCGCCCGCCCACAGGAGCAATGCTTCCCGGTGCTCCTTCCGCAGTTCGGCGAGCACCCGCCGCACGGCATCGGTCTGGGCGTACCAGTTCTCGAACCCCGCATCGGCCCACCGGCCCGGCTCCGACGGCGACGGCGTTGTCGGGTCGTGCGGCTCCTCCCGCCGAGCGACCGCCGATCGACGCAGCTCATGCACCGCATTCCGGGCGATGGCGCAGGCCCAGGTGGCGAAGGAGGACCGTCCCGCGAACCGGTGCAGGTTCCGCCAGACAGCGATCTGGGTGTCCTGCACCGCGTCCAGTGCTTGCACTCGGTGCCCGGACAGGTGCAGGCACACCGCGAACACGCGACGCTCGGCGAGCGCCCACAGTTGCCGGAAGGCCCACTCGTCGCCACCACGCGCTCGGAGCACCAGATCCCACTCCGAGCACAGCGCGGACTCGGGATACGTCACGGCAATGGACGTGGCCTCGGGTGTCGCGGCCGGCACCTCGTCGACCGGCACCTCGTCGACCGGGAACAGCGGCACGTCGGACACGATCGTGACGGTAGCAGCGCTGGCGGGCACGTTCCGTGCAATTGTGGACACGGAGGGAACATGACCACCGGACCGTTCCCCGACGATGGTCCTCCCGAGAATCCGTTCCCCGACGAGGACGGCGAGCCCGCCCGCACGGAATGGCTCGACCTTCTCCTGCCGCACCAGGCCCTGCCCCCCGCTGCAACCTCCGAGGAGCTCTTCCTGCACACCTTCCAGGCGACGGCCGCGGAAGGCGACGCTCACCTCTTGACCGGGCTGCCCTGGGACACCGACCCGCCCGGCCACACCGACGACAGCGCCTTGTCCGACCACACCGACGACAGCGCGCCGCCCGGCCACGAGCTCGAGATCGGCGACGCCGCATCCGACACCACGGACGCAGCCCACGATCCCTGGCATGCGTGGCACGGGACGCAGGAGCCACCGGACAGCTCCACGCACGATCTTCTCCCGGACCCGACCGGGCACTCCGAGCCACCGTGGCACCCGGACCCGACGTGGCACCCGGACACCGACCCCCCGAGCCACGGTGTGGAGCACTGGTGAACCCTCCAGCCGACGCCCCGGACGGCCCGAGTCCCGCGCTGCGCGCGCTGTGGCTTCTCCTCGACCGGGCAGCCGCCGACGCACGGGACCGGTCCTTCCGCTACGACCTGCGCGTCATGCAGCGCCGCCTCACGGACCCGCTACTCATCGCGATCGCGGGAGCGGTGAGCGCCGGCAAGTCCACCCTTGTCAACGCCCTGCTCGGCGCACCGGTCGCACCGGTGGCCGCCGGGGAGATGTCCCGCCACGCCACCTGGTACCAGTACGGCACCGATGACGGGCTGGTGCGCGTGCACACCCGCGACGGCGACGAGGCACCTCCGCTTCGCCTCGGCCCCGAGCGGACCTTCCCCGAGGACCTCGGAGTGCCGGACGCGGACATCCTCCGGGTGAGCGTGACCATGGACGTCCCCGTGCTCCGCGGCCTCACCGTCGTGGACACCCCGGGCGGCAACACGACGACGGCGGAACTGGAGTCGCGCGCCCGCGCGGTGCTCTTCGGCACGGACAGCCCCCCGGCGGCCCAGGCGCTCGTCTACGTCATGCCCTATGTCGACCGCACCGGGCAGCAGCTCCTCTCCGAGTTCCGTTCGCTCTCGCGGATCAGCGGGCTCGGCGCGGCGAACACCCTCGTGGTCATGAGCAAGATCGACAACCGGGCGGTGGCCGGCACGGATCCCTGGCCGGGTGCCCGGCGTCGTGCCGCGGCCGCCCGGGACGATCTCCGCAGCCTCGCCCTGGACGTGATCCCGGTGGCCGGGCTGCTCGCCGAGACCGGCCGGGGACGTCGCCTCGGCCCGGAGCATCTCGCCGTCCTGCGCACGCTCACCGGGCCCGAGACGGATCTCGAGTTCCTCGTCGAGGACCTGCTCGACCCATCCGCCCTGCCGACCCTGCCCGGGTCCCTCGTCACCCGGCGGGAACTGGTCGACCGGCTGCGGCAGTACGGCCTCGCGGTGGCCCTGGACCTGCTCCGACGGGCGCCCGAAGCCGATCTCGATGCGGTGCACGAGGAACTGGTCGCACGGTCGGGCTTCTCCGGGCTCCCGGACACCCCAACGGCCCCGCGCGCAGCCACGACAACAACCGATGCCGGGGCCACCGGATGTGCCGCCACCAGCGCGCCAGGCGAATCCACCTCACGCCCCGTGGCCTCCGGCCCGCTCGGTTCCACCGAGCAGGACAGGGCGTCGACGGATCTCGCCCAGGCGCTGGGCTTCTTCGCCGCCAACGCCGAGCGGCTCAAGTCGCTCCACACGCTCAACCAGCTGCACGGCTACGTGCCCACCGGCCTCGTGGACGCCGACCGGATGATCTTCAACGGCCTCATCCGGGACGTCGAACGCCATGACTCGATCGTCCGACAGATGCAGGGTCTGCGCGTCACCGTTGCCCTCGACACGGTGAGCCGCGGTGAGGTCACGCTGTCCCAGGAGCGCATGGCGGAGCTCGTCCGGCTGGCCCGCCACGACGAGCCCGCCGCCCGGGTCGGGCTACCCGTCGACGCCTCCGCCGACCAGATCGCCGAACAGGCACGGGCTCTCGCGGCGCGCTGGCGGAGCCTGGCCATGTCCGGGGGCGGGCGCACCCTCGGCCGCCCGGCGCTGGACGTCCTCGACACCTTCGAGTCCCTGGCCCAGGACCCGCTCGGCAAGGCAGCCGCCGAAGCGGAGGCCGCTCTTTCGGGGACCGACCTGCCCGTCGACCTGGTCCTGCCGGTCCTGCCCGCTGCCCTTCGGGACACCGTGCAGCTGCTCGCCGAAGGGCTCTGGCCCGCTCAACGGCTCGGCCTGCCGGACACGGCCTCCGCGGCAGAACTGGTCGAGCGAGCCGCCGCGCTCGCCGCCCGCCTGCGGGTGCTCACCCAACGCCCGCTGCCGATGCCCGCCCGACGCCAGCTCGCCGGCGTTCTCGACGCCGTCGAGGAGCTCCATGCCCGGGCCACGCAGGAACTCGCAGGCAGGTGAGCCCATCGCCTCCGCCGAGGCCGCCGTCCCCAGCGCCCCGACCACCCGACGCCGCTCCACTCGTGACGGACCGCCCCCACCAGTGACGCACCACCGGCCACCCCGCGCTCAGCAGGAAGGACCCCGCGATGACGGACCCGGCCACAGTCCCGCCGTCCCCGCCCGGCGCCGACGGCGGCAGCGGCACGGGCGCCGTCCCCACCGCCCGAGCGGAGGCTCCGTCCACCAGGCCCCCCGCCGTTCGCGCGGCCCTGTCCCTGGCCAACAAAGTGCACGCCACCGTCCGCGAGCACGGACGCACCGACCTCGCCGATCCGCTCGCCGCCGAGGCCGCCCGGTGGCAGCAACACGACACGGTGGTGGTCGTGGCGGGGGCGCAGAAACGTGGCAAGAGCAGCCTCATCAACACGCTCGTGAACCGCCCCGGGCTGGTTCCGGTGGACGAGGACATCGCCACCGACACGCACATCGCGCTGCGCTACGGCGACCAGTTCGCCATGACCGTGCGCCATGCCCAGGGACCCCCACAGTCGATCACCCCTGACCAGCTGGGCGACTACGCCTCCGTGCTCGGTGATCCCGCGCTGCGCCGCGGGGTTAGCGGCGTCGAGGTCACGCTCGCGCACCCCTTGCTGCAGGGGCTGCGCCTCGTGGACACCCCCGGCGTGGACAGCCTGACGATCGGCCACAAACACGCCACGATGTCCGCCCTCCATCAGGCGGACGTCCTGCTGTTCGTGCTCAGCGGCCGCGACCAGCCCGTGCAACGTCATGAACTCGAGTTCCTCGCCGAGGCCTGCCGTCGAGTCCCCCAGGTCGCGTTCGTCCTCACCAAGATCGATGATGCGCCGCACTGGCGCGAGCTCCTCGACGAGAACCGTCGGCGGCTCGTCTCCTTCGTGGCCACGCCCACCGGAGAGGGCAGGCAGTTCACCCCCCGGGACGCCGCCCGGCTCACCGAGGCCGTCTGGCTCCCGGTCAGCAGCCGTATGGCCGACGCGGCCGCGGCACGTCGGGAACGGGGGGAAGACGCGCGCGCCACGCAGCTCCTCACCCGCAGCGGGATGGCCGATCTGGCCGAGTTCCTGCGCGGCACCATCCGTTCGCGGGAGGTCGCCCGGGCCGCACAGCTGGTGCACATGCTCGGCAACGTCCTGCGCGAACTCGTCCCCGCGCAGGAGGACGCCGTCGCCGGGGGTTCGGACGACACCGGCCGAGCACAGCGGCTCGAACAGCTGCGCGAGGAACAGGAGGCGCTCGACGCCCGGCGCCGCGCCTGGCAACTGCACCGCGCCCAGCTCAACTTCCTGGGCGGGGACGTGGCCGTCGTGGTCCGGGACCGGCTCGAACAGATGCGCCGCGAGTACGACGCCGATCTCCGCGACCGGGACCTGCGCACGACCAAACTCGTGCAGCAGTGCGCCGAGGAGCTCACCGACAGCCTGCCCCGGTCCCTCGAAGCAGCCGGGCAGGAGATCCTCGCCACCGCTGATGACCGCATCCGTACTGACCTCGTCCGCGTCCTCCACGAGATGGGTCTCGAGGACGTCGAGGTCGGCTTCGGCGAGCTGGAGCTCGCCGGCGATGCAACGGGAGGCGACCGCTCGGTACAACACGAGTCCTTCGACGCCCTGCGGGACGGCGTCCCGGCGGCGATGATGGCCTCCTCCCTCACGTTCATCGGGCTGCACGTGGCCCTCCTCGGTCCGCTGGCCCCGTTCGTGATCGGGCCCGCGCTCGCCTTCGCCGTGCTCAAGAAGCGTTGGGACCACCAGGTCGCCACCCGCGGCCGTCAGGAGCTGCGCCAACTCGTGGCCGAGGTCGTCAACGAGGGCATCCGCTCGATGACCCCGATCCTCCAGCGAGCCGTGGCCGAGCAACGGACACGTGTCGAGCAGACCGTCGAAGCCTCCCTGGCACAGGCGCGGCGTGCCCTCGACTCCCGGGTGGTTCAGCTCGGTGCCACCGCCAAGCAGGACGCCGCCGCCCGGCGCGAGGCCGCCGCCCTCGGTCGCCGGCGGCTGGACACCCTGCAGGCACTCATTGCCGAGACCGCTTCCCTTGAGAAACAGCTCCAGCTCCCCGCACCGGCGATCGATTCGCCGGGCGCCCCCGGCCTCGCCGCCTCCACCGTCACGGTGGACACCGCGACCTGATCATCCTGGCCGCGCCGATCGTCCCCGGTCCGGTGCGCCCTGGCCCACGCGCCGACAGCGTGCACGGGCCAGGGCGGGATCCTCCGAAGAGCCGGCTGCGTCCGGCGGTCACGCAGCGGACCAGGGCCGGACCCGATCGGTTCCCGCCAGGGGAACTGATGGCCTCCTGGGGAGGCGTCGGATCTCGTGCCGAACCTGGTCAGCGAGGCCCGCACAGGTGGAACGAATCGACGAAGGAAGGATTCGAGTCAGGGCCGGAGCCGGACTCGAGCACGAGCTGGAAGCGCCAGATACCGTGCCAGCCGCGATAGACACCGCTGGTTCCCGTGATGGGTTGCGAGACCCAGGCGCCGGAGATCACATCGGCCCTGTCGATCTCGCTCGCGACCTGGAAGGTGCCTTCCGGGAAGTGGAACATCTCGAACTGGTACTCCATGTCATCACCGTTCGCGGCCCGATACATGATGTCCATGCTGCCGACGGCGGTCCCCACCCGCGTCCCGGAGGCGTCCAGAAGCTCGTCGAACCAGTCCCCCTGGAATCCGGCCGGAACGTGCAGGTCCGAGGGCATGTTCGTGTCGTAACGGATGAACCGCTCGGTGAGCGTGAAGTCCTTGCACCTCGTCGCCGGGTGCGCCGCACGTTCGGTCGCAGCAACAGGGGCATCACTCGCGAAGAGAGACAGGGCGGCCGATGCCACCACCGCGAGACCCAGAGCGACGGGGCGCAGCAGGGCAGTGGAGTGACGAATGATCATCATGTGATCCATTCCGAGCGGACAACCAGCACAACGGGAGCCGGCCGTTCACTCACGGGACGAGGAGCGGACAGGAGCGGTCACCGCGGTTCGGCGGGACGGAGGATCGACCCGGGCGAGCGGGCACACCGCCCGAGACGGGGACGGACCCGTACTCGGGCATGGACCAGGGCGAACAGCGAGGCCAGGAGCACGTCGTCGCGCACAAGGATCTGCGGGCCGCGCACCCGATGCGACGGGGGCGCCGAACGGTCATGTCCACGTTGTGATCGTCAAGGCACGCACTAAAGCCGCCCTTGCCCGTTCGGGTGCAGGTGCCCGCCCAGCGCACTGGAGAGGCCGGTCGCGCCCCCGGTCCCCCCATTCACCCGGAACGAGTCGCATCGGGGCATTCCGGTCCGTACTTCTGGGAGTGCGCTCGGGGTGGGTATTGGCTCGGTTAGTCTGCGAGGGTCGGTGAGGGGTTCACGAATGCCCCGGAAACCGGCGTCCAACTCACTGTCCCCCGAATACCGGAGAACCGGTCACCCATTCGAGGGATCGCACCGGCAGGGAAACCACCGACCGGAAACACCT
This sequence comes from uncultured Kineosporiaceae bacterium, assembly GCA_964583765.1. Lineage (GTDB taxonomy): Bacteria > Actinomycetota > Actinomycetes > Actinomycetales > Kineosporiaceae > CAZOWW01. The sequence goes on from CAZOWW010000080.1 coordinate 9,293, forward strand.
CGCCCGCGAGCAGGGAGCCGCACATGACGTTCTGGGGACTCGGGGTCGACCTGGGAACGACCTTCTGCACCGGCGCAGTCCTGCGCGAGGACCGCATCGACCTGCTGGAGATCGCCGGGGAACTCCGCACCCCCTCGACCGTCATGTGGCGCGAGGGCACCCTGCTGGCCGGACGCCACGCCGACCGCCTGCGCGCCAGCGACCCCGGCGCCGTGGAACGCAACCCCAAACGCAAGGTCGGCGCCGCCCCCATGATCCTGGCCGGAACCCCGGTCACCGCGACCATGGCCCTGAGCGCCCAACTCCGCCTGTTCGTCGAGGAAGGCACCCGCCGCGCCGGCGGCCAACCACCCGGCACCCTGGTCCTGACCCACCCGGCCGCCTGGAACCCGGCCCAACTCCAGGTCCTGCACGAGGTCGCCGCCACCGTCGCGCCGGGGGCCACCACCGTGCTGGTCCCCGAACCCGTAGCCGCCGCCGTGCAGTACGCCGCCGACAACGCCCTCCCCACCGGAGCCCGCATCGCCGTGTACGACCTGGGCGGAGGCACCTTCGACACCGCCGTCCTGCAGGTGAGCCCCACCGGCTTCGAGGTCATCGGCCACCCCGGCGGCGACGACGACATCGGCGGCGAAGTCTTCGACTGGCTCGTCTACGACCACCTCCTCGACCAACTCCATCAGAGGGCCCCCGAGACCGCCGAACGCCTGACCACCGGCGAAGACCTCACCAGCCAACGCGACCGCGACGAAGTCCTGCGCGCCGCCCGCAACGTCAAAGAAGCCCTCTCCGAATACCCCGACGCCTCCGAATACCTGCGCTGCGCGAACACCGACGTCCACCTCACCCGCACCCAGTACGAAGACCTCATCCACGCCGACCTCGAACGCTCCCTGACCACCCTGGACCACACCCTGGCCACCGCCGGCGCCGACCCCACCGACCTCGCCGGCATCTTCCTGACCGGCGCCGCCAGCCGCACCCCCCTGGTCCACCACCTCCTGCACACCCGCTACGGCCCCACCATCCGCACCTGGGGCGACCCCAAACTCGCCGTCGCCCACGGCGCCGCCCGCCTCACCCACCCCACCAGAACCCTGACCACGGAAGACACCCCGGGCTCCCCTCACCACCTCAGCACCGGGGCCACGAACATCGGACCGTCCACGCTCGCCGACTCCTCGCCGGCCACTACCACCCGACCGTCCGCGACCGAGAGCCCGTCCTCGGAGGCCGGGCCGTCCGCCGCCACCGGCTCCTCGCCGTCCGCGAGTTCCCCCTCGGAGGCCGGGCCGTCCGCGACCACGACTGCAGGTGACCTCGGCGAGGACTCGGGCCTCCGGCTGGCCTCGGCCGGGGACGACGGCGCGGTGCACGTGTGGGATCCGGTCACGGGCCAGCATCGCTACGCCCTGCAGGGGCACGGCCGACGGGTCAACGCCGTGGCCTTCTCCCCTGACGGCGAGATCCTCGCTTCCGCGAGCGAGAACCGGACCGTCTGCCTGTGGAGCGCGCGCGAAGGGCGATGCGTGCGAGTGCTCGTCGGGCACGGTCAAGCCGTCCACGCCGTGGCCTTCTGCCCCCAGGACCCGCATCTGCTCGTCTCGGCAGGCCAGGACACCACGCTCTGGCTCTGGAACGCGCCGAGCGGTCAGTGTCTGCGGGTGCTCACCGGCCATACTCGCCCCGTTCGGGCCGTCGTCTTCTCGGCCGACGGGTCCGTGCTGGTTTCCGGCGCCGCCGACCACACGGTGCGGATCTGGGACGCCCGCACCGGACAGTGCCTCGGCCCGCTCCTCGGCCACACCCACCCCGTCACGGACGTCGTGTTCGCCCCGGCCGGTGGCCCCCTCGCCTCCGCCGGCCAGGACCGCACGGTCCGGCTGTGGGATCTCACGACCGGAACCTGCACCAGCGTTCTGGCGGGATACCCCGCCGCAGTCCACGCCGTGGCCTTCTCCCCGACGGGTGATCGTCTCGCGGTGGCCTGCGCCGACGGGACGATCCACCTGTCGGATCCCGGATCCGGCGCCTATCTCGGTGTCCTCGGTGGACACCTGCGAGCAGCGCGTGGCCTCGCCTTCTCGGCCGACGGCGCTCTTCTCGCCTCGGCGAGCGAGGACCTCACGGCGCGGGTCTGGGACACGCACACCGGTCAGTGCCGGTGGACTCTCACCGGCCACGCGGGGGCGGTCCGGTCGGTGGCACTTACCACTCTCCCCGACCCTGCCCGCTGAACCCGCCGGCCTGCCAGTGCCCCCGCACCGCACCGGCGCGGTCCCGCAGGAGATCACACCGACCGCTCCGAAGGATCCTGCCCGAGTCTCCTGAGGACCCCCGTAGGGTCGTCGCGGACCACGTCGACGAGGGGGAACCAGATGACAGCCGACCGTCCGTCCGACCGCACGCTCGGCGTCGGCGTCGTCGGCCTCAGCGCCGGGCGGGGGTGGGCGGCCCTCGCCCACGTCCCGGCGTTGCGCGCGGTGCCCGGCCTCGAGCTGCGTGCCGTGGCCGCGAGCTCCGCGGAGAACGCCCGCCGAGCCGCCGCCGCGTTCGACATCCCCGTGGCCCACGGCTCGGCCGCGGAGCTCGCCGCCGACCCCGGTGTCGACCTCGTCGTGATCACGGTCCGGGTGCCCCGTCATCGTGAGCTCGTGCGTGCCGCCCTGAACGCCGGGAAGGCGGTGTTCTGCGAGTGGCCGGTCGGGATCGACGTCGCCGAGACCCGAGAACTCCTGGACCTGGCGACCCACGCGGGGGTGCGCACCGCGGTGGGCCTGCAGGTTCGCTGGGTGCCTGAGCTCGTCCACCTGGGGGACCTCGTCGCCGGTGGCTATGTCGGCCGCCCGTTGGCCACGAGCATCCTCGCCTCGGGCGTCAACTGGGGCGCCACGGTCACACCGGACCGGCTCTACCAGCTCGACCGCCGCAACGGCGCCACCATGCTCACGATCCCGTTCGGGCACACCCTCGAGGCCCTCTGTTCCGTGCTCGGGGATTTCGTCGACCTCACCGCGACCACCGCCGTGCAACGACCCGAGGTCCGCCGTACGGACACCGGCGACCCGGTGCCGATGACCGCCGAGGACCAGATCGCCGTCACCGGAGTGCTGACCTCCGGCGCTGTGGCGAGCATGCACCTGCGCGGCGGCACGAGCCGAGGCACCGGATTCCGCTGGGAGATCAACGGTACGGAGGGCGATCTCGTCGTCGAGGTGGACCCGCCGATGCTGCAGCTCGGGCGCGTGCGCCTCCGGGGGGCCCGGGGTGACCAGACCCAGCTCGGAGAGCTCCCGCTTCCACCGTCCTGCCGCCCCGAACCGTGGGCGCGCCCGCTGGAGGGCACGCCCGCCCTTCCGGTCGCGCTGGCCTACGACCGCCTCCGGCAGGACCTCCTCGAGGGCAGTTCCCAGGTACCCGACTTCGCCCACGCGCTGCGGCGTCACGCCGTGCTCGACCGGATCCAGCGGGCGGCCGACCGGGGGTGAGAGGGCCGGCCCCGGTCAGCCGGTCGCGGACCCTCCGCGCGTCTCGGACCCCCCACTGTCCGCGGACCCCCTGCCCGTCGCGGACGTCCCACCGGCCGCGGACCCCCTGCTGGTCGCGCCGTGGGCCCGGGCGTCCGCCGTCCGCAGCAGAGCGCACAGCCCCGGTGTGACGAGGTCCTGGAACAACGCGTCCACCGCCTCAGCCGGGACCAGGAAGTCCTGCTGGACCCACCAGTCCCCCAACGCGACACAAGCGCCCGCGACCGCCTGCACCACCGCTTCGAGGGACGCCGGGGGCTCCGGACGATCCCCCCACAGGTGCTCGATCTCGGCCCGGACGATGTTCTCGACCAGTGCCTCGAGCATCTGGGAGGGGCCGCTCCGGTTCCCCGGCCGGGCCAGCATCGCCCGCGCGAGCCGGCGTTGCTCGTGGATGTGGCGTAGCAGGGGAAGGCTGAACCCGAGCAGGTCGCCGGTGCGCGTGCCCTGACCTGGTGCCGGCAGCCCGACGTTCCCGCGCAGTTCGGCGAACCCCTCGTGGAGCAGGTCCTCCTTGCCCACGTAGTGCGTGTAGAAGGTGGAACGGCCGACGTCCGCCCGGTCGATGATCTCCTGGACCGTGATGGCCTCGTAGTCCTTCTCGACCATCAGCTCCATGAGGGCCTCCTGGAGGACCCTGCGGGTGCGTCGCACCCGCCTGTCCGGCGGTGTGACCACCGTCTCACCCCAATCCTGAACAGTCCGCCGCGCGCTGTCCGCAATCGCACGGATCGGCGTGGGCCGGTTCTTGCCCCCTCACCCCTCCGAACACTATCTCTTTTTATGGACATCTTGTCCAAGAAATGATCGGTGATTCCGTGGCCGGGTGGCAGCCCGGGACGGACGCGTACAGGAGGTGGTGCCGGTGGACGTCATCACGGTCGACGGCCTGGTCAAGAGCTATCCCCTGCCCTCGGGCGACTTCACCGCGCTGGACGGCGTCGACCTCCGGGTGGGCGCCGGCGAGTTCGTGGCGGTGGTCGGTGCCTCGGGCAGCGGCAAGACGACCCTGCTCAACCTGCTCGCGGGGATTGACCTGCCCACCGCGGGACGGATCACGGTGGCCGGCGAGGCCGTGCACGAGCTCCGCGGCTCGCGCCTGGCCCGCTGGCGCGGGCACACCATCGGGCTGGTCTTCCAGTTCTTCCAGCTGCTGCCCACGCTCACCGTGGTCGAGAACGTGATGCTGCCGATGGACCTGTGCGAGACGGTCCCGGCCCGCGCGCGCCGCCGCACCGCGCTCGACCTGCTCGACCGGGTCGGGATCGCCGACCAGGCCTCGAAGCTGCCCTCGGCCCTCTCCGGCGGGCAGCAGCAGCGCGCCGCGGTCGCCCGTGCCCTGGCCAACCGACCGCCCGTGCTGCTCGCGGACGAACCCACCGGCAACCTGGACTCCGCGACGAGCGCCGAGGTGCTCGGGCTCTTCGCGACCCTCGCGGCGGAGGGGACCACCCTGCTCATGGTCACGCACGAACGGGACCTCGCCGGCTTCGCCACCCGGCGCATCACCCTGCGGGACGGGCGCGTCGTGGGCGACGAGCTCGCCGCCCCGTCCGCCTCGGGCGTCCCAGGGACCCAGGGTGTCCCGGCCGGGCAGCGCCGGGACGTTCCCCGGTCGGCGACGTCCGCGCCGGCCCCCGCAGCGGAGAGCCGGTCGTGACCGGGCTGCGTGGCCGCAAGATCGTGCGGGACCTGCGGGCGACCTGGGTCCGGGTCCTCCTGATGACGGTCGCGGTGGCCGTGAGCGTCGTGACCGTCGGAGCCTTCCTCAGCGCGCGGGAGATCCTCAGCCGGGAGATCCGCGCCAACTACCGGGCGACCCAGCCGGCCTCGGCCACCCTGCACGTGCCCGGCGGCATCGACCCGACGACCCTCGCGACCGCCCGGTCGTGGCCTGGCGTCCTCGATGCCGCGGCCCGCAGTTCTGTCCCGGCGCGGGTGCGGACAGGCACCGGACCCTGGCGCGCTCTGCTCCTGTTCGCCTCGGGCCCCTCGGACCCGCGATCCCTCGCCACACCCCTCCCGCAGGTCGGCACCTGGCCACCCCCCGCCGATGCCCTCATGCTCGAACGCACGGCGCTCGATTTCCTCGGCGTCCGCACCGGCGACCGGATCACGGTCGAGGTGCCGGGCGGGCGTCCAGCCGTGCTCACGGTCACCGGCACGGTGCACGACGGCGGCATGGCCCCGGCCTCCCAGGAACAGACCGCCTACGCCTACGCCACCACCCGGACCCTCGTCACCCTCGGCGCCCCGACCACGCTCGACGAACTGCGGATCCTCGTCGGCCGGCCCTCCGCCCCCCATGCGGGCGTCGCACCGGCACCCACCGGGGACCAGGCCCGGATCGACGCCACCGCCCAGGCGCTGGCCCATGAGCTCACCTCCACCGGGCACCCGGTCGACCACGTGGAGATCCCCCCACCGCTGCGGCACCCCCACCAGGGGCAGATGGTCATGGTGGGCTTCCTCCTGCTGGCATTCGGGCTCACGGCGTTGCTGCTCAGTTCCGTGCTCGTGGCCACCCTGCTCGGCGGCCTGATCACCGGGCAGATCCGGCAGATCGGCTCGCTCAAGGCCATCGGCGCCCGCACCGGCCAGATCCTGACCATGTACCTGTGGCTCACGGCCGCGATCGGCGTGCTCGCCACTGCCGTCGCCCTGCCCGCGGGCCTGCTGGGCGGCCGGTTCCTGGCGCGTACCGCGGCACGCATGCTCAACCTCGATCTCACCGACACCTCGGTCCCGGCCTGGGTCTACCTCACCGTGGTCGCGGCCGGGATCGGGATGCCCCTGCTGGTCGCGCTCGTCCCGCTGGTCCGGGGAAGCCGCATCACCGTCCGGCAGGCACTCGACAGCAGCGGAACAGACCCGGCCGGGGCCTCCGGGCGGCGGCTGGACCGCATGCTCTCCCGGACGCGCGGTCTGGGCCGCGCCGAGCTGCTCGGCCTGCGCAACACCTTCCGCCGGCGCGGCCGGCTCGCCCTGTCCGTGGGACTGCTCGGGGTCGCGGGCACCATGTTCCTCACCGGTCTGGACGCAGCCGGCGGCTGGACGGCCCTCGTCGACCAGGGGATGGCGCACCGCCACTACGACCTGGACATCGCCCTCGCGAGGCCGGAAGCCACCGCCCGGCTGACCGCCCTCGTCCGCAGCGTCCCAGGAGTGCAGGACGTCGAGGGATGGGGACGTGCGCCGGCCTCGGTGCACGTGAACGGACGCGTCGACACCGCACACACGTATCCGGACGAGGCCCACGACAGCTTCACCGCCTACGGGCTTCCCGCGGAGACCCCGCTGCTGCGCCTCCCGCTGCGGCAAGGCCGCTGGCTCCGGGCCGACGACACCGACGCGGTGGTGCTCAACCATCTCGTCCCCGCCCTGGTCGCGCCCGGGATCGGGGTCGGCGACCCGATCACGCTGACCGTCGGGGGCCGGGTCCACACCTGGCACGTGGTCGGGATCGCGTCCGACTTCGGCACCCAGGGTGCCGCCTACCTGACGGACCAGGAGTTCGCCGCGGCCACGGCCTCGCCCGGTCGCTGCCGACTCCTGCGGATCGTCACCACGACGCACGACGAGGCCGCCCGGGAGCAGACCCTGGCCCGGGTGGACGACGCCCTCACCGGAGCGGGCGTCGGCATCGCGCAGGGATACGCGGTGTCGACCCTGCGCACGGCCCTCGACCAGCACGTGCTCGTCCTCGCGGACGCGCTCATCGCCCTTGCCGCCGTGGTCGGATTCGTCGCGCTGCTCGGCCTGGCCTCCACCCTGACCACGAACGTCCTCGAACGCACGCGGGAGTTCGCCGTCCTGGCGACCCTCGGCGCCACACCCGCGGCCGTGCGCACCATCGTGGTCACCGAGGGTCTGGTCACGAGCGTGCTCAGTGTGGTCCCGGCGGCCCTCGTCGCGCTCCCGCTCACCCGCGTGCTCGGGGACTTCATCGGCACGCAGGCGTTCCGCACGGCGTTGCCCTTCCGGTTCTCCGTGCCTGCCCTGGTGGTCTGGACCGTCCTGGTCCTGCTCGGAGCCGCCGGCGCAGGGCTGGCCGCGGCGGCCCGCGCATCCCGACTGACCGTGCGCGAGGCACTCACCGCCCTCTGACCACGGGGCGCCGCCGTCCACGGCCCACCGTCCACCACAGCCCGCCGCTCACCACAGGAGGACCCGCCATGAATCGCCGTACCCGCATCGTCCTGCTCTCCGTCCTCGGGGTGCTCGTCCTGATGCTCACCGTGCACGTCGCGGTGAACGGTCTGCCGGCACTGAGTTCCCTCAATCCGCACGGTCACTGAGGCTTCAGGTCGCCGAAGTGGTCCGGATCGGTCTTCGAGGCCCGGGGCCGATCCGGACCCGGTCTCGGCATCTCACACCTCGGGGTTCCCACACCTCGGAGTCCCGCACCGGGCGGATCTGCCCCGGACTCGGACCCTCGTACCCGCAGCACCCGTCGAACCTTTCGCACCGCCGCATCCACAGCTCACCGCCGTACTCCCTGCTCTCCTCGGAGGACCCCATGACCGCTCCGACCCCTGCAGCCACCGCGCACTCGGCGTCCGCCGTCGCCCACGGACCGGCCCTCACCGTCGTGGCCCCGAACGAGCCGGTCGCCACAGGCCCGCACCTGACCCATGCCCTGCACGCCTGCTACCGGACGGGGGCGCTTCTCGACGCCGTCACGGTCGTGCCCCTGGTCTGGCCGCGCGCGGCCGCCGCCATGCTCGGAGTGGATCACCTCGACGCCACCCCGGCATTCCGCTACGCATGTTTCGTGGGTGCCGCGCTCATGACCGGGTGGACGGCGTTGCTGCTCTGGGCTGACCGCCGCCCCCTCGAGCGCCGGGGTGTCCTGCTGCTGACGGGCGTCCCCGTGCTGGCCGGACTCATTGCCGCGAGCGTCTACGCCCTCGCGTCCGGGCTCGTCGACCCGGGACACGGGGTGCCGATGCTCCTGTTCCAGTGCACGCTGACCACCGCATTCCTCGGGACCTTCCGGGCCGCCGCTGCCTCAGCGGCCGGCCGACCCTGACGTCGGTGCCTCCGCTGCGGCGCGCTGCAGCACCGGGCATTCCGCCGGGGGTTCGGGCCCAGGTACGGCCGTGACCGGCTACGGCGAGCCCCGGCCCTCGGCATTCCGCCGAGGGCTCAGGCCACGTACGGCCGTGACTCGTACGGCGTCGACAGCACGACGGTGGTCCGGGTGGACACCCCCGCGTCCGCCCGGATCCGCGCCAGGAGTGTCTCCAGTGCGCCGGGCGTGGCCACCCGCACCTTCAGGATGTAGTTCTCGTCCCCCGCCACCGAATGGCAGGCCTCGAGCTCGATGAGGTGGGCCAGCCGTTCCGGCACGTCGTCCGGGGCGGCCGGATCCAGCGGCGTCACCGACACGAAGGCGGTGAGCGGCAGTCCCAGGGCCTCGGGATCCACGACGGCGGCATACCCGCGGATCACGCCGCGCTGTTCGAGCCTGCGGACCCGTTGGTGCACGGCCGAGGTGGACAGGCCGGTCGCCTTCCCGAGATCGGTGTAGCTCATCCTGCCGTCCCGCAGGAGCAGGCTGACTATCTGCCGATCGATCTCCTCCACGGCCGAAGGCTACCCGGAGCCGCCGGAAGCACCACCACGGTTTCCCGGCATGTCACCCGGTGTCCCGCGGGCGGCCCCGCCGCGCACACCCACCATCCCGTCCCGGTCCCCCGCGGCAACGTGCCCGGGGGATGCTCCCGCGACGCCGACGTGCCACCATCGGAGCGTGCCGGGTCCCCTGCTCCTCCTGGACAGTGCCTCCCTGTACTACCGCGCCTTCCACGGGGTGCCGACCACGGTGACCGCTCCCGACGGCAGCCCCGTCAATGCGGTGCGCGGGTTCCTGGACATGCTCACCGGCCTGCTGACGGCCCGTCGCCCCGCTGCGGGCGTGGCCTGCTGGGACGACGACTGGCGCCCTGCGTTCCGGGTCCGCGCCCTGCCCACCTACAAATCGCACCGAGTGATCGACCCCTTGACCGGGGCCGAGGCCACGCCGGAACTCCTCGGTCCGCAGGTGCCGGTGATCGCCGAGGTCCTCGCCGCGATCGGGATCGCCCGCGTCGGGGCCCCCGGCTTCGAGGCGGACGACGTCATCGCGACGCTCGCGACCACCCCGACCCTCACCGCCGCACCGAGCCCCACCCTCGCCCCGGCGCCCGCGGACCCGGCGTCCGGCGCCACCCCACCGGCATCCGCCACCGAGGCGTCCGTCGGGGGGACCATGCCCTCGCCCACCGCCACCTCGAGGGTCATGCCGGAGGTATTCCGGCCGGAGGGAGTCGAGATCGTCACCGGCGATCGTGACCTCTTCCAGCTCGTGGACGACGAGGCCGGGATCCGGGTGCTCTACACCGGGCGGGGCATGCGCCGGCTCGAGACGATCGATGCCGCGGCGCTCACCGCCCGGTACGGGGTCGCCACCGGACAGGCGTACACCGAGCTCAGCATCCTGCGCGGCGATCCGAGCGACGGTCTGCCCGGGGTCCCGGGGATCGGCGAACGCTCCGCGGCCGCGCTCCTGTCCCGGTTCGGCAACCTCGACGGCGTCCTCGCCTCGCTCTCAGAGCTGCCGCCGGCACAACGGGCCCGCCTCGAAGCCGCCCGCGACTACCTGGCGGCCGCCCGCCGGGTGGTGCCCGTCGTCCGCGACGTCCCGCTGTCCCCGGTCGACGCCGCGCTGCCGTCCGCGCCTCCTGACCCCGAGGCGCTCGACGCGCTCCGCGGTCGCTGGGGCCTGGCCTCACCGCTGAAGCGTCTGCTCGAAGCGATCGCGGCAACCCGAACGGAGCGATGATGGGCACAGGCCCGGCTGCGCGGGACGACGTCGAGCAGCCCGAGGGCCAGGGCGGCGGGATCTTCCGACGCTGGTCTCCCGGTCCAGGGGCTGCGGCATCCATGGCTCTCGTCGAGCAGATCTTCAGCCCGGCACGGCACGACGCGCACGAGGAGATCCAGCGGCAGGAGCTGGTGGGCCCGCATGCGGTCGTCCCCGGGGACCCGCCCGATCCGATCGCCCGGGGCGCGCAGGGCCGCCCCGGTACGGTCGGGCGCTTCGCAGGCCGGATCGTCCTGGGAAGTGCCCGACCAGCGCAGCCGAGCGGACCAGCTCAGCCGACCGAGGAGTAGGCGACGACCCCTCGACGGATCCGGGTCACCGCGTCGGCCGCGGCCCGGCGCAGGGCCTGTCCCTCGGGGTCGTCCCCGGCCGCCTGCTCGATCTGCCCGAGCAGGTCCACGACCTGCTTGCACCAACGCACGAAGTCCCCAGCCGCCAGGTCACAGTCCCGCAGCACCGCCTCCAGGCGCTGTCCCCGCGCCCAACGGTGAATCGGCCAGGCCAGCCCCACGTCCGGCTCCGGGGTGGGGTCCAGCTGGTGATCGCGTTCCGCGGCCTCCAGGTTCGCCCACAGCTCGCCCATCCGCACCAGTGCCTCGCGCACGGGACCGCCGGGGAGCCGCGGGGTCAGGGAACGATCATCGCGCCGGGACTCGTAGACCAGCGCGCTCGCACAGGCGGCCAGGCCGGGGCCGTCCAGGCCGTCCCACAGTCCCGCCCGCAGGCACTCGCCCAACAGCAGGTCCGCCTCGCCGTAGAGGTGCCGCAGCATCTGGCCGTGCGCGGTGACCGTGTCCTGATCGAGGTACCCGCGCTCGTCGAGCAGGTCGCAGACACGGTCGAAGACCCGGGCGATGGTGTTCGTGCGGCTCTCGATCCGCCGCAGCAGCGCGGACGTCTCCCGCTGCAGGCGCAGCCACCGCTCCGCCCACCGCGCGTGCTGCTCCCGGTCGGAGCAACCGTGGCAGGGGTGGGCTCGCAGCTGACGTCGTAGCGCCGCCAACTGCTCGTCGTCCGCGGCCTGTGCCCGCCGTCGGCCACGTGGCTGCGGCCCGTGATCTGCCGCTCCGAGCGCGTTGCGCAGCGAGGAGGCCAGGTCCCGCCGGGCCGCCGGATCCCGCGGGTTGAAGTTCCGGGGCACCGGGATCCGGGTCAGCGGGGTCACGGCCGTCGGCACGTCCAGCCCGCTCAGCCGACGTACCTGACGGGTCAGGTTCAGCACCACCGGCAGGGCGCCGTCCGGACCGTCCGCCTGCCCCGGCTCGACCACCACGGCCCACCCGGGACGCCGCCCGGCGGGCACCCGGATGACGTCGCCGCGACGCAGCCGATCGAGAGAGGCGAGGGCCTCGCTCCGGCGGTCCCCCGCGTCGGAGCGCGCCAGGCTGGCCTCGCGCTCGGCGATGGCCTGACGCAGCTGGGCGTACTCGGCGAAGTCCCCGGCGTGGCAGGTCATCGCCTGCGCGTACTCCGCCAGTTGACGCTCCTGGTGACGCGCCTGACGGGCCAGGCCGACGACCGCGCGATCGGCCTGGAACTGGGCGAAGGACGTCTCCAGGATCTCCCTGGCCCGGGGCCGGCCCACCTGGTGCACCAGGTTCACGGTCATGTTGTAGGTCGGCCGGAAGCTGGACCGCAGCGGGTAGGTCCGGGTGGAGGCGAGGCCGGCCACCACCCGGGGGTCGAGGCCGGGGTGCCACAGCACGACCGCATGCCCCTCGACGTCGATCCCGCGCCGCCCGGCGCGCCCGGTCAGCTGGGTGTACTCCCCCGGGGTCACGTCGGCGTGCGTCTCACCGTTCCACTTGACCAGGCGCTCGAGGACCACGCTCCGCGCCGGCATGTTGATGCCCAGGGCGAGGGTCTCGGTGGCGAAGACGGCCTTGACCAACCCACGGGAGAACAGTTCCTCGACGACCTCCTTGAAGGTCGGCAGGAGTCCGGCGTGGTGGGCGGCCACGCCCCGCTCGAGAGAGTCGCACCACGCCTCGAAGCCCAGGACGGCCAGGTCCTCCTCGGGGATCTCCGAGCACCGTTCCCGCACCACGGCGCGGATCTGCTCGCGCTCCTCCTGGCTAGTCAGGCGCAGGCCCCCCGCCATGCACTGCTCGACCGCGGCGTCGCAGCCGGCCCGGCTGAAGATGAAGGTGATCATCGGGAGCAACCCGGCGGCGTCCAGGGTCTCGATCACCAGGGTGCGACTCGGTGGACGGTGTCGCGACGCCCCTCGCCCTCCGGGGCGGCCACCGCCCCGCCGACCGGAGCGGTCCTCGCCGACCCCCTGCGCTCCGCGGACGTGGAGCTGGTGCAGCAGCGGGTTCACCGTGGTCGAGGTGCCGGTGCGGCCCCGGGCGTCGGCGGTGCCGCAGGCGCTGTCCTCGGCGAACAGGTCGTAGAGCTGGGGACCGGCGAGCACGTGCTGCCACAGCGGTACCGGACGGTCCTCGGAGACCACGACCTCGGTGTCCCCCCGCACCGTGTCCAGCCAGGCGCCGAACTCCTCCGCGTTGCTCACCGTCGCGGACAGCGAGACCAGCAGCACGTCCTCGGGCAGGTGGATGATCACTTCCTCCCACACCGCGCCACGCATCCGGTCGGCGAGGTAGTGCACCTCGTCCATGACCACGTAGCCCAGCCCCTGGAGGGTGGGTGAGTCGGCGTAGAGCATGTTGCGCAGCACCTCGGTGGTCATCACGACCACCGGCGCCTCGCCGTTCACGGTGTTGTCCCCGGTGAGCAGCCCCACCGACTCGGCGCCGTAGCGGCGGACCAGGTCGGCGAACTTCTGGTTGCTCAAGGCCTTGATCGGCGTGGTGTAGAAGGCCTTGCGTCCCGAGCTCAGCGCCAGGTGCACCGCGAACTCGCCGACCACGGTCTTGCCGGAGCCGGTGGGGGCGGCGACGAGTACTCCCCGACCACGGGCGAGCGCGTCGCAGGCCTGTTCCTGGAAGGGGTCGAGTTCGAACGGGTACTGCTCCCGCCATTGGACCAGGGGCGTCGAGGCCAGTTCCTGGCGGCGGCGGGCCGCCGCGTAGCGCTGCGCGGGGTCGTCCTGCGAGGAGGTCTGAGCCGGACGGCGACGGCGCGGCGCCGGGCGAGCCGCGGAAGTCATGCCGTCACCGTAGTGGTACAGCCACGGGACCGGCCCGCCGTTCCCCGCGGCGGGCACGTGGCGCAGGCGACATTCGGGGACGTTCCACCGCATCGGGCAGCCGTCCGGACACGGGAGAGGCGCAGGGACGGCTCAGCGCCACCGTGCCGGCCAGGACCGGCCAGAGGGGTCACCAGGGCCGGATGGACGTCACAGGGCGCTGGCCTCGTCGTCCGGCAGGGACGCGAACGTTTCGGCGGCGCGGCGACGGTCCCGGCGGCGGTCCACCAGGAACGAGATGCCCACCGCGGCGGCGAACAGCGTGACCAGCGACATCGCCAGGATGATCATCGACGAGGCGTCCGGGGTGGGTGAGGCCAGCGCCGCGAACAGGAAGATCAGGAAGACCGTCACCCGCCACGCCTTGAGCATGGTGCGCGCACGCAGCACTCCCACCAGGTTCAGCCCGATGAGGAAGAGCGGCGAGACGAAGGCGAGGCCGAAGGCCATCAGCAGGCGCGTGACGAGGCGGAAGTACTGATCCGCCTGGGTGATGTTGGTCGCGCCGTGCGGCGTGATGCCGATCAGGAAGCTGACCGCGTTGGGCAGCACGAACCAGCCGACGGCGATGCCACCGACGAACAGCGGCACCGCGCTCAGCACGAAGATCGTGGAGTAGCGGCGTTCCCGGCGCGTGAGCCCGGGCGTGATGAACGCCCAGATCTGGTACAGCCAGACCGGGGAGGACAGGATGATGCCCAGGTAGATCGAGAGCTGGAACTTGAGGTTGAAGGCGCCCGTGATGTCGGAGAAGTTGATCGCGACCAACGAGGAGCGGTGCTTCTGCACCTCGGTGAACGGGCGCTGCAGCGCGCTGAACACGGTGTCGTAGAGGAACCAACCCGGCACCGCACCGACGAGTACCGACAGCGCAGCCACCACGACCCGCCGCCGCAGTTCGACCAGATGCTCCCGCAGGGGCATCCTGCCCTCAGGGTTCGACGTTCTCCGCCTGCGCGTGGTGAGAGCCACGCCCGCCACTACGCGTCGTGCGGGGCGCGGGTCGGGTTCTCCGTCCGCGGCGACTCGTTGGTCACGATCCGACCCTCAAGAGCGTCCGAGGACGGCGCGGTGGAGGCACCCGAGGGCTTCGGGCTCTCCTCGTTCAGTTGACGCACCTCGGACTTGAAGATCCGCATCGAGCGGCCGAGTCCTCGCGCGGCCTCCGGCAACCGCTTGCCGCCGAAGAGCAAGACCACCACAGCCGCCAGCACGAGAAAGTGCCAGCCCTCCAGCCCTCTGAGCATGTCCGGGTCCTTCCTGTGACCGTGCGCCCATCCTAACCACGCGGAACGCTTCGTGGGCCCTCCAGATGGCACGGATCCCCTCCCTCGGCGCACAGGTATCCGCCGGTCCGGCAGGTGGCCGGACCGGCGGAGCGCGACGCCACAGGGGGCCGACGGTTCGAAGGTCAGCGGTTCCGGCGACGGCGGGAGGCCCCGCGGGCGCGTTCCTGTCGGAGGGCAGCCGGGCTCCCGAAGATCGAGGGCTCCGGGTCGGGGCGGGACAGCGCCAGCGGCGGGATCCGGTCACGCACCTCCGCGATCCGGTCGGCCGCCTCGCCCAGGGTGTGGAACAGGTCACGCGTGGCATGCCAGAGGCCGCGCAGCGCCAGCCCCCAGGCGAGCAGGGCGCCCAGGACCAGGACGGTCCAGACTCCGAGCCAGATCATCCGGCCAGGCTAGCGGTCGGATCTGCCCAGGGCGAGCCGCCGCCCCCGGGTCCTCGCGGACGAGCACCCGACGCCGCGGGCAGCGAGCGGTGGACGACGGGCAGCGGGCAGATTCGGCGCTACGGGCGCAGCACGCAGGACGTGGTCTGCGGCACGGGCTGGGGACGCAGGTCACGGAGGTCGGGCGGAGCCGCACGGGACGACGTGCGTGGAGCGGGACGGGACGATGCCAAGGTTCCTCAGGCCGCGTTCTCGGGGGTGGTGCGGGACGGTCGGGGCGCACTGGAAGCCGCCGCGGCGACCAGATCCGCCTTCTTCAGCCAGAGCGCGAAGTCGAGCACGTCGTCGTAGGTCAACGCGGGACCCTGGTGCTCCTCCAGGGCCTCGGCCGGCACGGACCACGGCTCGGCGACCACGCCGCCGGACACCAGCAAAGCCACAACGTCTCTCCCCGCCGGCTTGCGCACCTCGTCCTGGCAGGTGGTGCAGGTGAAGGCGTAGTAGGACCAGCTCTTCACCGAGCAAACGACCAGGCGCACCTGCTTGGGGGTGAGCTCGACATCACCGCAACTAGGGCACGACGCCTTGATGGTCGTCATGGTCGAGGCACCTCCCGGAGCGATTCTCTTTCGACGCTGTGCAGTTCTTCGGTTGCACGGAGCATTCTCTTGAGTACGCACGGTCATGTGATGGCAACATCCTCGCACCAGCCCCCGGGCGGCGTACATGGGCGTTCGGGCGTGTCGCAGCCGGCCCGATCACGCACCGAGGCCCTGCGACACCCGTTCGGGGTACTCCTCAGGAGTACGCGCCAAGTGCTTCTTCGGCACGTTCCCGGGTCAGCTCCACCAGATCCGGGGGGTCGATCACCCGGACGGCGCCGCCCTGGGACAGGACCAGTCGGGGAACCCAGTCCGGCGTGGCCACCCGCAGAGTCACCCGCAGCCCTCCACCCGGGCGGGGCGCGACCTCCTGGACCGGGTAGTACTCCACCACCCATCGGGCCGAGGGCTCCAGGTCCAGGGTCACCAGCAGGTCGTCCGGCGAGGGCCGGAACAACGCCTCGTCGGCGTCCCGGGCGACCGCCTCGGCCGGCGGCGTGCCGTCCACCTCCAGGACCTGAGCCTCGACCACCCGGTCGAGACGGAACAACCGCTCCGCCTCGGCCCGATGGCACCAGCCCTCCAGGTACCACCGACCGTTCATCGAGGTGAGCCGCATCGGATCCACCTCGCGGTCGGTGATCTCGTCCCTGCTCGTCACCAGGTACCGCAGCCTCAGCCGACGGTGCCCGGCCACCGCGGCCCGCACCGTGGCCAGCACCTCGGTCTCGATCCCGCCCGACAGATCGGCCGACAGGGCCGCTGCGCGCTCGGCGCCCTCACCCGCCGCCGCGGAGAGCTTGGCCAGCACCCCGGCCAGGGCGGCCCGGTCGTGCAGCCCGGGCACCTCCATGAGAGTGCGCAGTCCGGCGAGCAGGGCCACCGACTCGTCGACGCCCAGGCGCAGCGGCCGGGCGATCTCGTCGGCGTTGCCCAGATAGACGTGGCCCGACTCCCAGTCCGCCTCGATCAGGTCGCCGGGCAGATGTCCCGGCGTGCCGCAGACGAACAGCAACTCCAGGTCGCGGACGAGCTCGGCCTCGCTGAGCCCGAAGTGCCGGGCCGCCTCCTCGATCGGCACCCCGGGACGCTGCAGCAGCCACGGTGCCATCGAGAGCAACCGGGACAACCGCGCCGTGGCTCCCACGCTCATCCGCGCGACTCCGTTCTCCCGGAGAGCCCGCTTCCCTCGGCTGCCCCGAGGAGCCCGTGCTCCTCGACTCCCGGGGACCCGGCCGCCCTCGGATGCAACTCCACGACGCTGCGCAGCAGTCGCGCCACGGCGCTCCGCAGGTCCGGCGGTTCGAGCACGACCACGTCCGGCCCGTAACCGGCCAGTTCCTCGGCCCGCTCGCGCACGTCCCCGACCCGCACCGCGAGCAGGTCCCAGCCGACGAGTGCCACCGGAAGATCTCGGGCGCCGAGGTCCTGCGCGCCGAGGACGAAGTCCCCCGCCCCGTCCGCCCTGTCCGCAGCGTCTGTCGCGTCTGTCGCCTCAGCGGCGACCGGCGGCTCCGGCGGCACGACGGTGCCGACCTGCCGGCCCCGACGGCGCAGCATCCCACCCCGACCGGGCCGGATCACGACCAGTGCCTCGCGGTCGTCGCTCAACTCGACGCTGCCGGCGACCAGCGCGGACAGGTCCAGATCGGACGGCACCTCGAAGGCCCCGACCCGACCGCTACGGGTCGGCATGCCCTCGATCCGCGACAGGCGGAACACGCGTGCCGCCTTCCGGTCGCGGTCGAACCCGACCACGTACCAGTGCCCGCTGCGGTTGGTCACCGCCCAGGGCTCGATGCGCCGTCGGGACACCGCGCCGTTCGGCTTGCGGTAGGTGAAGTGGAGCGCGCACCGGTCCCGCGTGGCCGCGTAGACCGGCTCGAACGCAGGCTCGGCGGTCCGCACCCGGGGCTCCACCCCGACGAGGGAGTGGTCGTCGGCCTCGATGCCCAGCGCCCGGAGTTTCACGAGCGCGCGGGTGGCCGGGCCGGCCAGACTCGCCTGCTGCCACACCCTGCTCGCCAACCCCAGCACGGCCAGTTCCTCGGCGGAGAGCTCGAGCTCGGGCAGCGCGTAGGCGTCCCGGTCGATCCGGTAACCGACCTCGTCCTCGAACCAGGAGCTGGACGAGCCGGTCACCACCGGCACCCCGAGCTCGCGCAGGTCCTCTTTGTCCCGCTCGAACATGCGGTCGAAGGCCTCTGCCGTCTCGCACTGGGCGTACTGCGGCACGGCAGTCCGGATCTGCTCCTTCGTCAGCCAACGGCGGGTTCCGAGGAGGCAGATCACCAGGTTGAGCAGTCGCTCGGTTCGGCGCGCGGACATCGCGCCCCACGCTACCCGAGGTAGCCTCGGCCATCAGGGAGGTGCCCGTGATTACCTTGCGGGAAGGCCGGGTCCTGGCCGTCCACGAGGGCTGGGACGGCGTGGTCGACTGCGAGGTGCGGGTCACCGGCGGTGGCAGCTGTCGCGCGCTGGCCTACTCCGCCCTGGTCGGTACCCCGGTCCCGGGCACCCTGGTCGTCCTCAACACCACGGCGCTGGAACGGGGCCTGGGGACAGGCGGCTACGCCCTGGTGGTCGATCGGCTCTCCGCGCGCCCGACCGACCCACCCGCCGCGTTGCCCCCCGGGCCCGGGCACCTGGTCAAGGCCCGCTACACGCCGCACCAGACGATGGTGCTCGGCGTGGAGGAACAGGAGTCCCCCCACCACGAAATCCTCCGGGAGGCGGACGACCTCCTCGGACTGCCGGTGGTCGTCGCGGATCTCCACTCGGCACTCCCCGCGGTGCTTGCCGGTGCCCGCGCCACGCGCGCGGACCTCACCTGCGTGTACGTGATGACGGACGGCGGGGCGTTGCCCGCCTGGTTCTCCCGCACGGTCGCCGGGCTGCGCCGCGCCGGCTGGCTGACCGCGACGATCGCTGCCGGGCAGGCCTTCGGCGGAGACCTCGAAGCCGTCACCGTGCACACCGCGCTCCTCGCCGCCCGGCACGTCTGCCAGGCCGATCTCGTCGTGCTCACGCAGGGGCCGGGCAATCTCGGCACGGGAACCCGCTGGGGCTTCTCGGGAGTCGCCGCCGGGGACGCCGTGAACGCGGTCGGCGTGCTGCACGGGCGGCCCGTGGCCGCGTTGCGGATCTCGGGAGCCGACCCGCGGCCTCGGCATCAGGGTGTCTCGCACCACGCACTCACGGCGTTCGGGCGGGTCGCGCTGCTCCCCGCCGATGTCGTGCTGCCCCTGCTCGAGGGCGATCTGGGCACCCGGGTCCGCGCACAGGCCGCTACCCTCACCGAG
>CAZOWW010000081.1:0-17529 GCA_964583765.1 uncultured Kineosporiaceae bacterium
GTCGTGGTGACCGGCCGGGTCGTGGTGGTCGTGGTGACCGGCCGGGTCGTGGTGGTCGTGGTGACCGGCCGGGTCGTGGTGGTCGTGGTCGTGACCGGCCGGGTCGTGGTGGTCGTGGTCGTGACCGGCCGGGTCGTGGTCGTGGTGGTGACCGGATTGGTCGTCGTGGTGGTCGTGCCCGTGCAGACGGTGCCGTTGAGGCTGAACGAGGCCGGGACGGTGTTGGTCTGCTGCCAGGTGCCGTTGAACCCGAAGGCGACGGACGCCCCGGTGGCGATGGCGGCGTTGTAGGTCTGATTGCTGACGGTCACGGTGGAACCGGAGGTCGTGGCCGTCGCATTCCAGATCGTGCCGATCGTCTGCCCGGCGTCGAAGGTCCAGACGAGCTTCCAGCCGTTGACGGCGTCGCCCAGGTTGGTGACGGTGACGTCGGCCCCGAACCCGCCGGGCCACTGGGAGCTCACCCGGTAGTCCACGCGGCATCCCGCCGCGGCCTGGGCGGGGGAGGCCGCGACGACGAGCCCCGTCGACCCGACCATCGCGATCACGCTTGTCATGAGCGGCGTCCAGCGGGGACGCCTTCGGCTTGTCGACTTCATGGGTGGTCCTCTCGTTCTCGGCGGGTCCGTTCCGCGACCGTCTCGGGCTGGACGTCGTTCGGTCATGGGCCTGCGCTACCTGGTCTCGGTGAGGAATGGGGCTCTTCTGGGAGGGAATGCTTCTGCGGAGAACGCGACATCTCCGTGGGGAATGCTTCGGGCCCGCGAGACCAGGACGCCGGGACCGAGCGCCGGGTGCGTGCGCGTGAAGGCGTGGGCTCGTCGTCTCGTCATGGTTCGCGGTCCCGTCGCCGGTCGCCCTGACCCGGGTGCTCGTAGTCGAACCAGTCGCCGCGAACGGTCCCGCTCGCGGCGTAGAGACCGATCAGCCGTCCGGTGAAGCCGCCTGCGACCTCGGTCGACAGGTACCGGCCGTCGAGAGCGGCGAGCAGGACGGTGGTGCCGTCGGCCTCCTCGATGCCGAAGGTCACGGTGTCGGGTGCTCCGCAGGGATCCCAGAGCAGGTCGGCGATCGCACATTCCACGTGCAACACGGCCGGACCGGGCGGAACCCGGTGGCAGGCGATCACGGCGCGCACCGGGCCGATCCGGGCGATCACCCTGACCTCGCCGTCCCCGATCTCGATCTCGTAGTGGTGCCGCTCGTCGAGGCGGACCGCGAGGCCGCCCCGTCCCTCGGCGGCGTCCACCAGAGCCCGCGCCCGGCAGGTCAGGTGCTGCTGCCGGCGTCCGACGAAGGTGACGTCGGGTTCGTCGAGCGAGGCACCGCGGGCACGCAGGGTGAGCCGGCCGGGCGGGTTGGCGCTGGTGCAGGTCTCGGCGTCCCGACGACGCAGGGACACCCAGGGCGGCCGCAGTTCCACGGTGCCGAAGTCGTCCCGGACCGGAGCCGGTTCGACCGGCCGCAGCGGCCAGGGGGGAGCGGGCAGTTCCAGGTCCACGCCGCCGACCACAGGCCATCCGTCCACCCAGGTCACTGGCGCGAGGAACGTCTCCCGTCCCAGCACGTGCCACCCGGGCGTGCCTCCGCGGGGGCGGGCACCGAGCAGGACGAGCCACCACGATCCGTCCGAGGCCTGGACGAGGTCACCGTGCCCGGTGTTCTGAATCGGGTGATCGGTGCTGCGGTGGGTGACGATCGGGTTGGCGGGACAGGGTTCGAAGGGGCCGGACGGCGCGGGGCCGCGGGCGATCGAGATGCCGTGGCCGCGTTCGGTGCCGCCCTCGGCGAGGAGCAGGTACCAGTACTCGCCGATCCGGTACAGGTGCGGCGCCTCGGGGGCCTTCGCGCCGGGGGTGCCGGACCAGATGGGCCGCGGCGGCCCGATCGTCTCCCCGCTGACCGGGTTGATGCGCCACTGGGTGATGCCGGCCACGGTGCACCAGCAGGTGCCCTCCTCGTCCCAGGCGAGATCCGGGTCGATGCCGACGACGCCGGGCAGCGGCACCGGGTCGGACCACGGGCCGGCCGGGTCGGTGGCGGAGAAGATCATGTTGCCGCTGCCGGAGCACTGCGTCACGACGAGCCAGAACCGTCCGTCGTGGTGGCGCAGCGTGGGCGCGTAGAAGCCGCCGGACGCCGGGGTCCCGGGCGACAGCGGTGCCTGGTCCGGGCGATCGACGACATTGCCCAGTTGGGTCCAGTGCACCAGATCCCGGCTGTGGAAGACCGGGATTCCGGGGAAGAGCTCGAAGCTGGAGCAGGCCAGGTAGTAGTCGTCGCCGACCCGGCAGACGCTCGGGTCGGGATGGAATCCGGGGATCACGGGGTTGCGCAACTCGCCCACGGACACCTCCGGATCGGCCTTTGATCGCCGTGCCCGGGCAGGGCACTGCACGGCGTCGCACGGCGTCGCGGGGCTTCGCCGGAGGCCACCGAGCGGGGCTTAGAAACTTTCCACGCTCAACCGCGACAATTGCGTGGCGAGGGTAGCCACCCGCGGCACCCAGGTCAACCGCTTCAGGGACGGGATCGCAGGCATTATCGAAGCGCTTGTCCCGACGGCGCCAGAGGTGTCCGCAGTGAGTTGTGGAAGAGGTGCGTGGACGAGGTCCGGGGCGTGCCCCGACGGGGTGTGCCGGACCTGGCGAAGCCTCGCAGCTCAGGAAGAGGGCGGTGCCGTGCTCGCGCGAACCGTGAGCGTCGTGGCGATCTCGACCCCGGTGCGGGGCGTCGGCTCGCCGCGTCCCGGCGACAGCGCCGGCTCGGTCGCCACCATCGCCATCTCGCCCAGCGGTTGGTGCACCGCCGTCAGCGGTGGGCTGACCCAGACGACGACCAGTAGGTCGTCGAACCCGACCACACTGAGCTCGGCCGGGATCGTCAGTCCCGCCTCGCGCACGGCTTCGTAGACGCCGAGCGCCTGGAGGTCGTTCGCGGCGAAGCTCGCCGTGGGGCGGTCGGTGAGGGCGAGCAGGCCGGTGGTGGCGGCGCGCCCGTCCTGGCGGGTGAGGTCGGTGCGCACCACGTGACGTGGGTCGACGGGCAACTGTCGGTGCGTTCGTGCGGGCCGAGGTCGTGAGGGATCGCCGGCGAGAGGGTGTTCGTCGTCGGCCGCCGCCGGTCCGAACTCCGCCACGGTCACCCCTCCCCGTGCGGGCCCTTCCCCTGTCCGACCGCGCGATTCAACGTTCCGGTGAGAAGGTCGAACCGGTTCCGGACGTGGGACGCCGCGGGCCGCGGGACAGAACCGGTTGCACCGGGCGCTGGTCGATCTCGCCTCGGTGGATCCCTCGTGTGCCGAGCCTGCCGTCAACCTGAACTACTGAGTCCCGGGTGGTGATGTTCGTGCTTCTCGCGCGTCTGGAGGGTGGAGCGCGCAGTCTCTCCTGACGGATGATCGAACGATGGATGATCATGATGGTGTTCGAATGGCATGAGCGGCCACGACCGTGACGACCGGAACGAGTCTCGTCGACGCGGATGTTCAAGGGTTGTTCCGGACTCATTACCTGGGTCTCGTGCGTCTGGCGGTGCAACTGGTCGACGACCAGGACAGCGCGGAGGACGTCGTGCAGGACGTGTTCGCGGCGCTGCAGACACACCCGCGTTGTCTGGAGGATCCGCTCCGGTACCTCAGGACCGCGGTCGTCAACCGCTCCCGTTCGGTCCTGCGGCACCGGCGGGTGGTGCGGCGACTCATCGGTGATCGCGAGCGGGAGGTCGAGGCCGCCGATGCGACGAGTCTGCGCCGCGCTGAGCGTGTACGGGTACTCGGCGCGGTCTCCCGATTGCCCCGGCGTCAACGGGAGGTCGTGGTGTTGCGTTACTACGAGCATCTCTCGGTGGGCGAGATCGGCGTAGTGCTGGGGATTTCCCCGGGAGCTGTCTCGTCGTCCCTGACCCGCGCCTTGGCGACGCTGACAGAACTCCTTGAAGGATGATCATGGTCGAGGATCTCGAGAACGTGCTGGATCGGGTCTTCCAGGACCGAGCAGCCCAGGTGACTGCGGGGAGTCTGCGACGCCCGGACCTGGGGGGAGCGGGTCGCCGGCCCCTGACGAGAACGAGTCTCGCTGCGCTCAGTGCTGCCGCTGTCGCGGTGATCGCCATCGGGATCGGCGTGGCGATCTCGATGGGCAGTCACGCTCGGATACCCCCGTCGACCCACGTGCGAGTCGCGGCCGGTGTGCCGAGTTCCCCGGTGGACTTCAGTGGTCGCTGGCTGCTGTCCTCGGTCGAGCACGGCGGTACTCGGCTGAACGTTCCGGGCGGCCTCGGGGCGAGCATCGAGTTCACCGCTCCGGACAAGCTCGTGATGTCAGATGGCGTCAACACTCTGTTCGGCCGGTTCACCCCGACGGCGACAGGGTTCACCGCCTCCGAGATGGGCGCGACGCTGGTCGGCTATGTCGGGTCCGACACGACGCGGCTCACGGTGATCGATGCGATGGGCTCCCTTGCTTTCGGCCCGATGACCAACGGGACGTCGGCTCCGAGGGTGGCCGTACGCGCCACCGTGGACGTCGGGAGATTGGTCCTCGCCGTGGCCGACTACCGGCTCACCTTCGACAAGGCCAGGGGGGCCGCCCATGCGACAGGCCCGTCGGCCACGTCCCATCCCGGCTGAGTCACCACGTCGTGGCTCGGGGGAGCGATGATCCGCGGGAACGCCTCCCGCGGCCGTGGCCGCTTCGGCGTCCGCCGTCTTCCCGAGTTCGGCTAGGGCGCTCAGGAGATCGTCGGAGGGCGTGAGGTGGGCGAGCGTGACGTGCTGGCGACGTGTCGCGCGGCTCCGCCCCGTCCTGGAGACTTACTGGCTGGTCCGAAGTTGCAGAAGCAATACCCTTGGGGGTATTAATGCGTGGCGTCATCCATCGTCGGAGTACTCTGCGGCTCCGCTCCAGGTGCGCCTGCAGGCGATGCGAAGGAGTCCACGACCATGTGCCGTCCCGCGACCTGTCGGACCTGTGGCAAGGCGACCTATACCGGCTGCGGCCAGCACGTCGAGCAGGTCCTGCGTGGCGTGCCCGAGGACCAGCGCTGCTCCTGCCCGCCCGATCGGCGTGCCACGGGTGGCAGGAGTCTGTTCGCACGCATCTTCGGCCGCTGATTCCCACCCGATGCGCCGGGGGGTACCCGTTCTTCTGGCGACGGACCGCGCGGCGGTGCCCGGGACTCACCGTCCCTGCGGTGAGGTTTCGTCCGTCGGGGGCCCGTCCGTTGGTGGCGTTTCTGTAGCAGGCTCGTCCGCCGCCGGCCCGGTTGCCGGTGGTCTGTCCGGTGGCGCCGTGCTGGCGCCGCGTGCGGCCAGGCGACGGCCGAACGGCCCGGCCGCGCGGGCGAGCAACGGGGCGGCCACCACGAGGACGAGCACGTAGGCCGCGGCGAGTGACCCCAACGCCGGGCGTGCCCCGGCGGCCACCGCCAGCCCCGCAATCACGATGCTGAACTCCCCGCGGGGAACGAGCACCGTCCCGGCCCGCAACCGACCGGAGACCGCGTTCCCCGCGCGGGCCGCCGCGAACCAGCCGGTGGCGAGCTTCGTCACGGTGCCTCCGAAGGCGAGGAGCGTCGCGGCCCCGGCGACCGCCGGGAGATCGGACGGGTCCGTGCGCAGGCCGAAGAACACGAAGAACACCGCCGCGAAGAGGTCCCGCAGCGGGACGACGAGATTCCGGGCGGTGTGTGCCAGCGGGCCGGAGAGCGCGATCCCGACGAGGAAGGCACCGACCGCGGCGGACACCTGGAGCCGCTCGGCGATCCCGGCCACGAGCAGGGTCAGACCGAGCACCTTCAGCAGGAGAACCTCGCGATCGGGGCTGGCCACGAACCGTTCCACCCGGGCTCCGTGACGCAATGCCACGAACAGGATCACCGTGACCGTGGCCAGGGCGGCGGCCAGCGTCCCGAGTCCGCCGATCAGGCCCGCCCCGGCGAGCACGGCGGTGAGGATCGGCAGATAGGTCGCCATCGCGAGGTCCTCGAAGACCAGCAAGGACAGCACGGCGGCGGTCTCGCGGTGCCCGAGCCAGCCGAGGTCGCCCAGGATCTTCGCGCTGATCCCGGACGAGGTCACGCAGGTGATGCCGCCGAGGGCGAGGGCGGCGACCGGCCCCCAACCCAGCCAGAACGCCGCGGCCACCCCCGGCGCAGCGTTGAGCACCAGGTCGAACAGTCCGGGGACGGCGGTGGAGCGCAGGCTGGTCACCAGATCGGCGGCGCTGTACTCCAGGCCGAGAGTGAACAGCAGCAGGATCACGCCCAGCTCGGCTCCGGTCTCGATGAACCGTTCGCTCGCGGTGAGCGGCCAGAATCCGCCGGATCCGAATGCGAGTCCCGCCAGCAGGTAGAACGGGATCGGTGAGATCGCGAACCGCGCCGCCAGGGCCCCGAGCAGTCCCAGGCCGAGGAGCACGATGCCGAGCTCGACGAGGAGCAGCGATCCTTGCACCGTCTCACCGTCCTTCCGCGGCGGTGGTGTCACCGGGGACCTGCCGCAGGATCCCCTCACCACCCTCGGTGGTCGGAGGCCGCGCCGCTCGCCGGAGCCGACCCGCCGCTCGCCGCTCGCCGCTCGCCGCTCGCCGCTCGCCGGAGCATGCCGGGCCCCGTAGGGGTACAGGCGTACCGCAGGCCACGGCGAGGGGCGCCACGAATCTCGGTGGGTTGCTCCGGGAGGCCGTGGGAGACTGCGCCCGTGCCCTCCGGTGAGTCCGATCCGATAGATCCCTCGACCTCCGCGGCTCCCCGACCTTCCGTGCCGGACCGCATCCGCCACCGCCTCGCCGAGCGCCGGCTGGCCGCCGTCCAGTTGTTCCGGCTGATCGCGCATGCCGGCGGACGGCTGGTGCTGGGGACGGTCGTCGTGCACGCGGTGGCGGGCGCGATGCCGATCGTCTTCCTCGTCGGGATCGGTCAGGGACTGCACGCCCTCGTGGCCGGCACGTCCACGGTCGTCGCCGTCACGGCGGCACTCGCGGCGTTCACCGTCCAGCAACTGCTGGCTCCGGGGCAACTGGTGCTCTCCCAGGCGGTCGCCCGCCGGGTGGACGGGTACTGCTCGACGCGGGTGGTGCGCCACGCCCTGGTGGATGCCCCTCTGCGGGCCCTGGAGTCCACCGAGGTCGCGGACGAACTGCACGAGACCATCGAGTCGCTGTCGTTCCAGCGGCTGACGCCGGGCATGGCCGCCGAGGGGGCGCTCGCGCTCGTCGCCCGGTACACGCAGCTCGCCGGTGCGGTGGCCGTGCTCGCCACGACCGCCGGGCCCTGGGTCGCGGTGCTCGGTGCCGGTGTGGCGTTGGTGAGCCGGTTCGGCCAGACCGAGGCCTTCCACCAGTGGGGCGTGGTGATCGGTCGGCTCCGCCCGGCCCGGCGCCGTGCCTCCTACGTGCGGGATCTCGGCGCTGGCACCTCGGCCGCCAAGGAGGTCCGCACCCTGGGCCTGGTGGACTGGCTCGACCGGCGCTTCACCTCGGAGACCGAGGCCGCATTGCGACCGCTGTGGGGACTGCGACGCCGGATCTACGGTGGCCCCTTCGCGGTGTACGCCCTGATCGGGTTGGTCGGCGCCGCGGGTGCGCTGGTGCTGCTCGCCCGGCAGGGCGGCACCTCCGGTGACGACGTCGCCCGGCTGACCATGGCCGTGCAGGCCGCGGTGCTGTGCGTGCGCTTCGGGGTGATGTTCCCCGAGACCGATGTGAAGCTCGTCTACGGGCGCGCCGCCTGGCAGTCGATGCTGCGTGCCGAGGAGCTCGTGCGGCAGGTGGCGGACGAGGTGCCGGGGACCCGCCCCGCCCCCGTTCCCGAGCAACAGATCGAGCTGCGCGAACTGCGCTTCGGCTACCGGCCGGATCAGGCCGTGCTCGACGGGCTGGACCTGCACATCCCTGCGGGCCGGTCGCTGGCCGTGGTCGGGGTCAACGGGGCGGGCAAGACCACCCTGGTGAAACTGCTCACCGGCCTGTACCGACCGACCGGAGGGGCGATCGTCGCGGACGCCGTGGACCTGCTGGAGGTGGACCCCGTTGCCTGGCAGGCCCGGTTCGCGGTGACCTTCCAGGACTTCGTCCGTTACCAGCTCAGCCTGCGCGAGAACGTCGCGATGAACGCCGTCGCCTGGCGGGACGACGACGCCGGGTTGCTCGACAGCCTTCAGCGCGCGGGGCTGGGCGACGTCGTGAACGGCCTGGCGGAGGGCCTGGACACCCCGCTGAATCGCCTGCTGCCCGGGGGCCGGGACCTGTCCGGCGGGCAGTGGCAGCGCGTCGCGCTGGCCAGGGCCCTGTTCGCGGTGCGGCACGGTGCCACGGTGCTCGTGCTCGACGAACCGACCGCCGCGCTCGACGCGCGTGGCGAGGCGGAGTTCTACGACACCTTCCTCGACCTGACGCGGGGTGTGACGAGTCTGGTGATCTCGCACCGCTTCTCCACCGTGCGGCGGGCGGACCGCATCGTCGTGCTGGACGGCGGGCACATCACCGAGCAGGGCACCCACGACGAGCTCGTGCAGCTGGGCGGGCACTACGCCCGCATGTTCGCCGCCCAGGCCCGGCGCTTCGCCGAGACTGCGGTGGAGGCCCCAGCCGACAACGGGTCCCGGACGGCGAACGAGGTACGAACGGTCGGCGGGGGAGGGGTTCGCGCATGAGGGATCTGCTGTTCGCCGTTCGGTTCCTGTTCGGACTGTCCTGGCACACGGACCGGCGACGCCTGCTCGTGGGGGGCGGCCTCGTGGTGTTGGGGTTCGTCGCGACGCCGGTGATCGCCGTCGCGCTCCGGGGACTCGTCCAGGCCGCCATTCACGGGGACGCGACGCAGGCCTCGACCTGGGCAGCGCTCGCGGGAACGGCACTCATCGCCGAGCTCCAGGCCGCGCACTTCGGCCACCTGTCGTACTTCGAGCTCAGCGAGGTCAACGAGCTGCGGCTCAACCGGGAGATCCTCCGGCTGGTCAACGGCACGGACCGGCTCGACCAGTGCGACGACCCCGCCTTCGCGGACTCGCTCACCCTGTTGCGTCAGGACGTCATGCGCATGCGGGAGTGCGTCACCGCGGTTCTCCAGCTGACCGGCCTCGTCGTCCAGGCGCTGATCACCGCGGTGATCCTGGCCCAGCTTCAGGTGCTGCTGCTCCTGCTCCCGCTGGTGGCGGTCGTCCCCGTGCTCACCGGACGGCGCGCCGAGCGGGTGCTGCAGGAGGGCCGGGAGCAGGCCTCCCCGCTGATGCGCCAGCTCGAACACCTCCGCCTGCTCGCCACGACCCCGGGCACGCAGAAGGAGATCAGGATCAGCGGGAGCCAGGCCTACCTCGTCGAGCGCCTCATCGGGCTCCAACGCAGTTACGACCAGGTGCTGGGACGGGCCCAGCGTCGCCACGGCCTGCTCCGCGGCGGGGGACAGTTGGTGTTCGCCCTGGCCTACGTCGCCTGCGTGGCCCTGGTCATCCGCATGGTGAGCCAGGGCAACGCCGTCCCCGGGGATGTCGTCCTGCTGGTCACGTTGGCCACCCAGATGAGCACCCAGGTCGCCTCCGGGCTGGAGCTCCTGGCCGCCCTGCACACGGCGGCGTCCGGCTTCCGGCGCCTCGTCGCCCTGCGAGCCGCGGCCCGGCCGGCCGAGCCGCTGCCTCCGCTGGAGACCACCCGCATGGAGCGGGGGATCACCCTCGACCAGGTGAGCTTCCGCTACCCGACCGTGGGCGCGGAGGTACTGAAGGACCTCACCCTGCACCTGTCGCCCGGCACCTCCGTGGCCCTGGTCGGGGAGAACGGTGCGGGCAAGAGCACCCTGATCAAGCTGCTCACCGGGCTCTACGCGCCCACCTCGGGGCGGATCCTCCTGGACGGCACCGACCTGGCCGGGGTGGATCCGGCGAGCTGGCGGGAACGCACCGCGACCCTCTTCCAGGACTTCGCCCGGCTCGACTTCACGGTGCAGCAGAGCGTGGGAGTGGGCCGGCTGCCGGACGTCGACGACCCCGACGCGGTGCGGTCGGCATTCGGCAGAGCCCGGGCCGCGGCGTTGCTGGACTCCCTGCCGAACGGCCTCGGCACCCTGCTCGGGCGCGGTTACGGCGAAGGGCGGGACCTGTCCGGGGGCCAGTGGCAGAGCGTCGGCTTCGCGCGGACGATGATGCGCACCGAGCCGCTGCTCCTGAGCCTCGACGAACCGGGGCAGGCACTCGACGCGCTCACCGAGGAACGCATGTGCGAGGCCTACCAGGCCGCCGCCCGCGAGTTCGCCGTGCGGGTGGGCGGGGTGACGCTCTTCGTCACCCACCGGCTCTCCACCGTGCGCCTGGCGGACCTGATCGTGGTGCTGCACGAGGGCCGGCTCGCCGAGGTCGGTAGTCACGACGAGCTGCTCGCGGCGGACGGCCGCTACGCCGAGTTGTTCCGTCTGCAGTCCCGCGCCTACGCCTGACGCCGTGTCCGACCCTCCTGCGCTGCCCGCGCCTGATCTCCTGCGCGCGTTCTGCGCTGCCCGCGTCTGACGTCACGCCTGATCTTCCACGCCGCTCTCGTCGTGGTCCGCCTATCGGCCCGGAGACCCCGTCGGACGGCCGCGTCACAGCGGCGTGAAAGTTCCGGCGGGCGGCGTTGAAGGTCCGTTAACACCCATGGCGCGGTGGGTGCTCCGTGGCGAAGGTGGATCAGGTGGGCCGCGACGGGCGGCCCGGGCCGCTGCTACGTCGATGGGCAGGCACGAGATGGCTGATCTGCTGTTCGTCCTTCTGAGCCTGGCGGTGTTCGCCGCGCTCGCCCTGGTCGCGCGGGGGGTGGAACGCCTGTGAGCTGGCAGAACCTTGTGGGACTGGTCGTCTCGGTCCTGCTGGTCGGTTACCTCGTGGTCGCCCTGCTGCTGCCGGAGCGGTTCTGATGTCCGACACCTTGGCGGGTTTGCTGGCTCTGCTCCTGCTGATCGCGGGTCTGGCGATCGCTCACCGTCCGTTGGGCGACTACATGGCGCGGGTGTTCACCGCCGAGAAGCACTGGCGCGTCGAACGATGGCTCTACCGGGCCGGTGGCATCGACCCGGACGCCGACCAGCGCTGGCCCGTGTACCTGCGCAGCCTGCTCGCGTTCTCGCTCGTCTCGCTGCTCCTGCTCTACGCCCTGGAGCGCCTTCAGCCGCACCTCCCGTGGGGGTTGGGATTCGCCGGCGTCGACCCGGCGCTCGCCTGGAACACCTCAGCCAGCTTCCTGACGAACACGAACTGGCAGAACTACTCCGGCGAGTCCACGATGGGCCACCTCGTGCAGATGGCAGGGCTGGCGGTCGAGAACTTCACCTCGGCCGCGGTCGGCATCGCGGTCGCGATCGCGCTGGTCCGGGGCTTCGCCCGTCAACGCACGGACCGGATCGGCAACTTCTGGGTCGACCTCGTGCGTTGCTGCCTGCGGATCCTGCTGCCGCTGTCCGTGATCGCAGCGATCGTGCTGATCGCCGGCGGCGCGATCCAGAATCTGCACGGGTTCACCACGGTGCACACCGTGGCGGGCGCGACCCAGGCAATCCCGGGCGGACCGGTGGCCTCGCAGGAAGCCATCAAGGAGATCGGCACCAACGGTGGTGGCTTCTTCAACGCCAACTCTGCCCACCCCTTCGAGAATCCGACGGGCTGGACCAACCTGTTCGAGATCTTCCTCTTGCTGGTGGTCTCGTTCAGCCTGCCGCGCACCTTCGGTCGGATCATCGGTGACCGCCGCCAGGGCTACGCCATCGTCGCGGTGATGGCTCTCTTCTGGGGGGCTTCGATGAGCGCCACCTGGGCCTTCGAGGTGCAGTCGCACCCGACGGCGGTGGTCGCCGCCCATGCGTCGACGGAGGGCAAGGAGACCCGGTTCGGCGTCCCGGACTCGTCCATGTTCGCGTCCTCGACCACCATGACGTCGACGGGAGCCGTGGACTCCTTCCACGACAGCTACACGCCGTTCGGCGGTGGCGTGACCCTGGCGGACATGATGACCGGCGAGGTCGCGCCGGGCGGCACCGGCTCCGGCCTGTACGGGATGCTCGTCCTCGCGGTGATCAGCGTCTTCGTGGGCGGCCTGATGGTCGGCCGGACTCCGGAGTACCTGCGCAAGAAGATCGGCGCCCGCGAGATGAAGCTCGCCAGCCTGTTCATCCTCACCACGCCGGCCTTCGTGCTCATCGGCGCGGGAGCATCGGTGACGCAGCGGTCGGCCGTGTCCGTGGCGACGAACGCACCGGGACCGCACGGGCTGACCGAGATCCTCTACGCCTTCACCTCGATGGCCAACAACAACGGATCGGCCTTCGCCGGCTTGGGCAGCAACACGACCTGGTACAACGTCGCCGGCGGGATCACCATGATCGCCGCCCGGTTGATCCCGATCATCTTCGTCGTGGCCCTGGCCGGCAGCTTGGCCCGCCAGCAGCACGTGCCGGTCACGGAGGGGACGTTGCCGACCCACCGGCCGCTCTTCGTTGGCCTGCTCACCGGAGTCGTCGTCCTCGTCGTCGCGCTGACCTACTTCCCGGCCTTCGCGCTCGGCCCGCTCGCGGAAGGACTGCACTGATGGCCCGCCCGATCGCGATCTCTCCTGCTCCGTCCCCGTCCACCCGCACCCCGGAGAGCGGTCCCGCGGACGGCTCGGCCGGTGCGTCGTCCCGCGTGGGTGGCGGGCTGCTCGATCCGACGATGCTCTGGCGCAGCCTGCCCGACGCGGTGCGGAAGCTGAACCCCGCCACCCTGGCACGCAACCCGGTGATGTTCGTCGTGGAGATCGGGTCCGCGCTCACCACCGTGCTGGCGATCTCGGATCCATCGGTCTTCGCCTGGACCACCACCGTGTGGCTGTGGGCGACCGTCGTGTTCGCCAATCTGGCCGAGGCGGTGGCCGAGGGGCGTGGCAAGGCCCAGGCCGCCACCCTGCGTGCCACCCGCACCGCCACGACCGCCCGTCGCCTGACCCGCTGGTCGCCGGGGGAGGTCGCGGCTCCGGAGGAGGACGTGCCGGCCACCGAGTTGCGTCTGGGGGACGTCGTGGTGATCGAGGCAGGCCAGGTGATTCCCGGGGACGGCGACGTCGTCGAAGGGGTGGCCAGCGTGGACGAGTCGGCGATCACCGGGGAGTCCGCGCCGGTGATCCGGGAGTCCGGGGGCGATCGCAGCGCCGTCACCGGGGGCACGAAGGTGCTCTCCGACCGGATCGTGGTGCGGATCACCTCCCGGCCGGGGGAGACCTTCATCGACCGCATGATCGCTCTGGTGGAGGGTGCCGCGAGGCAACGGACCCCGAACGAGATCGCATTGAACATCCTGCTCGCCGCTCTGACCGTCGTGTTCCTGCTCGCGGTGGTCACGCTGCAGCCGTTCGCCGTCTACTCGGGGGCCGAGCAGTCCATGGTCGTCCTGGTGGCGCTCCTGGTGTGCCTGATCCCCACCACGATCGGCGCGCTGTTGTCCGCGATCGGGATCGCCGGAATGGACCGGTTGGTCCAGCGCAACGTCCTGGCGATGTCCGGTCGGGCGGTCGAGGCGGCCGGGGACGTGAACACCCTGCTGCTGGACAAGACCGGCACGATCACTCTCGGGAACCGGCAGGCCGTGGAGTTCCTCCCCATCGAGGGTGTTGACCTGGCGGAGCTCGCGGACGCGGCCCAGTTGGCGAGTCTGGCGGACGAGACGCCCGAGGGCCGTTCGATCGTGGTACTGGCCAAGGAGGGCTTCGGCCTGCGCGAACGGGGTCCGGGGGAGCTGTCGGAGGCGACGTTCATGCCGTTCACGGCGCAGACCCGGATGAGCGGGGTCGACCTGCCGGCCGGCCGGGACGAGTCCGATGCTCCGGACGTGTCCGTGAACAGGCACCCGTCGACGGGGCCGGAGCAGCCGGCGCGGTCCGTGCGCAAGGGCGCATCCTCAGCGGTGCGGGCCTGGGTCCGCGAGCAGGGAACGGTGCCACCGGAGGAGCTGGGCACCCTGGTGGACGGGATCAGCGCCTCCGGGGGCACTCCGCTGGTGGTCGCCGAGTGCGTGGACGGCCTCGCGCGGGTGCTCGGCGTGGTCCACCTCAAGGACGTCGTCAAGGACGGGATCCGGGAGCGGTTCGACGAGATGCGGGCCATGGGCATCCGTACGATCATGATCACTGGGGACAATCCGCTGACGGCACGGGCCATCGCCGAGGAGGCCGGCGTCGACGACTTCCTCGCCGAGGCCACGCCCGAGGACAAGTTGGCTCTGATCAAGCGCGAGCAGGCGGGGGGCAAGCTCGTCGCGATGACCGGGGACGGCACCAACGACGCCCCCGCTCTCGCCCAGGCGGACGTCGGGGTCGCCATGAACACCGGGACCTCCGCCGCCAAGGAGGCCGGGAACATGGTCGATCTGGACTCCAACCCCACGAAGCTCATCGAGATCGTGGAGATCGGCAAGCAGCTGCTGATCACCCGAGGTGCCCTGACCACGTTCTCGATCGCCAACGACGTGGCCAAGTACTTCGCGATCATCCCTGCGATGTTCGTCGCCGTCTATCCGGGGCTCGGCACGCTGGGGATCATGCACCTGCACAGCCCTGAGTCGGCGATCCTCTCCGCGGTCATCTTCAACGCCCTGATCATCGTCGCGCTGATCCCGCTGGCTCTGCGCGGGGTCCGGTACCGGCCGACCTCGGCGTCGACCATGTTGCGGCGCAATCTCCAGCTCTACGGCGTCGGGGGCCTGATCCTGCCCTTCATCGGGATCAAGGCGATCGACCTGCTCGTCCAGTTCCTCCCCGGACTCCACTGACCACCCCGTCCCCGGACTCCGCGGACCACGTCATGCCTGGGCCGGCCCCGTTCCGGGCCGGCCCAGGACCCCACCAGGCACGAGAACGAGGGAAGCCTCATGAGCACTGATCTCGTCACCTCGGCGCCGGTCGCCGACCCGCCGGCGATCGGCAACGGCCCCACCCGGGGCGGCTGGCGGCAGTACCTGGCCGCCGTTCGGATGATCATCCTGCTGACTGTGGTGCTGGGCCTGATCTACCCACTGGGGATCACCCTGGTCGCTCAGTTGCCGTGGCTCAGGGACCGCGCGAACGGATCCCTGGTGAGCGATACCTCCGGTGCGGTGGTGGGATCCCGGCTCATCGGCCAGGGATTCGTCGATGCCAAGGGCCACCCGCTGGCGCAGTGGTTCCAGTCCCGTCCGTCCGCCGCGGGCAAGGGCTGGGACCCCGGGTCCTCCGGTGCCTCGAACCTCGGCCCGTCCAACGCCACACTGGTCGCCCTGATCAGAGACCGGCGGGCGGCCGTGGCCGCGTTCGACAGCGTTCCTGGTCACGTCGTCGATCCCGCGGACGTCCCCCCGGATGCCGTGACCGCCTCCGGGTCCGGACTGGATCCGGACATCAGTCCGGCCTACGCCCGGGAGCAGGCCTACCGCGTCGCCGCGACGCGTGGTCTCGACGCCGGGGCGGTTCTCGCTCTGGTCGACCGCTGCACCAGTGCGCGGGCGCTGGGGTTCCTCGGTGAACCCACGGTGAACGTCCTGCGCCTCAACCTGGCTGTGGCACGGTTGGGTTGAGCACGGTTGGGTTGAGCACGATCGAGCTGAGCACGGTCAGGCCCGGGAACGTTCGGGTACAGGAGGAGGCGCCGCGATGACCCCGTACGAGGACGCCCCGGCCTCCCGGGGGCGGCTGCGGGTCTATCTCGGGGCGGCCCCCGGGGTCGGCAAGACCTACGCGATGCTCGACGAGGGACGTCGGCGGGCGGATCGGGGCACGGATGTGGTCATCGGATTCGTCGAGAGTCACGGCCGGCCACGGACCGAGGCGATGGCCCTCGGCCTGAAGGCCGTGCCACGCCGGCAGATCGAGTACCGCGACACGACCTTCCCGGAGATGGATCTCGACGCGGTACTCGCGCGCCGGCCCCGGGTCGCTCTGGTGGACGAGCTCGCCCACACCAACGTGCCGGGCAGCCGGAACGCCAAGCGCTGGCAGGACGTCGAGGAGCTCCTCGCCGCGGGGATCGACGTGATCACCACGGTGAACGTCCAGCACCTGGAGTCGCTCAACGACGTCGTCGAGCGGATCGCCGGGGTGCCCCAACGCGAGACGGTGCCGGACGAGGTGGTGCGGGCCGCCGAACAGGTCGACCTGGTGGACATGAGCCCGGAGGCGCTGCGCCGTCGCCTGGCGCACGGCAACGTCTACGCGCCCGAGAAGGTCGATGCCGCGCTGCAGAACTACTTCCGCGTCGGCAATCTCACCGCGTTGCGGGAACTGGCCCTGCTCTGGCTCGCGGACAAGGTCGACGAGGCACTCGAGCGCTATCGCGCCGACCACGGCATCACCGACACGTGGGAGGCACGCGAGCGGGTGGTGGTCGCCCTCACCGGCGGGCCGGAAGGGGACGGGCTCATCCGGCGTGCGGCCCGGATCGCGGCCCGCACCGGGGGCGGGGAGTTGCTCGCCGTCCACGTCAGTCGATCCGACGGCCTGGTCGGCTCGAACCCGGCTGCCCTGCTGCAGCAACGACGGCTCGTGGAGTCCCTCGGGGGCAGCTACCACCAGGTCGTCGGGGACGACGTCGCCACCGCGCTCATCGAGTTCGCCCGCGCCGAGAACGCGACCCAACTGGTGCTCGGCGCGAGCCGGCACAACCGGTTCGCGGTACTGGTCTCCGCCAGCATCAACAGCACCGTCGTCCGGCTGTCCGGGCCGATCGACGTGCACATCGTCACGCACGACCATGCGGCGAACCGGCGAGGCCTCCCCTCCCTCCGCGGTGGGTTGACCCTGCGCCGCAGGGCGCTGGGCCTGGCGGTCGCCGCGGCCGGGCTGCCGGCGCTCACCGCGCTGCTGGCCGCGGACCGGCAGGCGCTGAACCTGACCAGCGATGTGTTGCTGTTCCTGCTCTGGGTGATCGTCGTCGCCCTCGTCGGTGGCCTGGCGCCGGCCCTGCTCGCCGCGCTCGCGGCGTCCCTGCTGCTCAACTACTACTTCACTCCGCCCCTGCACACCTTCACGATCGGGGAGCGGAACAACTCGCTGGCCCTGGCCGCGTTCGTGGTCGCCGCGATGCTCGTGAGCAGCGTCGTGGACCGAGCGGCCCGCCGGACCGTGGTCGCGGCCCGGGCCTCGGCGGAGTCCCAGATGCTCGCCACCCTGGCGGGCACGGTGCTGCGGGGCGGGACGGCCCTGCCCGCATTGCTCGAACAGGTCCGGGAGGCCTTCGGTTTCACCGCCGTCACCTTGCTGGAGCGGACGCGTCGAGCTCCGACCGCGGTGGCCATGTGGACACCGGTCGCCACGGTGGGCAGTGGGGTGTGCACCGGTCCGGGTGACTCCGACGCGGAGGTGCCGGTGGGCCAGGATCTTCTGCTCGTGGTCAAGGGGAGGGCTCTGGCCGCCCACGACAGGCGGGTGCTCGACGCCGTCGCCGCGCAGGCCGCCACCGTCCTGGAACAGCAGCGGCTGGCCGAGGAGGCCGCGGCCGCCCGACCGCATGTCGAGGCCGACCGGATGCGCACCGCCCTGCTCGCCGCCGTGAGTCACGATCTGCGCA